>CACZKM010000004.1 GCA_902781745.1 Oscillospiraceae bacterium
TGAAGCTCTTTTCGTAGGTCATCTTCCGCACCTTCCTTTCCTTCTATTCTATCATACTTTTGGTGCGTTTTCTGACTCTACGAAAATGGTAGCACTCCAGTTTCGCTGTGTCTTTTTTGCGTCGTGATTTTTCTGTGAGAACCACTCTGCCTCTCAAAACCAAGAATTGACTCCCCTAAAGACTTATTTTGTCTACATCATCAGCCCAAGCCGTGCGACCCTTTGCAAATGCTCCCGCCCCGTGGAGCGCAGGTAGATCCTGGTGGTCTCGATGCTGCTGTGGCCCAGCACGTCGGCCAGCATGACCACATCCCGACAGGCTCAATAGAAAGTCTGGGCAAAAAGATGCCGCAGGTTATGGGGAAAGACCTTGACAGGCTCTACCCCCGCTCTGCTGCACAGACTCTTCATCTCTGACCAAATCTGTTTTCTGGATAGTCCCCTCCCGCCTTTGGTGAGAAAGATCTCGCCAGAGGCGATTTTATTATTTCCGGCATATTTCAGAAGCTTCCGGCAGAGACGGCCCGGCAGCAGGATCGTCCGGATCTTTCCCTTGAGCCGGATCTCCGCCCTCCGTGCTCTGGCCGCCTCCACGGTGATGTATCTCACCTCGCTGACCCGGATGCCAGTGGCGCAGATGGTCTCCAGCAGCAAGGCAAGACGCTGCCGCCCCTGGTCTTTCGCTGCGGCGACCAGACGAAAGTACTCCTCCTTGGTCAGTTCCCGGCCCACGGCGCGAAACAGACGTCGTTGGATGCGCAGGGCCTTGACCTGGCAGTCCGTCCAGCCGAGGAACCGGAAGAGCCGGTTGACAGACGCGAGGATGGCATTGACCGTCACCGAGGCATACCCAACTGCCACCAGAGACTCTTTCCAGGCCACCACCGCGGTCTTGTCCACAGGCCGGCCCGCCAGCCAGGCCATGAGCCGCCGGGCGTTGCGGAGATACAGCTCAATACTGCCTGGGGCGTACTCCTCCTGGCACAGGTGAGCAGCGAAAGACTGAATGTTTTCTTCTGTAAGCACATGGATTTGCATAGACGTGAGACCTTCTTCTTGAACTTGGCCTATTCATTATAATATGTGAGGATTTCTCCGGCTCACGGTTCCGAATCGATCTTCCTGATACCCCAAGGCAGCCCGAATCCGATCCTGCCTACAACTGAAATACATACTATAAATAGGAAGCTCTCTGGAATCATCAACAGTTCCAGAGAGCTATTTCCATTTTGGAGGTATCTGTTATGACCGTTGTTATCGTGGAACCCTGCAAAGCCCCTGATCAGAAGGAAATAGACGCAAGCTTGGAAGCTATGCAGCAGATCGTCGGCGGTTTGATCCAGGCCATCTACCCTTTTGAGGAATCTATAGCCCTGATCTGCAACGAAGAGGACAAACTGACAGGCTTGCCGCCCAATCGAGCGCTGCGAGATGAAACCGGAAAAATCTATGATGTGGTCTGCGGCGCCTTCTTTCTCTGTGCCGCGCCCCCCGACAGTGAGAACTTCGAGAGCCTGACAGAAGACCAAATGGAGCGGTATGCCAAGCGATTCCAGCACCCTGAGGTTTTCCTTCGGGTCAATGGCGAAATCGTTGCCATACCAGTTCCATGAACCCACCGGCCCAGCAAGAACGCGAACAGGAGGTGATGCAAGATGATGGACAGGATCCTTGACCGAAACGCGCTGGACACATCGGTCAGCATAGCTGGCAGGCTTCCGATTCTTTCGGAGCCGAGAAACCCGCTGGCTCTCCCCGCGCCTAAGCTCAACGGCGCGGCGGAGCTGAAAATCAATCGGGACAGCCTGGACTTTAAAGTCGCGGTCTCCCTGGACATGGGCAGATAATGCCCAAGTACAACAGCCCCCGAGGATTCGAACGTCCTCGGGGGCTTTCTCAGTTTATGGAGGTTTTGATTATGAACGAACACATTTGCTCAGTCTGCGGCTGTGTCATCGAGGAAGAAGACCACCGAAGGTTTGACGGACAGGACATTTGCGCTGACTGCCTGGATGATAACACCTATACCTGCGCCTGCTGCGGCGAGCGCATCTGGAACGAGGACGATGCCGGCGAAGGCTATATTCACCTCTGCCAAAGCTGCCGGGATCACCGTTATACCACATGCGAAAGCTGTGGCCGTCTCATCCATTACGACGATGCGTATTACGATGATGATGACGATGAAGATGGCCCGTACTGTTACGACTGCTATAACCGGCACCGGGATAACCGTGTCATACAAAACTATTACTACAAGCCGGAGCCGGTTTTCTTTGGGGACGGACCACGCTATTTTGGCGTAGAGCTGGAAATCGACGGAGGTGGCGAAAGCAACAGCAATGCCGAGTTGATTTTAGACCGGGCCAACGACAACGGCACGGAGGTCATGTACGCCAAGCACGACGGTTCTCTGGATGACGGGTTTGAGCTGGTCACGCACCCGCTCTCTTTTGCGTACCACATGAACGAGTTCCCCTGGCCCTCCGTTTTAAACGAGGCCCGACAGTTGGGGTATCTGTCCCACCGCGCCAACACATGCGGCCTGCACATCCATGTCAGCAGAGATGCCTTTGGGGAGACAAGGGCTGAACAGGAGCCCTGTATTGCTCGGGTCCTGTACTTCGTGGAGAAGAATTGGGAGGAGCTCCTGAAGTTCAGCCGCAGAACGCCCCGCCAGCTGGAACGCTGGGCTGCCCGGTATGGGCTAAAGGAGAATCCGTTGGACATTCTGGATCACGCCAAGAAGGGCTACCACGCCGGACGGTACACCTGCGTCAACCTGGAAAACAGTGACACCATCGAATTTCGAATGTTCCGTGGGACGCTGAAGCTCAATACCCTGCTGGCCACGATCCAAATGGTGGACCGCATCTGTGACGTAGCACTCAACCTGACGGACGAGGAAGTCAAGGCCATGTCGTGGACCACCTTCGTCAGCGGTTGTACCAGGCCGGAGCTGGTCCAGTATTTGAAGGAGCGGCGTCTCTATATCAATGAGCCCATCGACACGGAAGAGGAGGTATAATACAATGTGCTGTCTTTTCGGAATGATTGACTATGGACAAAACTTCACTGGCACGCAGAAGAGCAAGATCCTTGCCATCCTTGCCCGAGAGTGCGAGGCGAGAGGCACTGACGCAACGGGGATTGCCTACAACCACGCCGGCAAACTCCGAATCTACAAACGGCCGCTGCCCGCTCGCCGGATGAGATTTCATATCCCGAACGGAGTTTCAGTCATTATGGGGCATACGCGTATGACTACCCAGGGGAACGCTAAAAACAACCAAAACAATCACCCGTTCGCTGGCAACACTCCTGTCGGCGGCTTTGCATTGGCTCACAACGGCGTTTTGTACAATGATCACTGGCTACGGAGTTCGCTCAAGTTACCGAAGACAGAGATTGAAACGGACAGCTATGTGGCGGTTCAGCTTATCGAAAAAAAGAAAACCCTCGACTTCGACAGCCTGCGTTACATGGCCGAAGAAGTTGAGGGCTCTTTCTGTTTTACGGTGTTGGATTCCGCAGACAATCTGCATTTTGTCAAAGGAGACAACCCCCTCTGCCTGTACCACTATCCCAAGCTGGGCCTGTACCTCTATGCCTCCACAGAAGCGATCCTGACCAAGGCCCTTCGGGGAATGGGCAACCGCTTCGGTCAGCCGGTCAAGGTCCCGCTGGAAGCCGGAGATATCCTGAAAATCGATCCTAACGGGAACCAGGAGCGGGGCAGCTTTGACGCCAGCTTACTGTATTTCCGGTACTACCGTCCGCTTAGCCCAGCCTACAGCTTTGACGGAAACTGCTGTCCGGCTGTGGCCGACGAATTTGAGGCCGCTTATATCGACGAGTTGAAAACCTTTGCCCGTTACTATGGATACGAAGAGGAGTTGGTGGACACCTGGCTTCAGGACGGGTTTACAACGGATGACATTGAGGATTTTCTTTACTGCGGCGAGATGTAGCATTCCCCAAAACGATCGTTTGCAAGGCTGACTTCATAGAGGTGAAAACAATGGGTTATCAAGCATGTTTCCCTGTGACTAAAAGGCTGTCGATATCCTGATATGCGTTTTCGATCCGCTTGGTGTAACATCCCCAGTCCTGCTGTTCTTATTTCAACTTATACTTTGCGTAACGACCCCGATTGACAGGAACCAGAAGGTCCTGCTGCACCAGGCTTTTCAGCAATGTATATGCCTTGTGGTCTTTTACGTGCAGTAAATTCACAACATCTGCTCGGGAAATGAATTCGTTGCTTCGAGCCAAATCGAGGATCAGTTCAGGATATCTCAGTTCATCAATGTCTTTCTGCCGGACATATCCGATTTTGTTCGGTTTATCATAAAACAGTTTCGGTGAGAGCGTATAATTCCTGCCTCTGCCGCCTCCATATGCTTCGACCAATCCGGCGTTGACCGCCTGATCGATCACAGTCTTTACAAGCGCTTCGCTCAAATTCAGGGAAGACGCGAGTTGCTTGACATCGCTCCGCGGGAGCAAGCGCAATTGGTTAAGAACAAGAAGCATTGGAAGCGGCAGAGGACGTCCAAGTCGGTTTTGTTCCTCGGCAATGATCTTTGTCATTTGTACATCTGGATCAGAGCGAGGGATAAACAGAGAAACGGTGGCGGAAGTTGAAGCACTGTAATCCGGCAATCTTCTTCCGTAGATGAGAGAGCCCTCATAAATTCGGTCGATGCCTCTGCCTGTTCGTTCTGCAAGACCGACTCTCTTCAAGGCATCTGCCAGAAGGGGATTCCGTCCATGGGGTTCCGCTGTTAATAGGTTCTGCAGGGTGACACCTTCAATAAAACCACCGGGATTTGCCACAGTGAGACCTTCATCCGTGACAGCCATCCGTATACGCCCCATTTTCGTGTAATCTCTATGGCTGAATGCGTTTACGATCGCTTCTCGCAAGGCGCGATGATCAAAGCAGGGGGCAGACATTCTGAACAACCCCATTTGAAGCTCCTGTTCGGGATTCCAGGCCGCTGCATAAGAGGACAACTTCTCGATAGCTGCTAAGACAGGAAGCACAAAGTCGTCGTTTACTCTGATGCTGGTGCCTTCAAGGACCTGAAAAGCGACTGTTTCCGTCGGTACAAACCGTTTAATGCTTTCTGTCCTTCCTGTCATCAAGATCCCGGCGATTGTTGGATGTAATATGTCGCCCTGCTCTCTGGCGAAACCAAGGGCCTTTAGCAGTTCCTCATCGCCAAGCTCCAGCAATGCTTTTTCTCCGTCATAAGAAAGTATGAGTTTCCTGAGGCGTTCTATCTCCAGCGGATCGATATCCTGCAGGGTAGCTTCCGCAATCACCATAGCGGAATAATCCAGCAAACGGAGATCAGACAGGCGGGTTGCAATTTCTGTGGGATACATGGGGACATTTTCAGGTGTGTTATCACTTTTCATCCGCCGGCGCAGAATCTTACCGGAGCTAGTAGCGACGATTCCGCCATAGGCTTTCGGAACGGAGATCTTCAGAACCGGGTGGATTTCCTCTATGATCTCTGCGCGGACAGAGATAGGAGGCACTGTGTGGTTTGCGATATATGCGCTTAAAAAAATGGGATTGGAATGATCTTTATGCACACCGGTGATCGATCCGTCATCTTCGACGCCAAGATACAGGTTGCCCCCGTCAGTATTCGCAAAGGCAACTACGTCATCAAACAGATCAGAATCGCCATACTTTTTGAGATCGCTTTTAAATTCTACCGTGAGGGTTTCCTTGTCGGGGATTGTCCTAGCCATTAAATACACCTCCAACGCAAGTTTAACGCAAAAACGCGTTGGAGTCAATCGACTTATCGCACAAATGCGTTGGGCGCTGCGATACAGTCTACATGAAACGGAGATAACCGTTCTGCGCCAAGGTAGAACTGGCATTTCAGAACGGGATTCCCTCCGATGATATCGAAGCTTTCCTGTACTGCTGAGAGATGTGATCAATCTCAATAGGGTATACCCATGTGAGACTATAAAAAAATGTCTCAATAGGGTCTCTGCGCGCATTTTGAGACGTCTCACGCGCTGTGGGGACCCTATTGAGTCACAGTATCATTTTTTCGAAGGCTTGTAGGAGAGTGTCCTGTATTCCGCTGGCGACATGGATCGTAGCGAGCATCAGCATATCGGGATCGATCAAGGAATAATCCAGGGAATACCCTGCACGCCTGGCCAGTTCTCGGAAAAACACGCGCTGTGTTCTTCCGTTTCCCTCTCTGAAAGGATGTAGGTAATTAATGCCGTTGTAGAAATCTGTGATTTCCTAAAGGAAAGACGGTCTGTCCAATCCCTGAAAATAATCCATTCCAGCTGCACGAGCGAACATTCTGTCTGCCAGTTCTTCGATTTCCTTTGACGGACAAAAACGGGTGTGCCGTTTGCTCACATCAACATCCCTAAGTTTTCCAGCCCAGTCGTAAAGCTGATCGAACAAAAACGCATGAAGGCGTTTATAGTAATCAAAACTGAACGGGTCCGGAAAAGGAGACATTTCATATTCTACGATCTTTGCGCTTACAATCAATGCTTCGACTTCATCAAGCTTCTGCTGCTGACGAATCCCAAATTTGTTGATCAATACGGTAGTCCCTGGATAACAATGATTTTGGATAGGGTCTAAATCGTATGCCATTCGGATTACTCTCCCTTGTTGCCTAGCAACTGATCCACACACTCACTTAAAGAGCGTTCACCATGAATCACAGCATCTATCATTTCCTGTATGGCAGAGGTTACATTCAAGCCCTCCATACGAGCGGACACAACTGCGTTTCGCATGGAATCAAGCAAAGTCTGTTCCTGGAGTTCAGTCATAAGAAAAATCACCATCCTTACAGTTCAATCATAGCACATGTTAAAGGAGATGAAAAGCTAAAAGTGAAAATAGGATACATACGCGTCAGCACTCAGGAGCAGAACACGATCCGGCAGGAGGAACTGATGACTGCCCTGGGTGTGGACCAGATCTACATCGACCGCCTGAGCGGAAAGAACACCAACCGCCCGGAGCTCCAGAGCATGCTGGACTTTGTCCGTCAGGGTGATACCGTGGTCGTGGAATCCATCAGCCGCTTCGCCAGGAACACCCGCGACCTGCTGGAACTGGTGGAAAAACTGTCAGCAAAGGGTGTGGAGTTTGTCAGTCAAAAGGAGTCCATCGACACCTCCACTCCCACCGGCAAGTTCATGCTCACCGTCTTCGGCGCCGTAGCTGAACTGGAGCGGGAGTATATCCTTCAGCGCCAGCGGGAGGGGATCGACATCGCCAAGACCAACGGCGTTTACAAAGGTCGGAAGCCCATCGAGCCCCCTGGGTTTTCACAGGTGGTGGCTCGGTGGCGGCAGGGCGAAATCACCGCGGCAGCTGCGATGAAACAGCTTGGGATGAGCAAGGCGACCTTCTATCGAAAGCTGAAGCAGGCTGATTGGAAATAGCTATGTTGTTCGGCGTGTAGAAAATGAAATGACGAGAGCCCATGAGGACCATCGGGCTCTCAATCCCGCAGGGAAGGCAGTTATCGAGATGCGCTGTACCAGATCCGTGAAATACGGTGGGGGTCCGAGTAGGTACTCGGACCCCCTCTGCCGGATGCACCGCCCATAGAGCCCGTCCTGTCGAGGGCCCCAAAACCCGCATGCTTCTTTTTTCTTGCCAAGCAATTTTTGCTGCCAAGCAGGGCAATAACAGCCCGGAAACCCTTGAAAACAAACGGTTTCTCGATAATCGCGCCTGGCAAAAAGCCTGGCAAAGTCACTTGCCAGGCAGTGGTACGTTTTGCCAAGGTTTTTGCCCGGGTCCGTTAGGTTTTTAAGTCACCGATCCAGACGAGAGTCAATCGCATGGGGAGATCCTCCTTGCGCTGTTGTGCCCTTCCTGCTTTGCTCCTGGTTATTCGATCAAGCGGCCGCAAGGCCTGTCAGCACTGCCATCGACACCCCTTCCGTCACCAGGGGGACCATCGCCGCATAGAACGCCTTCATTTCATCCATCCGATAATAGGCGACATAGAAGATGATACTGATCGTGAAAGCTGCGGCAATGACCGCGCACATGGCGCGGAAGCCGCCGTCCGACAGACACCCCGCTGCTAGCAGTCGATTCGCAACCGTCAGTTCCAGCGTGGTCCATCCCACGATCAGGAACAGTTCGGTGGTCACGATCCTGTGGAAGCCGAAACGGGTGACCAGCAGCAGCACGATATACGTGATCACGCCCATAACCGCGATCCTGTGCGGGTCCAGCCTGAGAGCGGTTTTCAGCTCAATGCTTCCCAGGCTGCACAGCATACCGGTGATCCCGAGGGCGGCCGTGATCAGCAAAAGAACGCCATTCAGACCTCCGACCCGGTCAGCGGACACACCCGGGCGATAGCCTCGGTACCACCAGATCAGATAGAAGGCGCAACAGAGGATCAGCAGGACCTGCCCCGCAAGTATCTTTTTCACCCTTCATCACCTTCCGCCTCGGTATCGTAGCCAGTAGTGCCTGTAAATGCTCAGGGGTATTATCACGAATCCTACAAAGCTCATCCCAAAATGCTTTTCTTCCGATAGTATCTAGCATCTCTTACCCCACCATCAGCGTGATGGAAAAACTTAAAACCAATGATTGATTATATTGTCTTCCGGATATAGTAGGTTGATCGTCCGCCGCCGCGTTTTTCGATCTCTCCGCTGGCGCAGAGCGTCCGGAGATGGCGTTCAACCGATGTGGCGCTCATTGAAGTGACAAGCTCTGCGATTTCAGCCTCTGTGAACTTTCCGATTCTCGTTTTCACGGCATTGCGCACGGTATTCAAGGGAGACGTGGCAACGAGCTCCATACGTTCCTCAAAATCACGGTATGCCGCGATGATCGTACCAAGCAGATATTTGATAAATACCGTAGGATCGTCCTGGCCTTCGTGCCAGCCGGCCTGCGAAGCCTCCAGAGCGTCATAATAGCTCTCCTTCGTCCGAGCGATCTTGGCTTCCAGAAAAATATACTTGCCGATCTCATACCCGCAGCGATAGAGCAAAAGTGTCGTCAATAGTTTGTTATGAGAGAGGGCGTTTCAAAACAGCTTGTCAGAAGATTGAAACGCCCGCAGGTTGCCGGGACGATGCTCCCAGCCGCTATGAATTTTCGTCAGCAGGAAATAGTTCTAACAGTTCTTCCGGGGACAGCAACGTGATGCCGAATGTGAGAAAATCTTTTTTGTTCCGTGTGACAATGGCGTCACATTTGTTGGACTTGGCGCAGGTCGCCAACAAACAATCCTTAAAGTCGGACGCCCTTGTGATAAAAGCATTCAGAACATCCTCGTTCGTGACGGTCAGTACCTTTGCAATGTCCAAAACGGCCCCCAGCGCCTGATATGCCAGGTCAACGCTGTGTAGCTGTCTGTGAATCAGATAAAAAATGTCAGTCACGCTGGATACAGAGAGAAAGCCATGCACTTTCTTGTCCTCACAAAGGCTCAACACGGCTTTGGAGTGTTCATAGAACGGCTCTCGTTGCGTCAAAACATCCAGAAAGATGTTGGTGTCAATCATCAAGCGCATACTTTCGCAGCCGCTCCTCTCTCAGTGATTTCGCATCATAGTTTTCCGAAATCTTCCCAACAAGAAGTCCGCTGATGGCGTCCACCGCACTGACATTGGGGTTGGAAACCTTCGCGATCAACTTTCCGTTCTTCGTAATGAATATATCCTCTGTGGCAAGCAGACCGAGATACTTCCCGAAGTTGACCTTGAACTCCGTAGCTGTGACGACCATAAAAAAGCCTCCTATCATTTCTGGCAATTATATTATATGCGATACAGATCAAGCAATCAATAGAAATCGTGCGATTTATAGTTTCTTTTTCTGAATTTCGTTCGGT
Source organism: Oscillospiraceae bacterium (assembly GCA_902781745.1). Classification (GTDB taxonomy): domain Bacteria; phylum Bacillota; class Clostridia; order Oscillospirales; family Oscillospiraceae; genus Evtepia. The sequence goes on from CACZKM010000004.1 coordinate 9,888, forward strand.
TTGATGCTACAAGGCGTTTCAAAACAGCTTATCAGCAGATTGAAACGCCCGTAGTTTGCTGGGGCAATGCTCCCAACCGCTATGAGATGATTTGTCGTTAATGATTTCTCAAGGAGAGAGGATAGCAATTCTACGCTCCTCGTTAAGCATTCCACTCGTCGTGTATACAAAACACCGCATACAGAGGAACCGACTTGATCCCATCCTCAAACCCGAAATTCTTCATGGATATGCGTATCGCGTAAGCAGGCTTGAAAAGCCGGATGTATTCTTTGAGGCTTTCTGCACCGACGCGTTCCCCGCTCTTGACCTCAACGGGGATCAGTTTTCCGCCCATGGCGACCACAAAGTCCACCTCTTTTGTGCCCTTATCATTCCGCCAGTAGAAGGTCCTGAAACCGTTCTTGACCAGCTGCGTGTTGACGTAGTTTTCTGTCATACCGCCCCTGAAATCTGTCAGTTCTTCCTCCATGAAAAAGATGTCGTCAGGCCGAAGGTCCTTCTGGGCGCACAGCAACCCCATGTCAGAGAGATAGACCTTGAAGTCATCAATATCCTTGTAGTTATCCAGTGGCTTCATGATCTGCTCGGCACGATAGACCTGGGAGAGCAGATTACCGGAAACCAGCCATTGGATGGCGTTCTCATATTCTGCCGCTCGGGCTCCCTTTTTTATGATCTTGTACTGGAACCGAACATTCTTCTTCGAGAGCTGAACTGACACCGTAGAATAGGTGAGCCTAGTCTTCTTGATTTCCGTGCTGTTCTCCTGGTACTTGCTCATGTCATCCAGGTAATCCATCTGGATGGTCTCCTGGACATGGCGTACCTGCATATAGTCTTTCGTATCAACAAAGCGAGCCACAGCCTCTGGCATTCCGCCAATCACAAGATACTGACGGTAGAGCTTCAGGGCAGCATCATGCAGGGCAGAGGGCATCGGCTCGTTCTCGGAATAACAGGTTCTGATACGCTTGACCAGTTCTTCCTCGCCCATGGCAAGAAGGAACTCCTCCATATCCATAGGGTGCATGGTATAACGATCCACCTTCCCCACAGGAAACGCGAACTTCTCACGATTGACAGCCACACCCAGAAGGCTGCCGGCAGCAATCACGTGATATTCAGGCGCCTCCTCGCAGAAGTACTTCAGAGATGTCACTGCCCGTTCGCAGAGCTGGATCTCGTCGAAAACGATGAGCGTGTTTCCTCTGGTGATCGTCTGACCGCTGATGTGAGCCAGGACCGGCAGGAGATAGGACGGACTGATGTCCTCTGCAAAGGTCTTCTCTAGGGAAGGGCTGGTCTGGAAGTTGAAGTAGGCCACGTTGTCGTAGTTGTTCTTGCCGAACTCAAGGACAGCGTAGGTCTTACCCACTTGCCTGGCGCCCTGGACAATCAGCGGCTTGCGGTACTTACTGGATTTCCATTGCTCCAGATACGCTGTTATGGTCCTGTACATGGCATCGCATCCTTTGAAGATTTTTCTGACAGTATAGCACGTTTAAGAATTTAGTGCAATATTTTCTTGGTTTTTACATTAATTATAAGCGTAAATCATCCTTAATCGGCATCAGCTGACAAATATGCTATGGATTTGATCAGGTCGAAAGAAGCCATATCATACAGACTGCAGCCTTCCTAAGTGTACTGTATCGAGTGCAGAAGCCTGATCCATAGGGCGCATCTCGCTTTTCCTACTCCCTCTCCTTGCTTACAGCAATCACATACCCGGTGCTACAAAACACATCTTCGGATTAGGGGGCTTTTCTATAAAAAGAGATCCAAAGATAGCTCCTTCAAATACTCCGATTATTTTTTCTTCGAGCTTGACACTCCGGTCACTCCGTTTCCCTTCGTTCAAGCTCGAATACACCCTCTGTGTTTCCGGCGAAAAACGCTCCATCACTCGGTCATTTTGGGCCTTTATTGATGGAGCGTTTTTCGCTTGGCTATCTTTGGATTATCGCTTGCAACTCGAAGAAAAGAATAATTGGTGCATTTTCGGTTCTATCTTTATAGAAATCCCCCCCTGGGGATTTTTGTTAGTGCGTTTCACTTTTTTATTTGTCACTCCCCTTCTTCAATCAATCGTACCTCATACAAAACTGCATATACCTTTGATACCGTTTGTAGGTGTATTTCCTGCATCTTGGCTAATGATTTTGCATCCAACAACTTCTTTTGAATCTCAATAACTAATTCCACAATTGAGAAAAATAGCCCCGCTATTTTCTCTTCTCCCGAAATTCTGAGCATATTGATAACCATTCTTAACAGCAATGTTAATAATACTGTCTTATATATGAATGGACACATTTTAAGCTCTTCCAACGATGATGTTACACATAAGTAATTGCTGAAACAATCGTATTTTATCTCGTTATTTATACCTCCAAACTCTGATAATGTAACCGCTATCCCAGCTAACATCAACACAGGAATTCCTTGGTCTAAATCAAACACATCGTTTCTTTTTATATGATGAATGACAGGATTCAATCGGCTGAACCCATTTCTCAAGGTCGTCATTATTCTTGAGGTATCTGCTTTTGACTGTTCTTGAAATGTTTCACCAAATAAGCGGCTAAACATCCCGATCTTGTCTTCTTCGTTATGTTCGCACCCAGATACTTTATCGATAAAATATAGCTTGTGCCAGGGCACGATATCCTGTCTGCGCTTACATAAAGCTCTCTGATAAAATCTGATCATCTGATCTTCAATGAAATCTTGGTCCTCAGAGATTGACAGAGCTATTTTCCTCCATTCGGAATTTACTTCCCCAAGCATGTAGACTGTCAATTGCTTAAACCCCATTTGCAAGACATCTGATTCTCCATTGCCTACACTAGGCAAATTATAATCTTCCAAAAACGCACATAAGCGCTCTCTCGCATAATGTAGTTTGAATGCAACTCGTACTTGATCATCTTCTTTTACTGTTGAGATCGCTATCCGAAGAAGCGTTTCCATTAATCGATACCATTCGAGATGGATCAAATAGAACAAGGGAACAATTTCATCAGGCCCTCTAATCTGCTTAAACAGCGAAATGTATTCTCTTTCAAGCCAATTGCTGAATTCCTTCCCCGCAACTGCCTGGTTCCAGAGCCCTGAATAGGTTTTGTTTATAATAATATCCGTAATGTGAATGCCTTGTTCAGCATAGGGACCATTCTCTATCAGGTAAAATAGTTTTAGCAACTTTAAGGCTTTGAATTGTTCTTCCTTATCAGCACTCTCCAGTTCTGCACTGATATGGATCCCTGCCCTATCCATTCTTTCTATCAGGCCAGGCTTTTTACGGCTCTTGTAAAAGCATCGATAAATCGCCTGCGGTTCCAAATACGATCTGTAATCCATAACAATATCCTTGGCAAGATCAAGAACGCTCAACGTCTGATTTTCATTGAGTTTCGCGTTAATATCGTATTTCCCCATACTCTCGCTCCCCTTATTTCTCATACATCTATATTCATATATAGGACGGACAATCAACAACATATTCCTATCGTTTTTATGGGGTGTGCCATAAGTCTGCAGGAATGCACTCAATACGTTTGCAAAATTCTTTGCTAGGATAATAAGCAGATGGATTTCATCAATCTTGCACCTCGACAAGGCTGTTCGCCACACATGGCTTCATCTATAGGATTTTCATCCGGATGCAGGGCACAGTCATCTACCTGTGACGCTGGTTCACTGCGGTATAGGCAGATGGCGGTGCCCAGACGCCTTGTCAGGTAGCCAAAATAAGGAGGAATTTACAATGAAAAAAGAATTAGGACCATCTGCGACTACGGCGGGAAGATCCCAACCCAGGTCGACGGAGGAAGCAAAGTCTTCCAACAAAAAGGCCAAAGGGAAGACTAAGCCAAAGCGTTGGAATCCAGTGTTCCTAAGGCTCTGGTTTCTTCACGCTATTTTCGTCAGGATCGGCGGCATCTATGTCGCTCTGACGGACAAAATCTTGCGCAAGTTTCTCCCTCAGTTCAAAGTACTGTCGGAGGGGAAGCGCCGGAAGGAACTTCAGAAGCTCTTGCGCAAGTGCAAGCGCAGGACGAAGGCCAGGATGAACCGGATACCTTCCAATGCGCCCAGAAAGGTCACATTTCCTGACGGCACCAAGCGTCCCGCCACACGCGAGGACTACCAATGCGGCGCCACGGCGTTGCTATCTGGTCTTCTGCACCTCTTCCCATCGACAACCGAGGGAAGGCGGATCCTGGCGATCATCGTGTGTGCCATGCGGTGCCGTAGCATTCGGGAGCGGTTTCCCGACTTCCATCCACACCTTTATGTAAAAAATGGCGCGGAGAAATTGGCTAATGTTTTCACAGTCCTAATTGAATGCATCGTCACCAAACGGGCGTGGAAGGAAACGCACATCGTCCTGAAGCGGAATCCGATCCTGGACTTCCGCGCAGGAACAAGATATCTTCGCAAGAAGATCGTAGACTTCTCCCTGCTGAAGGTGACACGAAGGAGAAAGACATTAGTTCGACTCCCCGCTCCTTACACGGACTCTATTGTCCTTGTGCTTGAGGCGGAAGCCGAAGATGTCAAGGAAATCGCTCCATATCTGGAGGACACCGGCACGGTTTTTCTCGGCGGTATGAAGCCCAAGTCAGCAGAGACAGCGAAAGCTTCCCAGTTCAACACGTATTCCCCAGATGCCCTCCAGGTTCTCCAGGACAACGGACCCTTGATTGCCGCTCTTCTAAGGTGGTATTGGGAAAAAGAGTCAGAGGACTGGGTCGAGCGCATCGAGGAGCGCGTGACCGCTTCCCTGTCCAGTGGAGATTCCGGACGCTACGTGTCTGTCCAATACAAGCCGGATGTACTCCGCAATACAATTTACGATGTCGTTGTGGAACACTTTCTGACGGAACTATTGGAAGGACATTTCCTTTCTGAGGAGGAGTGTGCTGAATGGGGCAACCTGCTTTGGCCTACAGATACGGTCCCACCGGAGCTGGATGTTGTACTGCTCTCGCCCACCGAGCCTGACACCTTCCTGCGCATTATCCGGAAAATGATTGCGGACAACCCGGCCCGGATCGTTCAGCACGGTCAGTCATACCGCGAGGTTAAGAACCCCCTAGGGGCATGGCGGAAACACAAAATGATCGAGTGCTTTATGATGCTGGAAGCAACCTTTGAGAAGGAGTTCCCCAAGGCTGCCAAGGCACTGGGTAATATCGACCTTACTATGTTCAGCCATGACTGGCTCCACCCGCTTCAAGATGAAATGGTGCGCGAAAACGTGATATTTGCAGGGTCCAATACTAGGTATCTGCGCTTTGACCTCCTAGAGAACGGGACACGTAACAGCACACACGTCGTTGCAACCCCCAAGTTCGTCTTGGATGAAACCGACGACGAGGAGGTGTTCTCATGACCCGCTCCAACGCGAAAGCGCCTCGTCCCATGGGCACCCTCCATCCTCGGGTGACCAACACGCCGCTGGATCTGCTGGACGTCATCATGGAGGATGTCGAGGAGACGCTGTGGAAACGGGGACTCTCGTTTGTCCCTGGGCAGAAGCAATCTCTGCGCTGCAGCGGCGAGGCCGAACTGACTGCCGCTCCTGGAGAAGTCAAGGTAATCAAGATTCCGCCAGGTGGCGCGAAATCAACCTTGATCCGCTCCTCCCTCAAGGCTTTTGCCTGCGAGTTCTCCCTCACCACCTCCATCGCCGAGGCCCTCGGCGGTGGGGTGGTGGCCGTGGAGACCATCAAGGAGGGCCGAGAACTGCTGGAACTCTGTGAATCTGTTGCGCCGGGCATTGCCCGGCTGGTGGAGTCCCCCAACGCCGCCAACCTGAAGGAGGGCTGTGTTTCCGGGCTGGCGACCAAGTATTCCGAATGCCCGGGACGTGCATGCCCGGACGCCGACCGATGCCCCATTCTCACGTCAGGTCAGCGCATCCACGATACCCCGATTCTTATTATAACACACGCCCGTTACGGATTCTACGCAGAAGATTTCGCTCCTTTGAGCGAATGGTACGACCCGTCCGGAGCCGTGCACACCAGGAACCTTCTCCTAATCGACGAAGCGCCCGTCCTGATTGAAAAGAACGAGCTTTCCCCTTCAACAGTCCACCAGCTGGTGGCCCCGTTTTCCGACCCGCGAAGGTTCCGCTCCTTCAATTTCCTGGAACAACAGCTCTGGTACAAGCTCCTGCAGCCCTTCAACAAGCTACGTCGAAGCGCACCCAGTGACGCCGCATTCCAGACGATCCCGAAGGCCGATCTGCGGGAGGAGTACTTCACCGGGCTGGAGGATCTGGAGAACTCCATCTGCGAATGCGCGATAAAGCCCTGGTACGCCGACGAGGTGATCAAGACCTTCGACGCGCTCCACGGCGACGGACACGCATATCACTATAAGGGCCGTGCACAAACCCTTCTCTCCCCTAGGGTCAAGAAGATCCATGGAGAAAACAAGCCAGCCACTATCATCTTCACCGGAACCGCTGATCTCATTCCCGTTCTCGCTCACAACGAGAACTTTGAACTGGTCGACAGTTCCTTTCCAGTAAACGGCAGTCGGCTGACCCTCTACATCCAACACGGTGATGTCTTCACTTTTTCCAAAAGTGCTGCCAGGAACAAGACGAACCAGGCCGCCTGTCTGGCCTGGACGGAGCATCGTCTCCGAGAGATGAAAGCTCAGCATAAGCAAGCGTTGGTCGTGACCTACAAAGATTACGCCGAGCGGTTTTGGAATGCGTTGTCGCCCAAGTTTCCGGGCTTTCTTGTTCCCTTCCAGGAGCGGGACGGCAGCAAGCACAAACGAGTCCCGTACTTCGGCGGGATGAATGGGTCGAATCTGTATGGCGGCTGTACCGCCATGGTCATCGCCGGGCTCCACCGTTTTCGTCCGGAAGAGTACCTTGCCGAAGCGGTTGCTCTGGCCTCCGTTTCAACAGGCTGGGCCAATGCTCTGACCGAAGTGGGGAATAATGCCTTGCCTCTGATCACCCGGATGCAGGATATCCTGCTGGCCAACGACCTGGTCCAGGCCATATTCCGGACCGATATGCGCAACCACAGCAGCGAAAAGCATGTGGATGTGTGGCTCCTCCAGCCGCCTGATGACGTGGTTCGATATTTGCAGGCAGCTTTTCCTGGATGCCGGGTAGAGCACGTCTCCGAGGTTCCCCGGGAGGTTATCCTGTCTGCGGCCGATGAGGATGACTACGCCGGAAGGACACCCCATTACGTCCCTCTGTTGAGAGTCCTTTACGACCTGCCTGTCGGGACCGTCACCAAGCCGCAGGAACTGTATCGTCGTGCAGGACTGACTTATGATCAGTTCAAGGAAGCTAAGCGCAATAAGTTCGTAAAGGCTTTCCTTAGAGACCACGTGCAGCTCGAAGGGCGGGGCGTGAACACGACCTACCTTATCGTCGCCAGCAAGGACGCCTGACACCCGGCCGAGACCGGAGGATGCAACCTCGGCAGATGCCATTCTCCGGTCTCTCAGATTCATGCGCTCTTCTCTCTGCTCAACTTTACTACTGGCCCACCTGAAAATATGGAGTTGAACTCTATGCATACACACCACACAATTGATCCGGACACCCGTGTCGAAAAGGTTCATGAACTGACCGGGGTCGACAGGGAGGTCATCCTGCGTATTCTGCTTTGGGAACTGGAACTGCAGTACCGACAGTACCTTACCCCCGAAAACTACGTCGATTTCATGTCTGATGACCTGGCAGACGAACTGGAATATCCTCGTTCACTCATATTTCAAGTCCTCACGGCAGAGGACGAAATTATGGGACAACCGTAGCCATGTCCAATCCAGCCAGGATCCCGCGCCTATGCGCTCACGTTGTAAATCCGGTCTCATTCGGGAGCGGAACACATACTATAACATAAATGAAGCTGAGAGGTGACCCCTACATGAAATCTCCCCCACGCAACCCCGCGCCGCCCTCACGAGCTGACATCCGTCCCCACTGGACGGCAAGCCGCCGCTGTGACGGTACCCGCTCTGCTGAGGAGCCGATCCGCAGCTTGCTGGCTTCCCACAACATCTGAGTACATAGCGGGAGGCAGTCCTTCGCTGTCTCCCGCTCCGACACCAAAGACAGAAACGTGTGAAGGAGTGGTCGTTGATGAAAATCAGCCATACTTACCGGGAACCCGATCTCAGGAAAAGAGAGGCACATCAGGCGGCCATTCATCGCCGCTGTCTTCTTTTGTTGAACGGCCGCAGAGACCGAAAGGGGGGAAGGTAAATGACAGCAATCTACGCCAGGCAGAGCCTGGATGTAAAGGACAGCTTGTCGATCGAGAACCAGATCGAGCTGTGCAGAAGGACCGCAGAAGGAGAGGTCAAAGTCTATCAGGACAAAGGCTTCTCCGGCAAGAACACCAACCGCCCGGCCTTCCTCCAGCTGATGGAGGCGGTGCAGAGAGGGGAGATTCACCGGATCCTGGTCTATCGGCTGGACCGATTCTCCCGCTCCATCGCTGATTTCAGCCAGATCTGGACGGTGCTTGAACAGTACAACGTCCAGTTTCAATCGGTCACGGAGAACTTCGATACCGCCTCCCCCATGGGAAGGGCCATGCTCAATATCGTGATGACCTTTGCCCAGTTGGAGAGAGAGACCACCGCCGAGAGAGTGCGGGATAACTACCGTCATCGGGTCCAACTGGGGGCCTGGCCGGGCGGTCCGGCCCCCTACGGTTTTGACATTGAGAAGGGCAAGGATTGGCAGGGAAGATCGACCTCTGTGCTGGCGGAAAACGAAAAATCTTCTGTGGTCATAGAGGCTTTCCAGAGCTACCTGAAACCAGGAGTCTCTTTGAGAGGCCTGGCCAAAGAACTGACCGGTCGAGGGCTGCCTGCTCCCAGGAAAGAAGCGTGGGATAGTGTAACCCTCTCTCGGATGTTCCGAAACCCGTGTTATGTAAAAGCGGATGAAGAGGTATACTGGCACTACATCTCGCAAGGGGTCACGATCCAGCAGCCGAAGGAAGCTTTCGATGGAATCCACGGCTGCATCCTCATTGGGAAAAGAGACCGCGGAAAGGAGAAAAGAAACCCTTCCGGGCTTCAGCAATTGGCCGTTGGAAACCACAAGGGGATCCTGCCCTCCAGCCTCTGGCTTCAGGTCCAGGATAAGCTTTCCGGCAACCGTCAGCTGGATCGGAGTCAGGCTGGAAAATACTCTTGGCTCACCGGGCTCATGAAATGTGGAACGTGCGGGTACGCTCTTCGAATCAACCTGGACAAGAGAAGCGGAAAGCATTACCTTCTGTGCAGCGGAAGATCCAACTACGGAGTATGTGACGCTTCCATCTCGCTGGACCTTCGTGAGCTGGAGAGCGAGGTAGAAGCCGCTCTCCAGAAGGTACTGGACCAATGTCCGGAAGAGGACCTCTATCCGGCGGAGGATAGCAGGACCGAGGAACTGGAGGAAATCGAAACGAAGATCAGCCGGTTGGTGGCGGCTCTGGCAGAGAGCTCAGAGATCGCAGCAGGCTACATATCCTCCGAGATCGAACGGCTCCATAAGAAGAAACTGGAACTGGAGGAGAGCTTGCGGAAAAAGCGGGCTCCGGGAGGCCAGGTCAAAAGGATCGATCTTCGGACAGCCGACTTCGAGGACAAAAAGCTGGTAGCCAGAGAGTTTATCCAGCGAATCGATATCGTTGGAGAAGAAGTGAATATTGAATGGAAGATATGACCTTCAGCCGGAGAAGCGCTGAAGGTCATTTTCTTTCCCAATGAGAACGGTTCCAACCTCGCCTTTCTTTTTGATTTGTTCTGCCTCAATCTTGCATATATGCCGATCAGCGTGTAGAATACCAGTACATAAGTTGTAATCGCACCAAGGATCGTCAGGCACGTGTGATGACCCTTCTTTGTATCGCGATGGGAATGCTTCTACGAGGTGAACACGATGGAAAAGTATCTTTTTCCCAAGAGCTTCTTTAAAAAGAATCCGCTTGACCAGATGTCCGCGGCAGTCATTGCAGACTCCTTCTGTATGCTTAGCACAATCGACAGGCTCAACGAAGAGATCGAACGCATCATTGATGACGGTATCTCCGAAGAGCGGCGGGAAAAGATTCAGCAGGATAAGCAGGTAATCGAAGCGCTTGACTCCGGAGAAGCCGTGGAAGCCTACATGCGCAAAGGCCACGATATCGTCGTCGATTATCTGTTCCTCAAAAAGGCGCTGACGCTGATTGACGATGCCGCACCCCTGGTCCTGAAGCGCTATCAAACCATCGCCCAGGATCGCTTTATCGAGCTGGCCTTCCGGCTTCTTGCCAACGCGGACAAGCGGTATGCGAAACAGCTGTTCGCGAACTACGCCAGGATCCGCGACCCCTATGCCAAAGCCGTGGCCTGCCTTCTGTTCGGGGAGCACAAGATGGAGGAGAGCATTCCTCTGCTGCTGGCGGAGTATGACCATTTCAGGAGGGACTGTCCGGAAGAAAGCCATGCGCAGTTCCCGCTCCTTGCCCTTTACATCCTTGCGGGAAAAGCCTGACGCATCTTCATCGTATCAGAAGTTTGGACTTACTCAGGATACTGTCTGCAAAACGGCCACGGTGTGAATACTTGGAGATTTTACCGGCAAAATTTTCTCTGTTATTATATTGTTCCTCTTCTTTTCTTGCCGATAATGGTGTATACTGTACCCGAGGTGATATGTGTGAACATGATCTCCGTTTCAGAATGTGCGAGAAAATGGGGTGTGGCGGAGCGCACCGTGCGGAATTACTGTGCACAGGGTCGCATCCCAGGTGCTGTTCTCAAGGGAAAAACCTGGTGGATCCCGGAAGAAGCCCAGCGGCCGGTGCGGCGCAACAAGCGCAAAGCACTGCCGAAGACGCTATGGGAGCGCCTCCGTTTGGAACGCAGGATGCATCTGTATGGTGGAATTTATCACAAGCTCCAGGTTGACATGACATATCATTCCAATCATATAGAGGGCAGTCGACTTACGCATGACCAGACCCGATATATTTTTGAGACGAATACCATCGGGATGGAGGGCGAAAGCGTTACTGTGGACGATATTGTAGAGACGGCCAATCATTTCCGCTGCATTGATTTGGTGATTGAGAACGCCATGAAGCCGCTGAGCGAAACGCTGATCAAGGATCTGCACCGTACGCTCAAAAACGGAACCAGCGACAGCCGTCAGCCCTGGTTCGCTGTAGGAGGATACAAAAAGCTGGCGAACGAAGTCGGCGGTCAGGCAACGACACTTCCTTCAAAGGTTTCCTCCGCTATGGCAAAGCTTTTGAGAGAGTATCATACCATTCCAAAGAAAACACTTGATGATCTGCTTGATTTCCATGTCCGCTTTGAAAGGATTCATCCTTTCCAGGATGGCAATGGACGTGTCGGCAGACTCATTTTGTTCAAAGAGTGTCTGCGCTTCGGGATCGTACCCTTCATCATAGATGAGCGCCATAAGATGTTCTATTATCGCGGCCTGAAGGAATGGCATAAAATGCCCGGATATCTGCGTGATACCTGCCTGTTGATGCAGGATGACTTCAAGGCTGTACTGGATTACTTCGAGATCGAGTATGACAATTAGATGCACATTATCATTATCTTGCTGATAGAGTTTTTCCAGCGAATCAATATCGTTGAAGAAGAAGTGAATATCTTCCATCCATGAAGAGCTTGTCCCAAATACACTGTTCTGTGGCAGGTTTTTTGCTATGACTCCATCTTTCCCGGCTCAAGAAAGACTATCCCGAAGCGGCCATAACTGTTCTTGATTCAGGCCCTCAGCATCTTCCGCGAAAGCGCCTTATCCCTTCTCCCACAAGCGCTTGCACCCGCTGCCAGCGGGGACAGCCTGGACTGGAAGGACTACGACGCCCCCACCATCACCCAGCGGGTGACCTCCCGGGTGGCCCCGGGGTCCATCGTCCTCTTCCACAACGCCGCCCTCCACACCCCCGAGGCTCTGCCCTCCATCCTGGAGTATCTCCTCCAAAACGGCTACCAGGTGGTCCCCGTCAGCCAGCTCATCCTCCCCGGGCAGTGCGGGACCGACTTTACCATCGACCACACCGGGCGGCAGATCCCCGCCCTGTGATCCGAAAAAGGACGAAACCGCCGGTTCCGTCCTTTTTTCTTTGAAATCCGGGCCGGGCTATAGTATGATAATAAAAAAACCAGAAGGAGGTATCCCCCATGTCCATCCTCGCCGCCTTCCTGGTCCCCCATCCCCCCATGATCGTCCCGGCGGTGGGCAAGGGGAGCCAGACCCAGATCGAAGCCACCACCCGGGCCTATGAGCAGGTGGCGGAGGAGATCGCCGCCCTCCGGCCGGAGACCATCGTGATCTCCTCTCCCCACACCATCCTGTACTCCGACTACTTTCACCTCTCCCCCGGCGGGACCGCCCGGGGCTCCTTCGCCGCCTTCGGGGCGCCGGAGGTCCGCTTTGAGGAGACCTACGACGTCCCCCTGGTGGAGGCCATCGAGGCCCGGGCCAGGGACCGGGGCCTGCCCGCCGGGACCCTGGGAGAGCGGGACCGCGCCCTGGACCACGGCGTCATGGTCCCCCTGTACTTCATCCGGCAGCGGTATCCGGAAGGCAGGCTCGTCCGGGTGGGCCTGTCCGGCCTGGACCTGAACGACCACTACGCCCTGGGGCAGTGCATTGCCCGGGCGGCGGAGGAGACCGGCCGCCGGGTGGTCTACGTGGCCAGCGGGGACCTCTCCCACAAGCTCCAGACCTACGGGCCCTACGGCTACGCCCCCGAGGGGCCCCGGTACGACGCCCGGCTCATGGACGTGTGCGCCCGGGCCGCCTTCGGGGAGCTCTTCGACTTCGACGAGACCTTCTGCGAGAAGGCCGCCGAGTGCGGCCACCGGTCCTTCGTCATCATGGCCGGGGCCCTGGACGGTCAGGCGGTGGAGGCCAGGGCCCTCTCCCACCAGGACGTCACCGGGGTGGGCTACGGCGTGTGCGCCTTTTACCCCAAGGGGCCTGACGGCGCCCGGCGGTTCCTGGACCGGCGGCTGGCAGAGCTGGAGGCGCAGTTGGCCGCCCAGCGGGACTCCTCCGACGCGTATGTCCGCCTGGCCCGCCGCGCCCTGGAGCACTACGTCCTCCACCGGGAGAAGTTCCCCCTCCCCGACGACCTCCCCGCTGCCATGACGGGGTCCCGGGCGGGGGCCTTCGTCTCCATCCACAAGTTCGGGCGGCTCCGGGGGTGCATCGGCACCATCCTCCCCGTAACGGGCTCCCTGGCCCGGGAGATCGCGGACAATGCCGTCAGCGCCGCCGTCCGGGACCCCCGGTTCGACCCCATCCGCCCCGAGGAGCTGCCCTGGCTGGAGATCAGCGTGGACGTGCTGGGGGCCCCGGAGCCCATCGCCTCCCCGGCGGAGCTGGACGTGAAGCGCTACGGCGTCATCGTCACCAACGGCCGCCGCAGGGGGCTCCTTCTGCCCGACCTGGAGGGGGTGGACACCGTGGCCGACCAGATCGCCATCGCCCGGCAGAAGGCGGGGATCGGACCGGAGGAGCCGGTGGAGCTGGAGCGGTTCGAAGTGGTCCGCCATACCTGAGGGAGGAGGGATGACCATGGCCGTCTGTGAGACCTGCTTCCGCCGCTGCGACCTGGCGGAGGGTCAGACCGGCTTCTGCGGGGCCCGGATCTGTGACGGGGACCGGGTCGTTCCCCAAAACTACGGCCGGGTCACCGCCCTGGCCCTGGACCCCATCGAGAAAAAGCCCCTGAACCGGTTTCATCCCGGCGGGCGGATCCTCTCCGTGGGGAGCTACGGGTGCAATCTGCGCTGTCCCTTCTGCCAGAATCACGACATCTCCTGGTCCAAGGAGGCTCTGGCGCTGGAACAGACCGCGCCCGTCCTCGCCCCGGAGGAGCTGGCGGAGCTTGCCCTCCGGTATCGGGACCGGGGGAACCTGGGAGTGGCCTTCACCTACAACGAGCCCCTGGTGGGATGGGAATATGTCCGGGACGCGGCGAGGCTGGTGAAGGAGGCGGGGATGGTGAACGTCCTGGTCACCAACGGCACCGCCTCCCCGGCGGTCCTGGAGGCGCTGGCCCCCTGGATCGACGCCATGAACATCGACCTGAAGGGCTTCACCGACCGGTACTACCGGGAGGTCCTCTCCGGCAGCCGGGAGGCCGTGACGGCCTTCATTGCCCGGGCGGTCCAGGTCTGCCACGTGGAGCTGACCACCCTGATCGTCCCCGGAGAGAACGACAGCCCGGAGGAGATGCGGGCCATGACCCGGTGGATCGCCGGGCTGCGTGACGGAACGGGAAAGCTCATCGGCCCGGAGATCCCCCTCCACGTCACCCGGTTCTTTCCCCGGTTCCGCATGACCGACCGGCCGGCCACGCCGGTCCGGACCGTCCGCCGCCTGGCGGAGATCGCCGGGGAGGTTCTGGAACACGTCTACCCCGGCAATCTTTAATACGATTCCCAAATAAACGCTTTCATTTGGGAATGGTATTAAGAAAGACGCGCGCAAAAAAGGAGCCGCCCGGCGGGCAGCTCCTTTTGTTCTTGTCTTACGTTTACTTGCCGGGCTTCTCCACCGCCCCGTCCCCATGGACGATGCGGTAGGCGTTGTGGATGGCCTCGATCTCCGCCACCTGATGGGTGCCGCCGTCCTCCCCGTCCAGGGTCCAGGACAGGCCCTTCTCCGAGGTGATCTTCACCTTGGGGGTGGAGAAGGTGGTGAGCATGGAGTCCAGGTTGGTGGGGTCCAGGGTCAGCAGGGCGGGCACCGCCTCGGCCACGTCCTCCATGTGCTTCATGGGGGAGATCAGGGTGACCTCCAGCAGGCCGTCGGACAGGTCCGGGTGGCCGGGGGGGAAGTTCTTGAACCGCCCCACGGAGGTGGTGTTGCTCACCATGCCGTAGAGATAGTCCCCCTCGATGACCTTGTCCTCATACTCCACCTTCACATGGTGGGTCTTCCACATGGCCAGGGGGAGGCTCTTCATGGCCCCCAGCATATAGGCGTTGTACCCCATGAGGTTCTTGAACCTCTGGGGGGTGTTGTAACTGACGTCGGTGAAGGCCCCGAAGGCCGCCACATAGAGAAAATTCCGGTCGTTGAACCGCCCCAGGTCGTGGATCTGGACGTCTCCCGTCACCGCCGTGGCCGCCAGCTCGTCCAGCTTGTCCGAGGGCAGGTCCAGGTTCTTGGAGAAGTCGTTGGTGGTGCCGATGGGGATGTAGCCGATCACCGGCGGCTCCGGCAGGCGGACCGCCCCGGAGATGGCCTCGCTGAGGGTGCCGTCCCCCCCGGCCACCACCACCCGGTCAAAGTCCCCGGACCAGCGCTCCACGGCGTCCCCGGCGTCTCCCCGGTACTGGGTGGGGTAGGCGGTGACCAGACACCCCTTCTCGGTCATGGCGTTGATCATGGCGGAGAGCTCCGCCCAGTTCTTGTTCTTCCCGGCGTGGCGGTTATAGACAAAAAGTACGCGCTGCATGGCACAGCCTCCTTTTTTACTCATTCTTACAAGGATTGGAAATTATCCTCATAATAGCATAGATCTTTCCCGTTGACAATCGTTGTTATTCCGGGATATACTGGCATTTAAGCTTTGATTATCGGACGATTTGGACAAAAAGGAGGGCTCCCAGCCGTGAACAAGACCGACCTTCTGGACCGCTACGCCCGGGACGGGGACCAGCGGCTTCTTCTGGCCCGGGTGCTGGACCAGCAGCAGCTGGCGGAGCAGCGAGGCGTTCCCGCCCACACGGGCTTCCTCTCCCCGGCGGAGCAGGCGGTGAGCGCCGACCTTCTCATGGCCGCCGCCCCGGGCCGGGGGATCCTCTTCGGGGGCTACGAGGGGGCGGAGCGGAAGCTCTGGGCCTTCCTGCCGGACTGGCTGGAGGAGGAAGTCTGGCGGGCGAGCGAGGACTGCCCCGTGGCCGCCCTGGCGGTCTCCGTGCCCCCCATGGCCAGCCTCACCCACCGGGACTACCTGGGCTCCCTCATGGGCCTGGGCCTCACCCGGGAGAAGATCGGGGACATCCTCCTGGTGGCGGGCGGGGCCCAGGTCCTGGTCCTCCGGGAGACCCTCCCCATCCTCCTGGCCCAGTGGGAGAAGGCCGGGCGGTATCCCGTGACCCTCTCCCCCATGGCCCTGGCGGACCTCACCCCCGCCCCGGGGGAGGTCAGGCGCCTCCGGGCCACCGCCGCCTCCCTGCGGCTGGACGCCGTCCTGGCCGCCGGGTTCTCCATCCCCCGGAGCCGAGCCGCGGAGCTCATCCGGGCGGGCCGGGTGATGGTGGACCACCGCCCCGCGGAAAAAGGGGACAGGACCGTGGAGGCGGGGGCCGTCCTCACCTGCCGGGGGTTGGGGAAATGCGTCCTCACCGACGCCGGGGGCACCAGCCGCCGGGGCCGGATCGTCCTGGAATTTGACCGTTACATCTGACGCATAATAAGGAGACATACCCATGACAGAAGAACGCATCGCCCGGCTCAACGAGCTGGCCCGGAAGAAAAAGACCATCGGCCTGACCGAGGAGGAAAAGGTGGAGCAGGCCATGCTCCGCCAGGAGTACCTGGCCGCCATCCGGGCCAGCCTCACCGCCCAACTGGACAACGTCTATTACGTGGACGACCAAGGCAACGAGCAGAAGCTGAAAAAGAAGGACGAGCCTCTGTCCTGAGGGCTCTCCCTGCCCCCATCCCCCTTCGCCCCCGGGGCGGAGGGGCTTTTTTCTCCCGTTCCCGTTGCGCCGGGCGGCCTTTTGTGCCATAATGCAAGGTAGAAAAATATACCAACGCGAAAGGAGGCCCCCCCATGCTGCAAAAGATCCGTTCCCTGGGGCTCCAGGGTCTGGCGGGGTATGAGGTCACCGCCGAGTGCGACCTCTCCCCCGGCCTGCCCAACTTCGATATCGTGGGCCTGCCGGACACGGCGGTGAAGGAGGCCCGGGAGCGGGTCCGGGCCGCCGCCCGGAACAGCGGCTTCCCCTTCCCCGTGGGGAGGATCACCGTGAACCTGGCCCCGGCCAACCTGCGGAAATCGGGCACGGTCTACGACCTGCCCATTCTGGTGGGCATCCTGGCCGCCCACGGGCAGCTCATCTGGGAGGACGAGGCCAGCGCCTTTGTGGGGGAGCTCTCCCTCTCCGGCACCCTGCGCCCCGTGGTGGGGATGCTCCCCATGGCCCTGGCGGCGGAGCGGGCGGGGATCCGGTCCCTCTTCGTCCCGGCGGCCTCCGCCCCGGAGGCCACCCTGGCCCGGGGGCTGACGGTCTACCCCGTGGAGACCGTGGCCCAGCTTGCGGACCATCTCACCGGCCGGTCCCCCATCGCTCCCGCTGTCCCCTGGGCGGGGGATGCCTCCCCCGAGCCCCTGCCGGACTTTGACCAGGTCCGGGGCCAGGAGCAGGTGAAGCGGGTGCTGGAGATCGCCGCCGCCGGAGGCCATAACGTGCTGCTGGTGGGCCCGCCGGGGTCGGGCAAGAGCATGGCGGCCAAGCGGCTGCCCTCCATCCTGCCCCCCATGACCCGGGCGGAGGCCCTGGAGGCCACGGAGATCCACTCGGTGATGGGCCTGACCACCAAGGACCGCCCCCTGCTGACGGCCCGGCCCTTCCGGTCCCCCCACCACACCACCTCGGCGGCGGGGATGGCCGGGGGCGGCAACCCCTATCCCAAGCCGGGGGAGATCTCCCTGGCCCATCACGGGGTCCTGTTCCTGGATGAGCTGCCGGAATTCCACAAGGACGTGCTGGAGATCCTCCGCCAGCCTATGGAGGAGGGAACGATCACCGTGGTTCGCTCGGCGGCCTCGGAGACCTTCCCCAGCGACTTCATGCTGGTGTGCGCCATGAACCCCTGCAAGTGCGGGTGGTACGGCCACCCCTCGGGCCGGTGCCGGTGCTCCCCCACCGATGTGAAGAAATACCTCTCCCGGCTCTCCGGCCCCCTGCTGGACCGCATCGACCTCTTCGTGGAGGTCCCGCCTCTGGAGTTCCAGAACCTGGCCGACCGGACGCCGGGGGAGTCCTCGGCCTCCATCCGGGCCCGGGTGGTGGCGGCCCGGGCCCGCCAGACCGCCCGGTTCGGCGAGACCGGCCCCGCCTGCAACGCGGGGATGGGCCAGGAGGAGCTGCGGACCTGCTGCGGGCTGGACCCGGCGGGGCAGGCCATCATGAAGGGGGCCTATGAGCACATGGGGCTCACGGCCCGGAGCTATGACCGCATCCTGCGGGTGGCTCGGACCATCGCCGATCTGGATGGCGCGGAGAATATCGCGCCGGAGCATCTGGCGGAGGCGATCCAGTATCGGGAGCTGGCCTACTTTCAGCAGTGAGGGCTGTCCTGGCTTCGGACAGGCGGCGCTGCGACCAGTAGTACCTACAGAGATACCGTCGGGTATTCAGCGAACGTCGCTGGGGGCGGGTGACCTCGATCCTGACCGCCTGTAGTCCGACTATATCCATGGCCGGTTAGGGCGGCGCTGCTGCCAGTAGTACCTACAGAGATACCGTTGGGTATTCAGCAATCGTTGCTGGGCGGGTGGGTATGTACTCACCTTACCGTCTGTACGCCTACTGTTACGCACCGGGTTTAGGGCTGCCGCCCTACCGGGGTCGAACTGTCCGGGGGACAGTTCGATTCAATCCAAGGCGAAGCCACCTTGATTTCTGGCCTGCCCGGCCAGGTCGAACAGTCCGGGGGGCTGTTCGATCAAATCCAAAGCGAAGCTACCTTGATTCTTTCCGGCTTTTCTGGAAAAGCCGGGGGAAAAGCACCAGGGGGGTGCGCCCCCCTGGACCCCAGGGGACTCGTGGAGTAACCACCGGTCGTCGCACAGCACGCGCCATGTGGTCGCTTGCTGTTGCCGCCTGCAACTGTTTTTGTGTTTGGTTGTTGAGAATTGGATTATGTGGGGGTAGTGGCTCTTTGCTGATTCGTGGGCAGCTTTTGCTTTATTTGCGGGGTTGCTCAAACCTCTCGGCCCCCCTTGCCAAGGGGGGCTGTCAGCGAAGCTGACTGGGGGGTGGAGACGTTGAGGGGCGGAGTATCGTTGCGTATAAGGAGCGATACGTCCCATCTTCTGTTGCAACGTTCCTGTTGCAACGTTCCTGTCGTAACTCTCCTGTCGTAACGATATCGCTCCCTGCAACGTAGCCACCCTTCCGTCATTTGCTTCGCAAATGCCACCTCCCCTTGGCAAGGGGAGGCAAGAGGCAGTGCGTTACTTCAACCAACAGCAACTATCCCCACAAAATCCAGTATTCATCAACCTAACTTCGATGCGTCGGAGAGCCAAAGAACCCGCACCACAAAAGAACGGGTGCAGCACCTAACGAAAGCAGAACACCCCACCGACGCGAGCGCCTATAATAAGGGGGTCCAGGGGGAACCCCCTGGGCGTTTTCCGTCCCCTTTTGCGCCCAAAAGGGGACTCCCCGCCGGATAGGCGGCCCGTCCGGCGAGGACACCCCGCAGGGCGTCGCCCTAACAAACTACAAACCTGTAGGAGCACAGGCGGTCACGATCTCGGTCACCCACCCATCCCCCATCCAACGGATACAAAAAAGGGCCCCTGCGCCCTCGCAACAAAGGAGAATCCACCATGACCAACCAAACCGCATCCACCCCTCCGGCGGAGCTCATCCTCCTGAAGCTGGGCGAAGTGGTCCTCAAGGGCCTCAACCGCCGGGGCTTCGAGGAACGCCTCATCGGCAACGCCAAGCGCCGGCTGAAAAAGCACGGGACCTTCAAGGTCACCTCCCGGCAGTCCATCGTCTACGTGGAGCCCCTGTCCGATTCCTGCGACATGGACGGGGCCTACGACACCCTGTGCAAGCTCTTCGGCGTGGTGGGGGTCTCCCGGGCCAAGGCCTGCGAGAAGACCCCCGAGGCCATCTTCGCCGCCGCCGCCGACTACCTCCGGGACGACCTCCTGGCCGCTTCCACCTTCAAGGTGGAGTCCAAGCGGTCGGACAAGGCCTTCCCCATGAACTCCATCCAGCTCAGCCAGTATGTGGGGGGCGAGCTGGACGAGGCCTTCCCCCACCTCAAGCCCGATATGCACGACCCCGACGTGACCGTCCACTGCGAGGTCCGGGACTTCGCCGCCTACGTCCACGCCAACCCCGCCCCCGGGGCCGGCGGCCTTCCCGTGGGCATGGGGGGCCGGGCGGTCTCCCTTCTCTCCGGGGGCATCGACTCCCCCGTGGCCTCCTGGATGATGGCCAAGCGGGGGGTGGCCCTGGAGATGGTCCACTTCTTCAGCTACCCCTACACCTCCCCCGAGGCCAAGGACAAGGTCCTCCAACTGGCCCAGCTCCTCACCCCCTGGTGCGGGCGGCTCACCGTCCATGTGGTCCCCTTCACCGAGATCCAGGAGGAGCTCCGCCGGTCCTGCCCGGAGCCCCTGTTCACCCTCCTCATGCGCCGGTTCATGATGCGCATCTCCGAACGGGTGGCCCAGCGCATCGGGGCCCACGGCCTGGTCACCGGGGAGTCCCTGGGCCAGGTGGCCAGCCAGACCATGGACGCCATGGCCGTGACCAACGCGGTGGTGGACCTCCCCGTCTTCCGGCCCGTGGTGGGCATGGACAAGGAGGAGATCATCCGCATCGCAAGAAACATCGGCACCTTCGAGACCTCCATCCTCCCCTACGAGGACTGCTGCACCGTCTTCACCCCCCGGCACCCCAAGACCCACCCCACACGGGAGGAACTGGAGGAGGCCGAGACCAAGCTCGACGTGGAGGGCCTCATCCGGAAGGCCGTGGACGGCATTGAACGGGTGGTGATGGAGCCGTGAGCCACACCGCCGAGCTTATCGCCGTGGGCACCGAGCTGCTTCTCGGCAACATCGCCAACACCGACGCCCAGATGATCTCTCAGGGGCTCTCCGCCCTGGGCATCAACGTCTTTTACCACACGGTCGTGGGGGACAACCCGGACAGAGTCCGCCAGGCGGTGGACATCGCCAGGGGCCGGGCGGACATCATCATCACCACCGGCGGCCTGGGCCCCACCTGCGACGATCTGACGAAGGTGGCCCTGGCCTCGGCCTTCGGGAAGGAGCTGTACTACGACGAGCCCTCCGCCCAGCGCATCCGGGACCGGTTCGCCGCCATGGAGCGGCCCATTACGGAGAACAACTACCAGCAGGCCATGCTCCCCCAGGGCTGCACCGTCCTGGACAACGACTGGGGCACCGCCCCCGGGGTGGCCTTTGAATCCGGCGGCGTCCACGTCATCATGCTCCCCGGCCCCCCCAGGGAGTGCGAGATGATGTTCAACTACCGGGCGGTTCCCTATCTCAAGGGCCTCTCCGACGGGGTCATCGCCTCCCGGACCGTCAAGACCTTCGGCATCGGGGAGTCCGCCGCCGAGGAGAAGCTAAGGGCCCTGATGAATTCCCTCCACAACCCCACTCTGGCCCCCTACGCCAAGCCCTCGGGCACCGAGCTGCGGATCACCGCCCACGCCGACACCGAGGCGGAGGCCATGGCCCTCATCGACCCCGTGGAGGCCCAGGTGAAGGAGATCCTGGGGGACGTGGTCATCGGGGTGAACGTGGAATCCGTGGAGGAGGTCTGTTTGTCTCTCCTGAAAGAGCAGGGCCTCACCCTGGGCGCCGCCGAGTCCTGCACCGGGGGCCTCATCGCCAAGTATATGACCGACCTGCCCGGCTCCTCGGCGGTGTTCCGGGGGGGCGTGGTCAGCTACACCGACGGGGTGAAGGCCGGCGTCCTGGGGGTCCCCCAGGGGCTGCTGGACCAGTACGGCGCGGTCTCCCCCCAGGTGGCGGAGGCCATGGCCCGGGGGGCCAAGGCCGCTTTGGGCTGCGACATCGCCATCTCCTCCACGGGCATCGCCGGGCCGGACACCGACGACCGGGGCACCCCGGTGGGTCTGGTCTACCTGGGTCTGGCCTATGAGGACAAGTGCTATGTGAAAGAGTTCCACGCCGGCCACGTGGCAAGGGAGCGGGTGCGGCGGCAGTCCGCCCAGACCGCCCTGGACCTGGTGCGGCGGTATCTCACCGGCCTTTTGAAGTGAGGTGGTCCCATGTTTACCCCCATTGACAAAGAGACCTTGCCCCGGCGGGAGCATTTTGACTACTACCGGACCTTCCTCCCCTGTGGCTACTCCGTCACTGTCCGGCTGGACATGACGAACTTCCACGCCATGACCCGGGCCCAAGGCCTGAAGCTCTACCCCAGCCTCATCTGGTGCGTCTCCCACACCCTCCTGTCCCACCCGGCCTGCCGGATGGGGGTGGACGGGGACGGGAACCCCGGCTGTCACGACGTGCTCCACCCCAACTACACCGTCTTTCACGAAGACGACCACACCTTCTCCGACCTGTGGACGGAGCATGACGAGGACTTTGCCGCGTTCTACCGCAGCTTCCTCTCCGACGTGGAGACCTACGGCTCCAACCACGGCATCAAGGCCAAGCCCGGCCAGCCCGCCAACTTCTACTGCATCTCCTCGGCGCCCTGGCTGGACTTCACCGGCTATTCCGCCGCGGTGTCCGGGGACCGGCTCCCCGCCCTCTTCCCGGTGATCACCTGCGGGAAGATCGTAGCGGAGAACGGCCGGGAGACCATGGCCTTCGCCTGGAACATCTCCCACGCCGCCGCCGACGGCTGGCACACGGCGGCCTTCCTGAAGGACCTCCAGGACCTGCTGGACACCGTGACCCTGCATTTGTGAGAAAGAAGGAACGACCATGAAATTAGCAGTGACCTATGAGGACGGACAGGTCTTCCAGCACTTCGGCAAGACCAAGCAGTTCAAGATCTACGACATCGCGGAGGGCAAGGTGGGCTTCTCCATGGTGGTCTCCGCCGGGGGCAGCGGCCACGGGGCCCTGGCGGGCTTCCTGCGGATGCTGGGCATCAGCGTGGTCCTCTGCGGGGGCATCGGCCCCGGAGCGGTCCAGGCCCTCCAAAGCCTGGATATCACCCCCATCGCCGGAGTCACCGGCGACGCGGACCAGGCCGCCCAGGACTTCGTGGACGGCAAGCTGGCGGAGAACACCGAGGCCCTGTGCGGCCACCACCACAGCGGGGACTTCGGCCACGGCTGCGGCCACCACACCTGCGAGGGCGGGTGCGCGGAGAGCTAAACCCAGACAAAGAAAGGGCCTGCTGCAAAACACGACCCGTGTGAGACATCCTCTGAAAACGCGAGATGGACACAGCGCAGCCCTCTCAGTCATTTGCTTCGCAAATGCCAGCTCCCCCGGAGGGGGAGCCAAGAGTTTCGTGCAACTCCGCAAAGCTGCACTAACTTGCCTCCCCCTTTGGGGGAGGTGGCACGGCGAAGCCGTGACGGAGAGGGCTGCGCTGCGTTCTAATCGCGTTTTCAGGGGCCATCCGAGCAATTTGGCTGTTTTGCAACAGGCCCTTTGTTCTGTTTGGAAATTATCTATTATTTGGTCAGGGTCACCAACGTCCCCTCCACGTTCAGGACCATGGTGTTCCCGGTGACGGTGCCGTAGGTGAGGCCCCCCTCCTCATCGGTGATGGTCAGGGCGCCGTTATCCTCGGACCACTTCACGGCGTAGCCGACGCCCCCGATGGTCCAGATGCCGGTCTTGTTTGCCTTGAGGTCCATGGAGAAGGAGCCCCCGGCGAAGGTGCTCTTGGGCAGGTCGTCCCCGTTCAGGGAGATCCGCACCGCCTTCCAGCTCCCCGCGCAGCCGGGGGCCGGGTCGGTGATGGTCACGGTCTTGGTGTCGTCGTTCCAGCTCACGGCCTTCCCCAGGGCCTGGCTCACCGCCCGGACGGGGAGGTAGGTGGTGCCGTCCACGATGAAGGGGTCCACCACCTTGCCGTTGGCGTCCTTGGGGACCACGGCAGAGCCGTTGATGTTCAGCTTGATGCCCCAGTAGTAGGCGGTGAGATTCTTGGTGGTGTAGGTCCCCGCGGCGTAGGCCACGGTGGCGGCGGCCAGGGCGCAGCACAGCACCAGGGCCAGGACCCGTATCGTCTTTTTCATAGCCTTCTCCTCCTGTTTCAATCTCGACGGGGTGCTCCCCCGGTGTCTCTATGGTTTCATTATAGCTTCCCGCTCTGCCGGAGTAAAGTTACAATTCCCTAACATCGCCCCGGAGAGAATTTGACAATCCCCGTCCCTTGGGCTATGATACTGTGTATGTAATCTATTCCCCGAAGGAGGCTGCGGCTATGGACAGACAGACCATCATGTCCCGGCTGGAGGACCTGGTCCGCGCCCATCCCAACGGCGCCATGGTGTCGGGCTTCACCGTCCATGAGACCGGGATGAGCGACTGCGTCTTCACCCTGGGGGACACCGCCCCCTGCATCCGCCAGGACTACCCCTCGTCCTACACCCTGACCCTCCAACTGGAGGGCCCCTACGCCCTGCCCCCCGACCGGGTGCGAAACTCCGTGGAGCACACCTTCCTGACGGAGGAGGAGTTCCGCGGGGTCTGCGCCGCCCTGTCCGACCAGTTGACCCGGTCCGGTCCCGTGGACCAGGCGGCCAAGGAGCGCTTTATCGCCCAGTGGCGGCAGAAGAATGAGACGAAAAGAGGCTGACTTCCCATGCACGACGAACTGACCCAGGTGGATATCGACAAAATGAAGGAGGAGCTGGACCACCGCATCAAGGTCCTGCGGCCCCAGCTCATCGAGGAGGTCAAGGTGGCCCGGGGCTTCGGAGATCTCAGCGAAAACTTCGAGTACAAGGCCGCCAAGCGGGAGAAAAACCGCAACGACAGCCGCATCCGCTACCTCCAGAACATGATCAAGACCGCCCACGTCATCCAGGCCGGATCGGCGGCAGACGCCGTGGGTCTCTTCGACAAGGTCACCTTCTACATTGAGGAGGACGACGAGGAGGAGACCATCCAACTGGTGACCACCCTCCGGCAGGACGCCCTGAAGGGCCTCATCAGCAAGGAGTCCCCGGTGGGCAAGGCCCTCATGGGGAAAAAGGTGGGGGACCGGGTGACCATCCAGGCCAGCGAGAGCTACGCCTACGACGTGATCATCCGTTCCATCGAGAAGACCGGGGAGGACCCGGATATCCCCATCAGTACGTTTTAAGCCAAAGACAGTAAGGGCCTGTTGCAACAGGCCCTTTTTTCATCCTCTAAACCGGTACCCCACGCCCCAAACCGTCTCTATGTACTGGACAGGCTCCATGCCCGCCTCGATCTTGTCCCGGATGTGCTTGATGTGGACGGTCACCGTGGACACGTCCCCGATGGCGTCCATGCCCCAGACGTGGTCGAAGAGCTTGTCCTTGGAGAAGACCACGTCGGGGTGCTCGGCCAGGAAGAGGAGAAGGTCGTACTCCTTGCCGGTCATGGCCTTCTCCGCGCCGTTGACCCACACCCTTCTGGCCTCCCGGTCGATCTCCAGCCCCCGGATCTTCAAAATCTCCGGCCGGGCCTTTTTTTCGCTGCCCACCAGCCGCTCATACCGCTGGATGTGGCCCTTGACCCGTGCCACCAGCTCGCTGGGAGAGAAGGGCTTGGTCATGTAGTCGTCGGCCCCCAGCCCCAGGCCCCGGACCTTGTCGATGTCGTCGGCCAGGGCGGAGATGATGATGAGGGGGACGTCCTTGACCTCCCGGACCCGGCGGCAGATCTCAAAGCCGCTGAGGCCCGGGAGCATCACGTCCACGATGATCAGGGCGTAGTCCTCCGCCAGGGCCTTCTGCAGGCCCTCCACCCCGTCGCCGCACAGGTCGCAGTCGAAGCCGCCGTTGAGGGTCAGATAGTCCCGCTCCAGCTCGGCCACGCTCTGGTCGTCCTCGATGATGAGCAGTCTCATAGCAGGTCCTCCTTTGCCGCCAGGGGCAGGTAGAGATAGGCATGGGTGCCCTCCCCCTCCCGGCTGGTGAGCCACAGCTTGCCGTGGTGGCTCTCGGCGATGCTTTTGCAGATGGCCAGCCCCAGACCGCTGCCGGGGACCGACGAGGACCGGGCGGCGTCCGCCCGGAAAAAGCTGTCGAAGACATGGGCCAGGGCCTCCTCGGGGATGCCCCGCCCGTCGTCGGACACCGACAGGATGACCCCCTGGCGGTAGCCCTCGGCGGCCAGGACCACGGTGCCCCCGGGCCGGCCGTACTTTACGGCGTTGGACACCAGGTTGTCCAGCACCCGCTTGAGCTTCCCCCGGTCGGCGGTGACCGTGGCGGGGGAGGCCAGGGGCTTGGCCACGAAGGCCATCTCCCGGCCCCGGACATCGGCCTGATACTCAGGGATGAGGTCGGCCAGGAAGGCGGCCAGCTCCACCCGCTCGAAGTGGTACTGCATCCGCCCCAGCTCGTATTCGGAAAAGTCGGTCATGTTCCCCACCAGACCCTCCAGCACCAGGGTCTTGGCGTAGACCACCTCCAGGTAGTGGTCCCGCTTCTCCGGGGTGTTGGCGACGCCGTCCCGGATGCCCTCCACATAGCCCTTGATGGCGGTGACGGGGGTGCGCAGGTCGTGGGAGAGGTTGGCCATGAGCAGGCCCCGCTCCTCCTGGGCCGCCGCCTCCGCCAGGGAGGCCGCCTTCAGCCGCTGCCGGACCCCCTCCAGGGACTGGGCCAGCTCGTCCAGCTCCCGTTCCCGGCAGGAGAGGATCTCGTGGTCCAGGTCCCCCTCCCGGAGGTCGTCGGCGGCCCGGCGGAGCTCCTTCAGGGTGGCGGAGAGCCGCCCGGTGACCCGGCTGGTGAGGACGAAGCACAGCCCCGCCACCGCCAGGCACAGCAGGACGATCCCGATGGTGAAGTAGGGCAGGATGGCCCGGCCGGCAAACTCCCGGTGGACCAGCTTGGTCATGGACTGGACGAAGCTCTGGCCCTGGGGGTTCCCCGCGGCGAAGAGGGCCAGCATCACCGCCGCCAGCACCAGGCCGATGACCAGGGAGAGGACCAGCATGAGGATGCCGGTGCGGAGATAGAGCCCCCGCAGGGTGGTCTTTTTTTGCACGGCCCCCGCCTCCTTATGATTGATTATGCCTCTTTCCGGTCAAAGAGCAGGTAGCCGCAGCTTCCGAACACCAGCCCGTACCCCGCCAGGATGCCGATGCGGGTGAGCATGGCCTTGAAGGGGAGGGTCACCCCCACCCACAGGTTGTGCCACCGCAGGTACCCGGTGAAGAGGAGCCCCCCGGCGGCGGGCACATAGGTCCCCACCACCACCAGGGCCACATAGGCCGCCAGGCACGCCAGCACCGCCAGGCCGCTGCCCTTCACGAGCTGGTTGACCAGGCAGAAGAACAGGATGAGCACCGCCAGGGGGACCAGATCCAGCAGACCCGAGGCCACGCTCCGGGCGATGCCCTGGCTCCCGCCCCCCATGATGAGCTGGGCGGCGGCGCTCACCGCCAGCAGCACCACCAGGTCGAAGAGGCACAGGAGAAAGACCGCCGCGGCCTTGGAGAAGAAGAGCTTCCCCTTCCCCACGGGGCGCATGAGGGAAAACCGCAGGGTGTGGTCGGCCTGCTCCCCGGCGAAGAGGTCGCAGCAGCCCATGAGGGCCATCAGGGGCAGGAAGAGCAGCAGGAGGAAGAGGAGGTTCTCCCCCGTCAGTCCCCCCACCAGCAGCTCCCGGGGCAGGGCCTCGTCCAAGATCAGGTCCGCCGCCAGCACCCGCAGGGCGCTGCCCACGCAGACCAGGGCCCCCAGGATCAGAAAGACGATATATTTTTTCCGCCGGCTGAGCTTGAAGAGCTCATTTTTCAGGTTGGCGACAAAGGGCTGCATCCCATCTCCCCCTTTCACAGCAGCACGGAGCCCTTTTTGTCCCGCACCCTGGCCAGGAAGTAGTCCTCCAGGGTGGGGTGGAGCCGCAGGGCCTCCTCCTTGGTGGCGAAGGAGAGCATCTCCCCCTCGTGGAGCACCAGGACGTGGGTGCACATCTTCTCGATCTCCGAGGCCAGGTGGCTGGCCACCAGGAAGGCCGTCTCCTTCTCCCGGGCCAGGCGGATGATGATCTCCCGGACCTCCACCGTGGCCTCGATGTCCAGGCCGTTGGTGGGCTCGTCCAGCACCAGCAGGGCCGGGTCGGACAGCAGGGCCAGGGCCAGGCCCATCCGCTGCTTCATGCCCAGGGAGAACCGGCCGCACTTCTCCTTCTTGTACCGGGCCAGGCCCACCAGCTCCAGGACCCGGTCCATCCGGGCCCCGTCCACCCCGGGGTAGTACCGGGCGGCCATGGCCAGGTGGTCCCAGGCGGTGAGGTTCTCGTACAGGGCAGGCTGCTCGATGAGGGCCCCCACCCCGGCCAGGGCGGGCTCCCGCTCCGCCACCACGTCGTGGCCGAAGACCAGGGCGGAGCCGTCGGTGGGCCGGGCCAGGCCGGCCACCACCTTCATGATGGTGGTCTTGCCGCTGCCGTTGGGCCCCAGGAGCCCCACCACCTGGCCGGGCTCCACGGAAAAGGTGATGCTCCGGGCCCCCCGTCCGTTTTTGTAGACCTTGGACAGGTGGTCTAGCTGTAAGACAGGCGCCATGCTCTCTCCTCCTTCTCAAAGGAACTTGTTCATCTTGTATGATAGCACAGAAGGATGAAGAAAGGGGGAAGATTTTCTTAAAAGTTTATTAAACGGGAGGAAAACGCCCTCTCCGTCACGGCTTCGCCGTGCTGGAGAGGGCGTCCTTTTCGCAACCGCCCGGTCACCCCTTCTTCACTTCACCCTGGGAAAGGCCAGCCGGACCTTGAACAGATCCCCGTCGATGGACAGGTCGAAGGTCCCGCCCTGGAGGCCCGTCAGGTCCCGGGCGATGGCCAACCCCAGGCCGCTGCCCTCGGTGGTCCGGGCCTCGTCCCCCCGGACGAAGCGCTCCATGAGCTCGTCGGCGGAGATGTTCAGGGGGGAGGCGGAGATGTTCCGGAAGAGGATGGTCACCCGGTCCCCGTCGGAGGCGCTGGAGAGATAGACTCTCGTCCCCGGCTGGGCGTACTTTTCGATGTTGCTCAGCAGGTTGTCGAACACCCGCCACAGCAGCCGCCCGTCCGCCATGATACAGGGATTCCCCTCGGCGGGAGTCAGCACCAGCTTCAGGTCTTTTCCGCTCAGCCGCTCCTGGTACTCCCCGACGCCCTGGGACAGCAGGACGTTTACATCCGTCCGCTCCAGGTCCACCGGGATAGTTCCGGTGGATGCCTTGGAGGCCTCCACCAGGTCCTCCGTCAGCTTTTTCAGCCGGGCGGACTGGCGGTCCAGCACCTCCAGATACTCCCTGGCCTCGTCGGTGGGCATGGGCTGCTTTTTCAGCAGGTCCACATAGCTGACGATGCTCGTCAGGGGGGTCTTGATATCGTGAGACACGTTGGTGATGAGCTCGGTCTTCATCCGCTCGGACTTCATCTGGTCCTCTACGGCGCTCTGGATGGCGGCGCGGATGCTGTTGAGGTTCTCCCCGTGGGTCCGGAAAGGACCTTTCAGGCTGGCCAGATCCACCTGGTAGTCCAGGTTCCCGGCGGCCAGCTCCTTCCCGCCCGCCTGGAGCCGCCGGAAGGCCAGCGCCAGCCAGATCACCCCCGCCAGCTCCAGGGCCTTGAACAGGAACCAGAGGAAGACGCCGCCCCAAATGCCGTCGGCGACAGCGACGATGGACAGGCCCTCCAGGAAGGCGAAGGCCAGGAAGACCGCCGCCGCCAGCCAGAACAGAGGGAGCCTGTCGGCCAGCTTTTCCAACCGGCCCCCCGCCTTTTTCAGCCCCCTGCCGCACACCTTGCCCGCCTTGGCGAAGAACAGGGTCCCCCTCTGGGGCTCCTTGGCCTTCACCCGCCGGACCACCGACAGGAGGACGTACAGCCCAAAGGCCAGGGCCAGGCACAGCAGGCCGTAGGGCAGAATGGGGAACAAGTCAGGAATGAGCTTCCAGCCGGAGGGGTCCAGCCCAGCGGCCAGCCAGATCAGCACGGCGATGAGCCCGGCGGGGAGCAGCAGGTCCACAGGGCCCTTGTAGTCAAAACCGCTCAGGGCGATGCCCTCCCGCTCCCTTTCGTGACCCGTGGCCCACAGCAGGAAGACCAGGCACAGCAGGCCGACGGCCACCCCGGCGGGGATGAGGACCTGATAGGCGGTCCGGGCGTTGTACAGGGCGGCGGCCTGGCTGAGCTGCTGCCAGGTCTGGCCCTCCGGGGTCATCTCCGCCCGGATGAAGCCGCTGACGGTGAGGGTCTCGCCGCGGCCCCAGTTGATGCAGACGGCCTGCAGGGGATAGCCCCCGTCCTCCGATTGGGAGGTGATGTCGTAATCCACCAGGGGGTACTGGTCCTGGAGCTGGGCCAGGGTGTTGCGGAGGGCGTCCTCCTGATAGAAGGTGGCCTCGTAGGTGTCCAGCAGGACCTGGCTGCCCTGGTCGTCATAGTCGTACAGGTTGGCCTTCAGGACGAAGGGGCCGCTCTCCCCGCCTGTATCCCCGGTGAGGCTCACCTCGTCGTAGCCCTCCTCCAGCTTTTCGACGGCCGCGTCCCGCTCCCGCTGGGTGTCGTAGGTCTCATCGACCCGCACCACCTCCGGCAGGGTGACGGTCTCGGTGTGTCGGGCCCGGTAGTCCCCCAGCTCTTCGCTGGCGGCCAGGACCCGTCCGTCGCTCCCCCGGACGGTATAGAACAGGTTTTTGTCCCGGTCCATCCAGGACTGGACTTCCCGCAGCATCTCCCGGGTCATGGCGTCCGGGTCCGCTCCCTCCGCCTCGGAAATACTCTGGAGTGTGACCGCGGCGGGCTGAACGTAGTTCTCCAGGAGCAGGTCCTCCACGCTATCCTTGTAGCAGTCGTAGCCGTCCCCGGCGCCCATCGTGTTGAGCCAGGTCAGAGGCCCCCGGCACCCCAGGGCCAGGGTCAGGCAGAGGACGCAGAGGACAAAGGCCGCGACCTTGGCCTTTTTGCTTGTACGTAAGGTCTTCATGGTTTTCCCTCCTCCATCTTGTACCCCTGGCCCCAGACCACTTTGATATACCGGGGGTCCGAGGGGTCGATCTCCAGCTTTTCCCGCAGGTGGCGGATGTGGACCGCCACGGCGTTCTCCACCCCGAAGGGCTCCTCCCCCCACACCAGACGGTAAATGCGCTTGGGGGAGAAGACCGTCCCCGGGGCGCCCATAAGGAGCTTGAGGATCTCATACTCCCTGGGCGTCAGGCTCACCGGCTCCCCGTCCAGAGTGACGGACTTGGCCCGGTCGTCCAGGGTGATCCCCCCGATGGTCCAGGCGGTGGGGGCCACCTGTCCGCCCCCCAGTTGGAGATACCGCCGGAGCTGAGACTTCACCCGGGCCAGCAGCTCCACGGGGTTGAAGGGCTTGGTGACGTAGTCGTCCGCCCCGGCGTTCAGGCCCAGGATCTTGTCGGTGTCCTCGCTCTTGGCGGTGAGGAGGATCACGGGGACGTTGGAGGTCTCCCGGAGCCGGGCCAGGCAGGCGATCCCGTCCATGGCGGGCATCATCACGTCCAGCAGGACCAGGTGGATGTCGGTGGTCTCCAGCACCCGCAGGGCCTCGGGCCCGCTGTAGGCGGGAAAGACCTGATACCCCCCGGTGGTGAGATAGATGGTCAGGGCGGAGACGATGTCCCGCTCGTCGTCGCAGACCAGGATGTTATACATGGCAGGCACCTCTTCTCTCGGGTCTCTGTTTCTTACGCTCCTATCATAGCCCATCGGAGATTAAGAAACAATGCGGGGAATCCTTAAGATTTCTTTAAGAGCCGGTGGGTATGCGCGCGAATGCCCTCCGCTGTGGCAAACCGCCTGTCAGGAACCCCGGGAAAAGACGACTATGCGAAAAGCACCCTTGAAAGACCAGTTTGTCTCTCAAGGGTGCTTGCCGTTTCTGTATCGTAATGGTATACGGGTGTATGAAATGGGACACCGTTTCCTTTTCCCGGGTTGACGAAATATTTTCGTCGTGCTACACTTCGGGTATAGAACATTTGTTCTATGCTGACAGCTCGTTAACCGCCGCCTCACGCCATGCCGATGTCATCGAAAAAAACAAGAAACCCAAACGCTGCCCCAATCAGGACAAAGTTCGGATTTCTTGCTTTTGGTGGAGGAGGATGGATTCGAACCATCGAAGTCGTCGACAACAGATTTACAGTCTGCCCCCTTTGGCCACTCGGGAACTCCTCCATATGAAATTGTGGAGCTGGTGGACGGACTCGAACCCCCGACCTGCTGATTACAAATCAGCTGCTCTACCAACTGAGCTACACCAGCATAGGCGCTCATCCGTGACGAAGAGTATAATACCAGACGTTACGGAGATTGTCAATGACTTTTTTTCAAAAAAGGAGGTTTTTTTGTACCAATCCGTTGACTTTTTTCCTTTCCGGGACCGGCAGGCCGCCGTCCCGGTCGGTTTTTGCCCCGGCTGCGGCGGACCGCTGTATCCCGGAGAGGACCGAGACAGGGCCGGGCGATGCCCCGGCTGCGTCCGGCGGAACCAACAAAAAGAGGAGGATGCTATGACATTACAGGAGATGGGCGCGGCGTACCGCGACCAGGCCCGGGTGCTCCAGACCCGCATCCGGGACCTGGAGGCGGCACGGGCCCAGGAAAAAGAGAGAGAAGAACGGATCAACCTCACCGGGCGCATCGATCTGCTCCGGGGGATCTGGCGGGAGACCAGAGACCTGTCGGTGCTCCTGGAGCGATACTATGATAGGGGGTACCGGCGCAGTGGGAAGTACACGCTATAACCGCCGCCGGGTCCCCCCGGAGGTGGCCCGGTGGGCCGCCCTCCTGGCCGAGGACAACAGCAAGACCCTTCGGGCCCTCCGGAGCAGCCTGGCCCGGGCCCTGGCGGAGGAGGTCACCCCCCGGCAGCGGCAGGTGCTGGCCCTGTACTACCAGGGCGGGCTGAGCCTGGACGAGATCGGTCAGCGGCTGGATATCCACCGCAGCACGGTCTCCCGGACCCTCAAGCGGGGGGAGGACCGGCTCCGCCGCTGCCTGCGGTACGGCTCCCCCGCCCTGCTGGAGAGCGACGGCCCCCGGCGGAGGGGAAAGCGGCTCGGCCGAGGATGAACACAGGCGGCGGCGGGAGGGCGTCGCCGCCGTCTTTTTTCGTTGACGGCCCATCCTCTTTTGTGTTATACTTTAATCTGTTATAGTATCGTTCAAAGGAGGCGTCGCTATGCGCGCTGTGGTGACCCGGGTGTCCTCCGCTTCGGTGGACATCGCCGGCAAAACCGTTGGAGAGATCGGCCGGGGGTTCCTGGTCCTGCTGGGCATCGCGCCCACGGACACCGAGGCCCAGGCCGACAAACTGGCTGATAAGATCTGCGGCCTGCGGGTCTTTGAGGATGCGGCCGGAAAAATGAATCTGAACCTGGAGACCGCGGGCGGCAGCCTGTTGGTGGTCTCCCAGTTTACCCTGTACGCCGACACCAAGAGCCGCCGGCCGGGCTTCACCGGCGCGGCCAAGCCGGATATCGCCATCCCCCTGTATGAGCGCTTCATGGCCGCCTGCCGGGAGAGGGGCTTCGCCGTGGAGCACGGCGAGTTCGGCGCGGATATGGCGGTCGCCTCCGTCAACGACGGGCCGGTGACCATCTGGTTCGACACCGATTCCATGTAAGGGAGGCGGGGACTATGCTGCAAATCAGACGGATGCCCGTGGGCCAGATCGGCACCAACTGCTACCTGCTGGAGGACCTAGAGGCCAAGACCTGCGCCGTCATCGACCCCGGCGACCAGGCCGACGACATCGCCCGGGAGATCGACAAGTCTGGGCTCAGGCCCACCATGATCCTCATCACCCACGGACATTTTGATCATGTCCTGGGGGTGCCCGGTCTGCTGAAGCATTATCCCGGCCTGCCCGTGTACATCCACGAGAAGGAGGTCAACTGGAACAAGGCCGGCGACCAGTACATGACCATGAACCCCGTGGAGGGCATCCACACCGTCAAGGAGGGGGACGTCATCGACTTCGGGGACCTGCCCATCCAGGTCCTCCACACCCCCGGCCACTCCCGGGGCTCCGTCACCTACCGGGCGGGGGACGTGCTCTTCTGCGGAGACACCCTCTTCGCCGGCTCCTGCGGCCGGACGGACTTCGTGGGGGGGAGCTATCCCACCATCCTCAAGTCCCTGAAGCGGCTGGTGGAGCTGGGGGACGACCTGCGGGTCTGCCCCGGCCATGAGGGGGTCACCACCACCGGGACGGAAAAGGAACGGAACCCCTTCGTCCTTCAGGCCCTGCAATGAAGCTCTTTTTTACCGGCCACGGGGAGAAGTACGCCGTGGAGCAGACCCTCCTCACCCTCTTCCCCCAGGAACGGCCGGTCTATCCTGACGAACCCCCCGGCGGGGACAATGAGCTGGAGCTGGCCTTCTCCCGGGGCCCCGTGTGGTGCACCGCCTCGGCGGTCCTCCGGCGGGCGGGGAAACCCTACGCCAGGCAGTGCCGGGTGAAGACCGCCGACCTCCCCCCGGAGGACCCCGTCCTGGCCACCCGGCTGACCAGGCGGACCCTCCAGCGGGCCTTCTACCTGGCGGCGGTGGACTGCCTGGGGGCCGAGCCCCCCTGGGGGATGCTCTCCGGGGTCCGCCCGGTGAAGCTCCCCACCCGGGCCATGGAGGCCGGGGCCACCCCCCGGCAGGCCGAGGCCGAGCTCCGGGACCGCTACCGGGTCTCCCCGGAGCGGCGGCGGCTGGCCATGGACTGCGCCAAGGCAAGTTTAGCGGTCAAGGGCGCCCTGAAGCCTGAGGAGGTGTCCCTGTATGTGGGCATCCCCTTCTGCCCCACCCGGTGCGCCTACTGCTCCTTCATCTCCTCGTCGGGGTCGGCCAACAGGCTCATCCCGGACTACCTGGAGGCCCTCTTCCGGGAGATCGACCGGGCGGGCCAGGCCCTCCTGGCGGCGGGGCGGCGGGTCCGCACGGTGTACATCGGCGGCGGCACCCCCACCACCCTCACCGGGGACCAGCTCCGGGCCCTGCTGGACAGGCTCCATACCGCCTTTCGGCTGGACCCCGGCACGGAGTTCACCGTGGAGGCCGGCCGGCCGGACACCATCACCCGGGACCGGCTGGCGGCCATCCGCGACGGTGGCGGAAACCGGATCTCCGTGAACCCCCAGACCATGTCTGACAAGGTCCTCTCTCTCATCGGCCGGAGCCACCGGGCAGAGGACATCCGCCGGGCCTACGCCCTGGCCCGGGAGATGGACGCGGGGTACATCAACATGGACCTCATCGCCGGCCTCCCCGGAGACGACGCCGGCGGCTTCCGGCACACCCTGGACCAGGTCCTGGACATGGGGCCGGAGAACATCACCGTCCACACCCTGGCCCTGAAGAAGGGGGCCCGGCTGAAGCAGGAGGACCTGGTCCTCCCCGACGGCCCCGCCGTGGCCGCCATGCTGGACTTCGCCTGGGCCCGGCTCCGGGCGGCGGGGTACGAGCCCTATTACCTCTACCGGCAAAAGTTCATGTCCGGGTCCTTTGAGAACGTGGGCTGGTGCCTGCCCGGCACCGGGAGCGAATACAACATCTGCATGATGGAGGAGCTCCACACCGTCCTGTCCCTGGGGGCGGGGGGCGTCACCAAGGGGGTGGCCGAGGGCTGCGTGAAGCGGCTGGCCAATCCCAAGTACCCCCAGGAGTACATCCGGGGCATCGACGAGATTTTGGCGGAAAAACAGAACTTTTTCGCATTTTGATCGAAAACACGGTCCGTTATGTGACCTGCGACATAGAAAAACGGAAACGGAGGGACTATCATGGCATATCAGCTGCAAGAGATCAACCGGCGGATCGACCAGGATGTAAAGGGCTTCCTGGAGGAGTGCGACGCCCTGTACACCAAGCGGGTCAACGACGCCGCCGACGCCATCGTGGCCAATCTGAAAAACAGCCCCATCGTCCTCCTCTCCGGCCCCTCGGGGTCCGGGAAGACCACCACGGCCCTGAAGATCGAGGAGGTCCTGGACAACCGGGGCATCGAGACCCACACCATCTCCATGGACAACTACTTCAAGACCCTGGACCCCAAGACCGCCCCCCGGACCAAGGAGGGCATGGTGGACTATGAGTCCCCCCTGTGCATGGATATGGACCTGCTCATCGACCACTTCAACAAGCTCAGCCGGGGGGAGCCCATCCTCATCCCCCGGTTTGAGTTCGCCCGGCAGATGCGCAACGACTCCCTGGGCACCCCCCTGCGGCTGGGAAAGAACCAGGTGGCCATCTTCGAGGGCATCCACGCCCTCAACGACGACTGCGCCGGCCGCCATCCCCAGGCCATGTGTATGTACATCTCCGCCCGGTCCAACGTGCTGGAGGGCCGGGAGCTCCGGTTCAAGGGCACCTGGATGCGGCTGACCCGCCGGGCGGTCCGGGACTACAACTTCCGGGGCACCGGCGTGGCGGAGACCATGGAC
The DNA here is from genome assembly GCA_902781745.1 of Oscillospiraceae bacterium. GTDB lineage: Bacteria > Bacillota > Clostridia > Oscillospirales > Oscillospiraceae > Evtepia. Next base: position 46,255 of record CACZKM010000004.1, read on the forward strand.
ATGTGGGCCAACGTCCGCCGGGGGGAAAAGCTGTACATCTCCCCCTTCAAGGGCCGGGCCAACTTCATTTTCGACTCCTCCCTCCCCTACGAGGTGAGCGTCATGAAGAACTACGCCATGCCCCTGCTCCAGGCGGTGCCCCAGGAGAACGTCCGCCGGCGGGAGCTGCTGGACCTCATCAAGGGCTTCGAGCCCTTCCACCCCATCGACCCCGATCTGGTCGCCCCCAATTCCCTGATTCGCGAATTTATCGGCGGCGGCACCTATCAATACTAAAGAACAGACCCTGTATGCCGCACAAACGTCTTGCCTCCCCTTACCAAGGGTCGAACAGTCCGGGGGACTGTTCGATGCAATCCAGGCGCAGCCACCATAAACCATGGGGGACCGCCGAAGGCGGTGGAAGGGTGGGAACGTTGGGAAAGCACTATCGTAACGATAGAGCGGCCCGCTGCGTCTCCACCCCCCAGTCACGGCTTCGCCGTGCCAGCCCCCCTTGGCAAGGGGGGCCGAGAGGGTCGTGCTTTGATGGCAGTGCTGTGTAATTATTTACACCCATGGCAAATGATTGCGTTGTTTGTCAGGAATATCCTCAAGACTCCAGTTTACTCTATTCAGAAGAAGTTAAAAATGAAAGGAAGTAACCCACCATGTCTGAATCCTGCACCCATGATTGCAGCACCTGCGGCTCCTCCTGCGAGCACGTAGACGCAAAGGACCTCATCGCGCCTCTGAACAAATATTCCTCCATCTCCCACGTCTATGCCGTCATGTCCGGCAAGGGCGGCGTGGGCAAGAGCTCCGTCACCGTCTCCCTGGCCGCCGCCATGGCCAAGAAGGGTTTCCGGGTGGGCGTCATGGACGCCGACGTCACCGGCCCCTCCATCCCCACGGCCTTCGGCATGGACGGCCGGGCCGTAGGCGACGGGGAGTCCATCTTCCCCGAGATCACCGCCGGCGGCATCAAGGTCATCTCCCTGAACCTCCTGCTGGAGAACAAGGCCGATCCCGTCATCTGGCGGGGCTCCCTGATCTCCGGGGTCATCAAGCAGTTCTGGACCGACGTGCGCTGGGGCGAGCTGGATTACCTCTTCATCGACATGCCCCCCGGAACCGGCGACGTGCCCCTGACCGTCTTCCAGTCCATCCCCGTGGACGGCATCGTGGTGGTCACCTCTCCCCAGGACCTGGTCTCCCTCATCGTCACCAAGGCCGTGCGCATGGCCGACATGATGCACAAGCCCATCCTGGGCGTGGTGGAGAACTACAGCTACTTCCAGTGCGACAAGTGTGGGGAGAAGCACTTTATTTTCGGCCACAGCGACCTGGACAAGGTGGCCAAGGACGCGGGCGTCAACGTCCTGGCCAACATCCCCATGGACCCCGCCATGGCCGAGGCCATGGACAAGGGCGAGATGGAGAACATCGAGCGCAACTACCTGGAGCCCGTGGCGGACTATATCCTGGACTACGAGAAGAACAAAAAGAAGTAAAGGGAGGCCCTCTCCGTCACGGCTTCGCCGTGCCACCTTTCCCAAAGGGAGAGGCAAGATTTCGTGTCTTGTCTGCAAAGCCGCACGAAACTTGGCTCCCCCTTTGGGGGAGCTGGCAGGCGCGAAGCGACTGACTGATACTATTCCCAAATTAAAAACTTTAATTTGGGAATCCGCGTGCTGCGCACGCTCATGCCGCGCAAGCGCGTCATACCGTCTCATGCAGTCTCAAATGAGAGGGCTTCATCGTATAAGGAGAACGGTATGAAACTCATATCCTGGAACGTCAACGGCCTGCGGGCCTGCCTGAAGAAGGACTTCCTGGCCTCCTTCCGGACCTTGGACGCCGACGTCTTCTGTCTCCAGGAGACCAAGCTCCAGCACCACGCCGGAGACCTGGAGCTCGACCTGCCCGGCTACCACCAGTTCTGGAACAGCGCCGAGAAGAAGGGCTACTCCGGGGTGGCGGTGTTCACGAAAGCCGAGCCCCTGTCCGTGACCTACGGTCTGGGCGTCGAGGACCATGACCACGAGGGCCGGGTGATCACGGCGGAGTTCCCGGGCTTCTACCTGGTCTGCTGCTACACCCCCAACGCCCAGAACGAGCTGAAACGCCTGGACTACCGCATGACCTGGGAGGACGCCTTCCGGGCCTACTTACAGAAGCTGGACGCCGTCAAGCCGGTGATCCTCTGCGGGGACCTGAACGTGGCCCACCAGGAGATCGACCTGAAGAACCCAAAGACCAACCGCCGCAACGCCGGCTTCACCGACGAGGAGCGGGAGAAGATGACCGACCTGCTGGCCGCGGGCTTTGCCGACACCTACCGGACCCTCTACCCGGAGAAGGTGGAGTACTCCTGGTGGAGCTACCGGTTCAAGGCCCGGGAGAAGAACGCCGGGTGGCGCATCGACTATTTCATCGTGTCGAATCGGCTCATGGACCGGGTGGCGGACGCCAAGATCCACACCGAGGTCTTCGGCAGCGACCACTGTCCCGTGGAGCTGACCTTGCACGATTGATCGAACCAGAACAGAACGCGGACCCCAACGCTGAAAGCCAGCGCGGGGTCCGCGTTTTTGTCTGTCTTTTTATACTATTTCTTGATAAAAACATTTCATATGTTTTTATTACCATGGGCTATGCCCATGGCCGCCGCACGGATGTGCGGCGAAGAAAGCCGTTCGCCGTGGGCGATTAAAATGTTTTTTAAACATTTTAATCGATAATTAGTATTACCGATAAATCGTCTGGGTGGGGCTGGCTCCCTGGCCGGTGATCCCCTGGAGGTAAGTCATCACCGGGCCCATGGCCTCCAGGAACCGGGCCTGGGCCTTCTTCTGCCGCTCGAAGAACTTCTTCTTCACGGGAGGCGTCCACCGGCACCACACCGAGGGCAGCCCGTTCAGGGAGATCCACAGGCAGCTTCCGTCGTAGGTGGTGGTGGTGTGGCCGTCCTCGTCGGAGCTCTCGGAGTAGAGCAGGCACTCGGCGTACCCCGTCACCAGGTCCAGGGGAAGGAGAAGGGTGTCCTTCTCCGCCCGGAACAGGCGGTTGGTGTTGTCCGCCTGGAACTCCCCCTGGATGAAGTCCGGGGCAAAGACCCGTTCATACTCCGGCTGCCGGGCGTAGAGGCCCTGGATGCCCCGGACCTCCCCCAGGGTCATGCTCTTGCTCCAGGCCCGGGAGAGGAATCGCAGGTTTTTCTGCAGAGGCTTCCGGCAGTCCGGGCAGATCACGCCGTCGGCCAGCTTGTTGTACTTCTTGCGGCTGTTTCCGCAGAGGGAACAATCCTGTGATGTGAAATGCAGTCCCATGGCGCACCTCCCGGCGTCGTGTCGGTCAGGCTTCGGCGTCTTTCTGTCTCAGATTTACACTTCTTCCAATAACGCCCGGTATTCCTCGGCGGACCGCACCTGGCCCACCGCCGACAGGGACGCCCGGTCCCAGCGGAAGAGGTCCTTGGCCAGGTCCATCACGTCCTGGCGGGTGACGGCGTCGTAGGCCGCGATGATCTGCTCCGGGGTCAGGATCTCCCCGGTGAAGAGGAGGGACCGGCCGGCGTGGCTCATCCGGGCCTGGGTGGACTCCAGCCCCATGATTACGTTGGCCTTGGACTGCTCCCTGGCCCGCTCCAGCTCCTCGTCGGTGGGGCCCTGGGCCAAAAACTCCCGGATTACCTGGCAGATGGTCTGGATGGCCTGGGCCTCGGTCTCCTTATTCAGGGCGGTGTAGACGCAGAAGACCCCGGTGTCGGCGTGGCCCGCCCCGTAGGAGTAGACCGAGTAGCACAGCCCCTGCTGCTCCCGCACCCGCTGGAAGAGCCGGGAGGACACTCCCCCGCCCAGGATGGCGGAGAGGAGCTGGAGGGCGAACCGCCTGGGGGAGTCGTAGGTCAGGCCGGGGAAGGCCAGGGTCAGGTGGTTCTGCTCGATGGGCTTTTTCGTGGCCACGAAGGCCGGGGTGTAGGCCGCCGGGGCGGTATCCGTCTTCTCCCCGGCGGGGAGGGCGGAAAACCGGCGGCGGAGGTCCGCCAGGACCTCTTCGGAAAAGCTCCCCGCCAGGGCCACCACGGTGTTGTCCGGCCGGTAGTGGCGGCGGTGGTAGTCCTTGAGGAAGGCCCCGGTCATGGGCGCCAGGGTCTCCTCCTTCCCCAGGATAGGCCGGGAGAGGGGGGAGCCGGCGTAGACGTGCTCGAAGAGCTTTTCCCCGCACAGGTCGTCGGGGGTGTCCTCGTACATATCGATCTCCTCCAGGATGACCCCCCGCTCGGTCTCCACGGCCTTCTGGTCAAATCGGGAGCAGAAGACCATGTCCCAGAGGATATCCAGGGCCTGGGCCAGGTGGTCGTCCAGGACGTGGGCGTAGAAGCAGGTGCACTCCTTGGTGGTGAAGGCGTTCATCTGGCCGCCGATGGCGTCGGTCTGCCGGGCGATGTCGGCGGCGGACCGGGTCTCGGTGCCCTTGAAGAGCATGTGCTCGATGAAGTGGGCCGCGCCGGACTCCCCGTCCTTCTCCTCCCTTGAGCCCCCGGCGATCCAGAAGCCCAGGGCGGCGGAGCGGACGGTGGGGATGGCCTCGGTGACCAGACGGACGCCGTTGGGGAGGGTTTCGATCTGTACCATGGACGATACCTCGTTTCCGCGGGTAGGATTACCGCTTTCTTTCAATGGTGGTCCCCAGGGACTTTTCGGAGATGGCCTCCAGGAGGATGGCGTGCTCCATGCGGCCGTCCAGGACGGTGACCGCCCCCACCCCGTGCTCCACGGCGTGGATGCAGTTGAGGGTCTTGGGGATCATGCCCCCGGCGATGAGCCCGCTGTCCATGAGCTCCCGGGCCCGGCTCACGTCCATCCGGGCGATGCGGGTGGACTGGTTCTGGCTGTCCACCAGGATGCCGTCGGTGTCGGTGAGGAAGACCAGCTTGTCCGCCTTCACCGCCTCGGCCACCGCCCGGGCGGCGTCGTCGGCGTTGCAGTTGCAGGCCCCGCCGTCCTCTCCCCGGGAGATGGGGGAGACCACCGGCAGGAAGCCGGCGTCCAGCAGGGTGTGGAGGAGGGTGGGGTCCACCTTGGAGATGGCGCCCACCCGGCCCAGGGCGGGGTCCTTCTGCCGGGCGGTGATGAGGCCGCCGTCCCGGCCGGAGACGCCGCAGGCCCGAGCCCCGATCTTGTCCAGGGCGGCCACCACGGCCTTGTTGACCTTGGCGGAGAGGGCCATCTCGGCGGTGTCCAGCACCGCCTCGTCGGTGACCCGGTAGCCCTTCTCGAACTGGGTGGGCACCCCCAGCCGGTCCAGGAGCGTGGTGATCTCCTTGCCGCCCCCGTGGACCAGCACCACCCGGACCCCCACGGACTGGAGGGCGGCGGCGTCCTCCAGGATGGTGTCGGTAGAGGCGGTGTCCAAGGTGGCCCCGCCGTATTTGATGACGATGGTCTTCCCCTCGTACCGGCGCAGGAGGGGGAGGACGTCCAGCAGGGCCCGGACCTTGCTCATGCCGTCCATGCCGTGCTGTACATCGTATTCATGGAGATATTTTTTCGAGTACTCCACGTCGGAGGGGGTGTCGACATACTCGATGCCCCGCTTCTGCCGGGTCTCGGCCCCCTTGCCGGTGAGAAGGATGACCGTGGGCTCCTCGCAGCCCATCACCGCCAGGCGGACGGCCTCTCCCCGGTCGGGGACGATGGAGTAGTCGCAGTTTTCCGCCTCCACATACCGGGCGATGTCCCGGCAGATGTTCTCCACGGGCTCCTCCCCGGCGTCCTCCTCGGTGAGGATGACCAGGTCGGAGTACTTCCCGGAGATCTCCCCCAGGTCCTTCCGGCGGTCGTAGGCCTTATAGCCCGGGCAGCCGAAGACCGTGACGATCCGCCGGCCGGGATACTCCTCCTTGACGGACTTGAACAGGGTCTCGAAACTCATCCGGTTGTGGGCGTAGTCCACGATGACGGAGACCTTCTCGTCGGCGTTGGCGTAGACCTCCATCCGCCCCGGCACCCTTGCCTTCATGAGGCCGGCGTAGGCGTACTGCTCGGGGATGCCCAGGGCCTCGCACACCGCCAGGGCGGCCAGGGCGTTCTGGACGTTGAAGAGGCCGGGCATGGTCAGCCGGAACTCCCGGCTGTACCGGGGGGTCTTCACCCGGAAGAGGATGTCGCCCCCCTGCTTCCGCACCTGGGAGCCGAAGATGGTGGCGGAGGGGTCCTTCTGGGAGAAGGTGATGATCCGGGGGCTGCTCTTCCGGGCGGCCTCCAGGACCCGGTCGGCGTGGTCGGAGTCCAGGTTGACGCAGGCGGCGGCGGCCTGGCGGAAGATCCGGAGCTTGGAGGAGAAGTAGTCCTCAAAGTCCGGGTGCTCGATGGGGGAGATGTGGTCCAGGCCGATGTTCAGGAAGACGGCGGCGGCGAACTCCACGTTCATCACCCGGTCATACTTCAGGGCCTGGCTGGAGACCTCCATGGTGAGGTAGCGCATTTTGCTCTCCACGGCGTGGGCGAAGTGGCGCTCTAAGTCCAGGGGCTCCGGGGTGGTGAGGTGGGACTCAAACTTCTCCACCCCGTCGAAGGTCTCGATGGAGGAGATGACGCCGCTGGGGGCCTGCTTCTTGGCGGCCAGGTATTCGTCAAAGATATACTTGAGGTAGTAGGTGGTGGAGGACTTGCCCTTGGTGCCGGTGATGCCCACCACCCCCAGCTTGGAGGAGGGGTGGTTGTAGTAGAAGTCCGCCAGCAGGGCCATGGCCGACCGCACGTCGGTGACCTGGAGGCAGGGGGCGTCCACGTCGCCGTAGGGCTTCTCCGCCAGGTAGGCGAAGGCCCCGGCGCCCAGGGCGGCCCGGAGGAACTCCTCCTTGAAGTGGGCGCCCTTGCAGATGAACAGGGTGCCGGGCGCCACCTGCCGGGAGTCGCAGCTCACCAGGGCCACCTCCCGGGTCAGGGGCGCGCCGGCGGCGCTCACCAGCAGGCCCTCCTTCTGCAGCAATTGGATGTAATCCCCCAGGGGATACAGCGTCAGATTCATGGAACCACTTCCTTTCTGTCTCTCGTCCGTCATACGTTCCGCAGCCGCTTCCCGCAGCGCAGGATAGACTGCTCCGCCAGGATCTCCATGGCGTCGATATAGTAAGGGGGCAGGCCGTGGAGGGTCCGGTAGACCGACAGCTCCGTGCAGCCCAGGATGGCGCAGTCGCACCCGGCCTGCCGGAGGAAGGAATCGATCTCCCCGAACTTCTCCCGGGAGCCGGTCTCCCCCCGCTTGATCTCGTCGTAAATGATGGACATGACCACCTTCTGGAGGTCCGCCGGCGGCGTCACGGCGGTCAGTCCCGCCGCCTCCAGCTCCTTCTGGTAGATGCCCGTCTGAATGGTGCCGTCGGTGGCCAGGATGCCCACCGTCCGGCGGCCGGCGGCGGCGATGGCCCCCACGGTCTCCCGGATCATGTGGATGATGGGGACGGTAAGCTGGGCCTGGAGCCGGTCGGCAAAGTAGTGGGAGGTGTTGCAGGGGATGGCCAGCACGGTGCATCCCGCCCCCTCCAGGAGCTTCGCGTCGGCCAGCAGGGTCTCATAGACCGCCTCGGCGTCGCCTCCCAGAATGCCCGCGGTGCGGTCGGGGATCTTGGCGTCGCTCCAGATGAGGACCCGAAGGTGCTCCTGGTCGCTCTCGGCCTGGGTGCGGTCGATGATCCGCTGGTAAAAGGTGTTGGTGGCCTGGGGACCCATGCCGCCCAGCACGCCTAAAATGCCTTCCTTCATGGGAATCAACTCAATTCTTTTTCTCGTAATAGGTCTTATACTTCTTAAAGTGGCCCAAAAGGTTCTTTTTCATGCGCAGGGTCCGGCCGAAGGACTTGTCCCCGCTGTAAAACAGGGGGGTGACCTCCTGACCGGCGGCGATGCGGGCCTTCATCTCCTTGTGGTAGTCGGAGACGATATAGTCGAAGGCCACCTTCCGGGGGACCACCCGCCACAGGCTGGGGTTGTCGGCGATGACGAAGGGGAGGTCCTTCCCCTCCACCCGGTCCTCCACCAGGAGCCTGGCGATGTTGTACCCCGCGCCGGTGACATAGAAATTGCTCCGGCCCTGGCGGCAGTTGATCTCGAAGAACTGGTACTTCCCCGTCCGCTGGTCGTACTTGATGTCAAAGTTGGAGAAGCCCACGTAGCCGATCTCCTCCAGGAAGTCCTTCACCTTCTCGCACAGCTCCCGGTTGACCTCCGTGAGGATGACGGCGTGGTTGCCGATGCCGTGGGGGGTGTGCTCCTCCAGGAGGACGTGGCCCAGGCACATGAGCTTGACCTTGGCGTTGCGGTCGGAGTAGCAGGTGAGGACCCGCATGAAGCTGTCGTCCCCGGGGACGTAGTCCTGGATGATCATGGTGTCGGGGTACCCGGCGGCATAGACCTTGTCCAGGACCTCTTCCAGGTTGGCCCGGTCGGGGCAGGTGAAGACCTTCTCGTTGCCCTCAAAGGGGTGCTCCCAGTAGGCCACGCCGTTGGCGGGCTTGCAGATATAGGGGGCGGGGAAGGGCAGCTCGAAGTCGTGGCCCATCTCCTTGGAATACACAAAGGTCCCGGGGTGGTCGATGCCGTGCTTGTCGCACAGGGCGTAGAACTTCTCCTTGTTGATGAGGTCGTTGATCATCTCCCCGCTGACCGTGGCGGCGATGCAGTTGTCCGGGAAGCTGTCCTTGTTCTCGGCGGCCAGCTTCACATAGCTGTCGCCGCAGCCGATGACCAGGACGGTCTTTCCTTCAAACTCCTTCGCGGCGTTGGCCACGTTCTCCCGGAAGGTCGCCGGGTCCTCGTTCTTCGGGCACACCCGGTAGTCGATGATGGAGGACCCGTAGGCCGGGCCCGAGGCGAACTTTCCGTAGCAGACGGATTTGACGCCGTAGGCCTCATGGAAGGCCCGGGCGACGCTGTAGACGTTGATGTCCCCTCCGAAGAGGAGGGGCTGGAAACGCTGTTCCATGGTGAAAACACTTCCTTTGTATGGATACAGGGCCATGGCCCTGGGGGGGTGTGCTAACCTTACCGCCTGTAGTCCGACCAGAACCATGGCCGGTTCGAGCGGCGCTGCGACCAGTAGTACCTACAGAGATACCGTTGAGTATTCATCGATCCTTGCTGGGCGGGTGGGTGTGTACTATCCTTACCGCCTGTATGCCTACCGGTACGCACCAGATATAGGGTTGCCGCCCTACCGGGGGTGGCCTGCCCGGCCGGGGCCCGGCTTTTCTGGAAAAGCCGGGGGAAAAGCACCAGAGGGCTGCGGCCCTCTGGACTTCCGGGGACTCGTGGAGAATCCGCCGGTCGTCGCTTGACACACGCCATGTGATGGCTTGTCGTGACCGCCTGCAACTGTTTGGGGGTTTGGTTGTTGAGGTTTGGATTTTGTGGGGGTAGTTGTAGTACGTTCGGAGCCGCACAGCCTCTTGCCTCCCCTTGTCAAGGGGAGGGGGACCGCCGAAGGCGGTGGAAGGGTGGCTACGTTGCAGAGAGTGATATCGTTACGACAGGAGACATGACGTATTGCTTCTTATTACGCAGCGATAGAGCGGTACGCAACGTCTCCACCCCCCAGTCACGGCTTCGCCGTGCCAGCCCCCCTTGGCAAGGGGGGCCGAGAGGCTTAAGCAACTTCGCAACAAAGTGCAATCTGTTGCTACTTTTACAAGAGGAGGCAAGAGGTAGTGCGTTACTTCAACAACAGCAACTATCCCCACAAAATCCAGTATTCATCAACCTAACTTCGATGCGTCGGAGACTGAAAGGACCCACACCACAACAGTACGGGTACAGCACCTAACGAAAGCAGAACACCTCACCGAAGCGAGCGCACATAAAAAAAGGGGGTCCAGGGGGGAACCCCCTGGCGTTTTCCCCCGGCTTTTTCGGAAAAAGCCGGGAAGAATCAAGGTTGCTTCGCTTTGGATTTGATCGAACAG
>CACZKM010000005.1 GCA_902781745.1 Oscillospiraceae bacterium
ATTCTGCCGTGGGCTGCAAGCCAAAGGCTTGCAGGATTAGATATTGAACGGCTTTCTTCGCCGCACATCCGTGCGGCGGCCATGGGCATAGCCCATGGTGATAAAAACATATGAAATGTTTTTATCAAGAAATAGTATAAGCCAGCGAAGGAAACGGACCGTCCCGATTTTCCCGGGGCGGTCCGTTTTTGTGGGTTCCAACAGAAATCCGCCGGGGGAGGGCGGTAAAAATGTCGTTGGTACAAAAACTTTTGTATTGCCATACATGGACATTTGTGTTACAATGGCTACCGTTATATCAGCGGAGGCCCGGCGGACGCGCGAGGAACCCCACGGGTCCCGGCTGGAGGGAGGCACAGCATGGCAAAGTCACCCAACTATTATATTGTAGAGGCGGACGCGCTGCCGGAGATCTTCCGCAAGGTGGTGGAGGCCCGCCGTCTCATGGACACCGGCGAGGTGGAGACGGTGAACCAGGCCGTTCAGGCCACCGGCATCAGCCGCAGCGCCTTTTACAAGTACAAGGACGCGGTCCGGCCCTTTCAGGATATGCTCCACGGGCGGATCGTCACCTTTCAGCTGCTGCTGAAGGACGAGCCGGGGCTTCTGTCCCGGGTGCTCAACATCTTCGCCGGCTCCGGGGCCAATATCCTCACCATCAACCAGGGCATCCCGTCCAACGGCTGCGCGGTGGTGACGGTGAACGCCGAGACCTCGGACATGGGGGGCTCCCTTCAGGGGCTCCTGGAGGAGATCGGCGGCGTGAAAGGTGTCCTGCGGGGCGAGATCCTGGCGGGATGACCGCCGGGGACAGCTCCCACAGCATATACCATTAGAAAAAGGAAGGGATCAACATGGTAAAGACAGCGATCTTAGGCTTCGGTGTAGTGGGTTCCGGAGTGGCGGAGGTCTTATCCGGCTCCGGCAACGGGGTCAGCCGCCGGCCGGATTCCCTGATCGAAGTGAAGTATATATTAGATGTAAGGAAGTTCCCCGACAGCCCCTTCGCCCCGCTCTTCGTGGATGACTTCTCGACCATCGAGAGCGACCCGGAGATCTCCGTGGTGGTGGAGACCATCGGCGGCATGGGCGCTGCCCTGGACTTCACCGAGCGGGCCCTGAAGGCCGGCAAGAGCGTGGTCACTTCCAACAAGGAGCTGGTGGCCACCCATGGCCGGCGTCTGCTGGACCTGGCGGCGGAGCACGGGGTGGTCTACCTCTTTGAGGCCAGCGTGGGCGGGGGCATCCCCATCCTGCGGCCCCTCAGCGAGTGCATGGCCGCCAACGACATCCTGGAGATCTGCGGCATCCTCAACGGCACCTGCAACTACATCTTCACCCGGATGGTCCAGGACGGGGTCACCTTCCAGGAGGCCCTGAAGGGGGCCCAGGCCAACGGCTACGCCGAGCAGGACCCCACCGCCGACGTGGAGGGCTACGACACCTGCCGCAAGCTGTGCATCCTTTCCTCCATCGCCTTCGGCTGGCACATGCTGCCGGAGCAGATCCCCACCCGGGGCATCACCGAGATCACCCAGGCCGACGAGGCCTACGCCGCCGCCAGCGGCTGCCGGATCAAGCTCCTGGGCCGGGCGGTGATGGGGCAGGACGGCAAGGTCACCGCCTACGTGGAGCCCCACTTCGTCCCCATGGACAACCCCCTGGCCTCGGTGGACGACGTGTTCAACGCCATCCTCCTCAAGGGCGACGCCACGGGGGACGTGATGTTCTACGGCAAGGGCGCGGGGAAGCTCCCCACCGCCAGCGCCGTGTGCGCCGACGTCATCGCCGCCGCCCGGAAGCTGGAGCGGGCCGGCTACCGCCCTTGGCAGGCCAACCGCCCCGAGTGCGTGGGCAGCCTGGACGACCTGTCCAGCCGCTGGTACGTCCGCCTGGCCCATGGGGCCCTGGCCGACGCCCAGCGCCTGATCTACGGCCGGGTGGACGCGGCGGAGCGCACCTATATCACCAACCAGTCCATGACCCGGCCCCAGATGGAGGCCCTGCTGGCCGACCTGCCGGTGCTGGCCGCCATCCGCGTGCTGGACTGACATGCAAGCGCCCCTTACATAAAATAGGGGAGAGGAACCGAGTTTCCTGCGGCGGGACAGACCTGCCGCATTGACAGGAGGTATGTAACTATGGGACTTATCGTTCAAAAATTCGGCGGCACGTCGGTGGCCAATACAGAGCGGCTCCAGAACGTGGCCCGGATCATCACCGAGACCTACCGCCAGGGCAACCAGGTAGTGGCGGTGCTGTCCGCCCAGGGCGACACCACCGATGATCTCATCGAAAAGGCCAGGGAGGTCAACCCCCGGGCGTCCAAGCGGGAGATGGATATGCTCCTTTCCACCGGCGAGCAGATCTCCTGCGCCCTGTGCGCCATGGCCATCGAGGCCCTGGGCTTCCCGGTGGTCTCCCTCACCGGCTGGCAGGCGGGCTTCCAGACCAACAGCAACTACAGCAGCGCAAAGATCAAGACCGTCCACACCGAGCGCATCCAGGCCGAGCTGGACCGGAACCACTCCATCGTCATCGTCACGGGCTTCCAGGGCCTGAACAAGTATGACGATATCACCACCCTGGGCCGGGGAGGCTCCGACACCTCGGCGGTGGCGCTGGCGGCGGCCCTGAAGGCCGATCTGTGCCAAATCTATACCGACGTGGAGGGCGTCTACACCGCCGACCCCCGCCACGTCAAGGGAGCCCGGAAGCTGGAGGAGATCACCTTCGACGAGATGCTGGAGCTGGCCAGCCAGGGCGCCCAGGTGCTCCACAACCGCTCCGTGGAGCTGGCCAAGAAATACCGTGTGAATCTGGAAGTGCTGTCCAGCTTTGCCAATAAGCCGGGCACGAAAGTCAAGGAGGTTGTGAAACGAATGGAAAAGACTCAGATCAGCGGCGTCGCGAAGGATAAGAACGTGGCCCGTCTCGCCCTGGTGGGCGTGGAAGATAAGCCCGGCATCGCCTACCGCGTGTTCTCTCTGCTGGGCAAGGAGGACATCAACGTGGACATCATCCTCCAGTCCATCGGACGGGATGACACCAAGGACATCAGCTTTACCGTGAAGCGGGACGACGCCGAAAAGGCCGCGGACCTCCTCAACGAGTACAAGGAGAGCATCGGCTTCGACCACATCGACGTGGACAAGGAGGTCGTGAAGGTCTCCATCGTGGGCGCCGGCATGGTGGACGACGCCGGCGTGGCCGCCAAGATGTTCGGCGCCCTCTATGACGCCGACGTCAACATCCAGATGATCTCCACCAGTGAGATCAAGGTCTCCGTCCTGCTGGACGAGAACGACGCCAACGCCGCGGTCCAGGCCATCCACGACAAGTTCTTCGGCGAGTGAGGAAAACAACGGGAAAAAACGGGAGAAAACGGGAAAAACAGGAACGATGACGAAGCAAACCGCATCTGGACGTGATATCCCCTGAAAAATTTGTTTGAAACGCCCAATTTCACCGGAAAAACCCGAAAAAAATTTTTTCAATCCTTCTGATTCCTGTCTTGTATTTTGGGGAATCGTCTGATATAATACCACCGTAAATTGTGGCCGAAGGGCGGTTTTCCGCCGGAACCCACGAAACGTCTGCCACCGGAGTGCTCCGGTCTGGCGTTTATCCAGATAGGATGGCCCTGTTTTTTCCCGAACAGAACCGCGCGGGCAGCCGCATCGGACAGAGCGGGGGAGAGCGGGACCGGCTCTATCGAATAAAACAAATCATAAAATAGGGGGAAATCAGAAATGAACATACTTGTTTGCATTAAACAAGTGCCGGACACGACCATCATCAAGATCGATCCTGAGACCAATCGACTGATGCGCGAGGGCGTTCCTGCTATCGTCAGCCCGTTCGACGCGTATGCTCTGGAAGCTGCTGCCCGTATCAAGGATCAGGACAAGGATACCCGTATCTACATCCTGACCATGGGTCCTCCTCAGGCCATCGAAGCGCTGCGTGAGTGCCTCTCCGTCGGCGGCGATAAGGCTTACCTCGTTTCCGACCGTGTCTGCGGCGGCGCCGACACCCTGGCCACCGGTTACACCCTGGCTTGCGGCAAGGCCAAGATCGAGGAGCTGGAAGGCATCAAGTTCGACATGATCATGTTCGGCAAGCAGGCCATCGACGGCGATACCGCCCAGGTCGGTCCTCAGACTGCCGAGGATCTGGACCTGCCTCAGGTCACCTACGGCTGGGAAGTCTGGCCCAACGGTGAAGGCAAGGTCAAGGTCAAGAAGGAGCTGGAAGACGGCTTTGAGTGGCTGGAGATGAACACTCCCTGCGTCGTGACCATCACCAAGCCCGACTATGAGCCCCGTTTCCCCACCATCAAGTCCAAGATGGCTGCCCGCAAGGCCGAGATCCCCACTCTGAGCGCTGCCGACTGCGGCATCGACCCCGAGAGAGCCGGTCTGAAGGGCTCTCCCACCAAGGTTAAGAAGAGCTTTACGCCTCCCCGCAAGGAAGGCGGCCTGCGGATCAAGGAAGAGACTCCTGAAGAGTCCGCGAAGAAGCTGTATGACCTGCTCCGTGACAAGGGCGTCATCTAATCGAAGGGAGGAAGAAATACAATGTTACAGTCTAGCTACGAGCCCCAATCCAAGGACCTGTGGGTCTTTATTGAAACCAAGCACGGCAAGGCCAGAAACGTTGGCCTGGAGCTGCTGAACCCCGGCCGCCGTCTGGCTGCCATCCAGGGCGGCAAGACCGTCGGCCTGGTCATTGGCTACAAGTGCGACGAGGCCGTTAAGGAAGCCTTCGCCTATGGCGCCGACAAGGTCATCGTCATGGACAACGAAGTCTATGATCACTACAGCACCGACGCTTACACCGCTGCCATCGTGCACGCTGTCGAGAAGAACTGCCCCTATTCCATGCTGATGGGCGCTTCCCCTCTGGGCCGCGACCTTGGCCCCCGTGTGGCCGGCCGTCTGAAGACCGGCCTGACCGCTGACTGCACCTCTCTGGACATCGACGAAGAGACCGGCCGTATCGCCTGGACTCGTCCCGCCTTCGGCGGCAACCTGATGGCCACCATCCTTTGCCCCTTCACCTTCCCCCAGCTGGGCACCTGCCGTCCCGGCGTGAACAAGAAGATGGAGCCTGACTTCTCCCGCACCGGCGAGATCGAAGTCGATGATTACGCCTTCCCCGCTGACCAGATCCGCATCAAGGTTCTGGAGACCATCGAGGAAGAGGGCGAGAAGGTCGACCTGGAAGGCGCCGACATCATCGTGTCCGGCGGCCGTGGCCTGGGCGGCCCCGAGGGCTTCGAGACCACCATCAAGCCTCTGGCTGATGCTCTGGGCGGCGTTGTCGGCTCCTCCCGTGCTGCCGTTGACGCTGGCTGGATCCCCCACTCCCATCAGGTTGGCCAGACCGGCAAGACCGTCGGCCCCAAGCTTTATGTTGCCTGCGGCATCTCCGGCGCTATCCAGCACCTGGCCGGCATGGGCTCCTCCGACTTCATCGTCTGCATCAACAAGGACCCCGAGGCTCCCATCTTCGGCGTGGCCGACCTGGGCGTTATCGGCAACCTGTATGATGTCTGCCCCGCTCTGACCAAGCTGATCCTGGCTGACAAGGACTAATTGATTCACTCTGTTAGTAAAAATTTTTAACATACCAAGGGAAGAGCCACCTCCGTGTGGGGTGGCTCTTCCTGCGGCCACCAAAAGAAAGGACGAATACTATGGATTTCAAACTGACTGAGATGGAGCAGGAAATTCTCGATATGCTCCACGACTTCTGCGTCAAGGAAGTCGCCCCCATCGCTGCTGAGCTGGACGAGAAGGAAGAGTTCACCCAGAACGCCCGCGAGAAGCTGGCCGAGATGGGTATGCTGGGCACCTATATTCCTGAGGAATATGGCGGCGCCGGCCTGTCCTATCTGACCTACATCGTCTGCTGCGAGGAGCTGGCCAAGCACTGCGCTTCCACCTCCATCATGTTCTCCGTCCACGGTTCTCTGTGCTCCTGGCCCATCCTGGAGTTCGGCACCGAGGAGCAGAAGCAGAAGTATCTGGTTCCCCTGGCTCAGGGCGAGAAGCTGGGCGCCATGGGTCTGACCGAGCCCGGCGCCGGCACCGACGCCAACGGCGTTCGCACCACTGCTGAGCTGAAGGGCGACAAGTGGATCCTCAACGGCACCAAGATCTTCATCACCAACGGCTATTATGCCGACACCTATGTCGTCTTTGCCCGCACCAACCCCGACCTGAGCGTTGGCCACAAGGGCCTGTCCGCCTTCATCGTGGAGAAGGGCTTCAAGGGCTTCAGCTTCGGCACCAAGGAGAAGAAGATGGGCATCCGCGCTTCCGCCACCTATGAGCTGGTCTTCGATGACTGCGAGGTCCCCGCTGAGAACCTGCTGGGCAAGGAAGGCGAAGGCTTCAAGATCGCTATGATGCTGCTGGACGGCGGCCGTATCGGCGTTGCCGCTCAGGCTCTGGGTATCGCACAGGGCGCCATCGACCAGGCCATTCCTTATCTGAAGGCCCGCAAGCAGTTCGGCAAGCCCCTGTCCGCTTTCCAGAACACCCAGTTCGAGCTGGCTGACATGCAGACCAAGGTTGACGCTGCCCGCCTGCTGATCTATCGCGCCGCCATGGCCAAGCAGAACCACGAGCCCTACAGCCACCTGGCCGCTATGGGCAAGATGTTCGCTGCCGACGTCGCTTCCGACGTCACCCGTCGTGTTGTTCAGCTCATCGGCGGCTGCGGCTACACCCGTGAGTATCCCTTCGAGAGAATGATGCGTGACGCCAAGATCACCGAGATCTATGAGGGCACCACCGAAGTTCAGAAGATGGTCGTTTCCGGCTGGATGCTGAAGAAGGACTAATTCTCTCTGACGGAATTATTTCGAGAATATTGGAAAGCCCGGTGGAATCCCGCCGGGCTTTCCTTTATGATATGGCAGGCGGCAATGCTTCGTGGGTGCAATCAAAGCACGAAGCCTGTCTCCTGCAGGAGGTTTCGCTATGAAGATCGATCCCACAGTCTATGACGGCAGACCGGCAGACGTCACGGGACGTCTGCCCCGGGAAATCGCCTGTTATGATCTGCTGGATTCCCTGTCCATCCCCTATCTTCGGGTGGACCATGAGCACGCCGATACCATCCCCGACTGCAAGGAAGTGGAAACGTATCTGGGCGTCCGCATCTGCAAAAACCTGATGCTGTGCAACCGGCAGAAGACCGACTTTTACCTTCTGCTGATGGATGGAGACAAGCCCTTCCACACCAAAGACCTGTCCAAGCAGATCGGGTCTTCCCGGCTGTCCTTCGCCCCGCCGGAGGCCATGGAGGAGCTGCTGGGCGTGACCCCGGGCTCCGCCACCATTCTGGGGTTGATGAACGACAAAGACCACAGGGTCAGGCTGATCCTGGATTCCTCGGTTCTGGCCCAGGAGCGGTTCGGCTGTCATCCCTGCATCAACACCTCGTCCTTGGCCCTGTCCATGGCGGATATGCGGGAGAAGCTCCTGCCCCACCTCGGGGTGGCGCCCCTTCTGGTGGATCTGCCCGATGACCGGGACGCCGAGTCCTGATCTCCCGTGTTTGCCCCGTGCTGTCTGTGTGACAGTGCGGGGTTTTCTGCCAAATTGGGCAGCAGGTGTGGCAATCCACTGGTATCTGTGATACAATGAAAAATCTGAACATCAAAGGAATGTGCACAAAAAGGGGAGAGGTCCATGCTCCGCATCCAGAACTTGATTTTGCCCCCCGGCAGCGGCCCGGACGAGTTGAAGGAAGCCGCGGCCCGGGCGCTGGGCGTCTCGCCGGATGAACTCCGCGTCTGTGTTCCGGTGCGGCAGTCCATCGACGCGCGAAAAAAGAGCGACGTTCACTATGTCATGACGGCGGACGTCACCCTGGATAAGGAGGAGGCGGTCCTCCGCCGGACGAAGAACCGGAACATCCAGCGCCGCCCGGCCCGGCAGCCCTATCTCCTCCCCGCCGTTACCCGGGAAAGCAGCCTTCCCCCCGTGGTGGTGGGCAGCGGGCCGGCGGGCCTGTTTGCCGCCCTGTGTCTGGCCCGGGCCGGTCTGCGTCCCATTCTTCTGGAGCGGGGCCAGCCTCTGGAGCGCCGGGTGAAGGACGTGGAAGCCTTCTGGAAGGGGGGCGACCTGGACCCGGAGTCTAACGTCCAGTTCGGCGAGGGCGGCGCGGGGACCTTCTCCGACGGCAAGCTTACCACCGGCACCCATGACCCCCGGCTGTCCCATGTGATGGAGACCTTCGTAGCCTTCGGCGCGCCGGAGGACATCCTCTGGCAGCACAAGCCCCATGTGGGTACCGACGTCCTCCGGGTGGTGGTGAAAAACCTGCGGGAGGAATTGAAGCGCCTGGGGGCGGAGGTGCGGTTCGGCCATAAGCTCACCGGCGTGACGGCGGAAGGGGACCGGCTGAAAGGCGTGACCGTCCGGGATGGTCCGTCAGAATATACCCTGCCCTGCGACGCCCTGATCCTGGCTCCCGGCCACTCAGCCCGGGATACCTTCCGGATGCTCCGGGACGCCGGGGCCAAGATGGAGCAGAAGCCCTTTGCCATCGGCGTTCGCATCGAGCACCTGCAGGCGGCCATCAGCGAGGCCCAGTTCGGCTCGGTCTGGGAGCAGCTCCCCCCGGCGGATTACAAGCTGGCCTGCCACCTGCCCAACGGCCGGTCGGCCTACAGCTTTTGCGTCTGCCCCGGGGGACAGATCGTGGCCGCGGCATCCCAGCCCGGCGGCGTGGTCACCAACGGCATGAGCAACCGGGCGCGGGACGGAGACTACATCAATGGAGGCTTTTTGGTGAACGTCCGGCCTGAGGACTTCGGCGGCCCGGACCCCTTGGCCGGCGCGGCCTTCCAGCGGGTCTGGGAGGAGAAGGCGTATCAGTTCGGACGGCCGGGTTACGCCGCCCCTGCCCAGCGGGTGGGGGACTTCCTCCGAGGGACGGCCAGCGCCGATTCCCTGAAAAACCGCAGCACCTACCGCCCGGCGGTGCACTTCGGAGACCTGCGGGCGGTCCTGCCGGATTTTGTCACCGATACCCTGGCCCAGGCCCTGCCCCAACTGGACCGAAAGCTCCGCGGCTTTGCCGCCCCCGACGCCCTGATGGTGGGGGTGGAGACCCGGTCCTCCTCCCCGGTGCGCCTGGTGCGGGACAAGACCCTCCAGTCCAACCTTCGGGGGCTCTATCCCTGCGGAGAGGGGGCGGGCTACGCCGGCGGCATCGTCTCGGCGGCGGTGGACGGCATCCGGGTGGCCGAGGCGGTGGCCCATCCGGTCACGGACCTGGAATCGGTATGACAGGAAATTGCAGGTTTTCACCGGCAGCGGTTGCATTTTGCCCGGCGTCTGGTGTATAATAACTCGTTATGATTTGACTATCACAGAGGAGGGGCGAACCATGGCGGAAGAGACCATGAGCACCAATTTTATCCACGCGATCATCGAAGAGGAATTACAGCCCGGCGGCCGGTGCGAGGGAAAGCGGGTCCACACCCGGTTCCCGCCGGAGCCCAACGGCTATCTCCATATCGGCCACTGCAAGGCCCTGACCATCGACTTCGGCACGGCGGAGAAGTACGGCGGCATCTGCAACCTGCGGATGGACGACACCAACCCCGCCAAGGAGGACACCGAGTACGTGGACGCCATCCAGGAGGACATCCACTGGCTGGGCTTCGACTGGGACGATCGGTTCTACTACGGTTCGGACTATTTTGAGCGGACCTACGAGCTGGCGGTGGATCTCATCAAGAAGGGCCTGGCCTATGTCTGCGAGCTCACCCCCGACCAGTTCCGGGAATACCGGGGGGACACCTCCACCCCGGCCAAGAGTCCCTGGCGGGACCGTCCCGTGGAGGAGAACCTGGACCTCTTTGCGCGGATGAAGAACGGCGAGTTCCCCGAGGGCAAGTACACCCTCCGGGCCAAGATCGACCTGGCCTCCGGCAACTTCAATATGCGGGACCCCGTCCTCTACCGCATCCGGTACATCGAGCACCACCGGCAGGGGACCAAGTGGTGCATCTTCCCCATGTACGACTTTGCCCACCCCATCCAGGACGCCCTGGAGGGCATCACCCACTCCCTGTGCTCCCTGGAGTATGAGAACCACCGGCCCCTGTACGACTGGGTGGTCCAGCACTGCGACGTGCCCAGCGTTCCCCGGCAGATCGAGTTTGCCCGCCTGGGCATCAACTACACCGTCATGTCCAAGCGGAAGCTCCGCCTGCTGGTGGAGACCGGCCGGGTCAGCGGCTGGGACGATCCCCGGATGCCCACCCTCTGCGGCCTGCGCCGGAGAGGCTACACCCCCAAGTCCATCCGGAACTTCTGCGAGCGCATCGGCGTGTCCAAGGTGGACTCCACCGTGGACTGGGCCTTCCTGGAGGCCTGCCTCCGGGAGGACCTCAACGAGAGCGCCCGCCGGGTCATGGGCGTCCTGCGCCCGGTGAAGCTCACCGTGACCAACTACCCCGAGGGCCAGTCCGAGGAAGTTGAGGTGGAGAACAACCCCGTGGACCCCGAGGCCGGCACCCGGATGGTGCCTTTCTCCCGCCACCTCTACATCGAGGCCGACGACTTCATGGAGGAGCCGGTGCCCAAGTACAAGCGCCTGACCCCCGGCGGTCTGGAATGCCGTCTGAAGGGCGCCTATATCATCCGCTGCACCGGCTGCGTCAAGGACGAGGCGGGCAACGTGGTGGAGGTCCTCTGCGAGTACGACCCCGACTCCAAGGGCGGCAACCCCGCCGACGGCCGGAAGATCAAGGGAGCCGCCATCCACTGGGTGGACGCCGCCACCGCCGTGGACGCCGAGGTCCGGCTGTATGACTACCTCTTCAGCGACCCCGAGCCTGACGGCGGCGACAAGGACTTCCTGGAGTGCCTGAATCCCGACAGCCTCACCGTCCTCACCGGCTGCAAGGTGGAGCGGAGCCTGGCCCAGGCCGCCATGCCCGAGAAGGGCAAGACCGCCACCGCCTTCCAGTTCATGCGTCAGGGCTACTTCTGCCTGGACAACCGGGACGCGTCCCCGGACCACCTGGTCTTCAACCGCAGCGTCTCTCTGAAGGACAGCTTCAAAAAATAAGAGAGAAATCCCGGAAACAGATCGGTTTTTCTTGCAGACTGTCGAATAATCTGCTATACTATATCTGTTATGGATATCTCTCGGAGCGGATTTCCGCCCCAATAGGAGTGTTTGCACCGTTATGAAAAAGTACGATTCCAAAGCAGGGAAGAGCCTCCCCCAGGACCTGCAGGCCCGCCGGCAGATGGAGGACCGCATTTTCAACCGGATGCTGGTCTGGCTGGCGGTGGCCGCAGTGGCGGAGATCTTCTTTGTGATCGTCAACCGGTTCTATGTCCACGCCCGGGCCGGTGAGATCAATGCCATGGTGGCGTGGCACAACGTCCTGTTTGCCCTCCTCTTCGTGGGTCTGGCCCTCTTTGTGGTCTGCCTGCTGTGGGGAAGATCGAAGCGGGCGAAGGGGATCGACACGATCCTGCCCTACGCCATGGCCGGCGGCTTCCTGGTCCTGGGGCTGGGCTCCATCGCCATCCGGCTGGACCACAACGCCTCCCATCTGGTGCTGGGCGTGATTCCCGGCCTGGCCATCCTGGTCATCATCTTCTACCTCTATCAGAAGGAATTCTTCCCCTGCGCCCTGGTCAGCGCCCTGGGGATCCTGGCCCTGATCATGTACCGGATCAGCGGTGAGGCGGGAAAGGAGTACATCCTGGGCCTGGCCCTGACCCTCATCGTGGCCGGCGTCTGCCTGCTGCTGATGCTGACCCTGAAGAAGAACGAAGGCGTCATGACCCTCAGGGGAAAGCCCGTGCAGGTCCTCTCCGGAGAGGCCAACTATGTGCCCTACTTCATCACCGTGGTGGTGGCCCTGCTCATCACCCTGTGCCCCCTGGCCCTGGGCGGCGCGGCGGCTTACTACGGCATCTGGGCCCTGGGCGCCTGGGTGTTCATCCTGGCGGTGTACTTCACCTCCAAGCTCATGTGATCAAGAGTTACCCAGAGGGGACGGCAGCGCCGTCCCCTCGTTTTTTGTTGGATTCTCGTTGACAACAGAACAGCCCTTGTGCCATAATAAATAAGGTAGAGAATCATTTGCTCCTCTCCGCCCGTCCGGGCAGGGATGGGCCCATAAGGGGAGATACTATGAAGACGATGCGATCCATCCGTTCACAAGCCGCCTGGCTCCTTTGCCTTCTGCTGGCGGTGGGATTTGTAGCCCAGCTCCTTGTCCTGCCCGTCTCGGCGGCGACGAACTTTACCTACCAGCACGACCCGCGGCTGAACTCCAAGGTCATGGAGGACGTGGTGCTGGACCCCGACGCCCCCTATGGCTATAAACCAAGCACCACCGGCAGCCTGCGGGAATACGCCGAGAATTTCGACTGGGACGACCCCGTGGCGGTGGCCAAGGGCCGGCAGGAGCGGATCGCCTACCACACCAGCGTCCGCACCATGTATGACATGCTCCTGCAAATGAAGGACCAGGGAAAGTCCATGGAAGAGATCGCCCGGGCGGTCAGCGCGGAGCGGAACGCCCTGCGCATCGCCTCCTATGAAGGGGACCCCGAGGGGCTGGCCGCCATGAAGGCCCGGAATCTGGCGGTTTACGGCCGGGAGGAGGGCCCCACCCCCGACGAGATGTATGAGAAATACGGCGCCTGGGAGACCGTGATCGAGAAGGCCTTCAGCGTCAACATGGGTATGGACGTCTGCCTGGGCCTGTACGACGAGTATTATCCCATCTACCTGGCCCTGGGGCAGATCCCCGACGAGGAGACCCAGGTCTCTACCCGGGAGTTTGCCGTTGCCTCCTTCGTCCGGTCCATCGGCATGGACACGACCTCTGCCAGCGACAGCGTCCTGGCTCCCTTCACCGACGCGGAGAAGATCACCCCCTGGTTCCGGACCGAGATGGCCACAGCCGTGGCCGGCGGGATCATCAAGGGCTATGACACCGGCGTTCTCTGTCCCGGCGAGGGCATCCGCCGCATCGAAGCCTTCGTGATCCTCTCCCGCTGCCTGCCTGACCTGCAGGCGGACCGGGAGGCCATCCCCTTCACCGATGTGCCCGCCTGGGCCAAGGCCGACCTGGACCGCCTCAGCGGGGCGGGCCTGGTCCTGGGCTACGGCAACAACACCCTGGGCGCCGACGACCAGCTAACGGTGGAGCAGGTGGGCATCCTGGCCGCCCGGCTGCAGCTCATGCTGGACCTGTAAACGAATATCGGAGAACAAGGCCCCATCTGGCAGCGGATGGGGCTTTGCCTATGGGGAGAAAAGGGGGAGAGGGCCCCGCTGTATCTGGCGAAAAGGACAGAAGCTATACAAAAAAACCGTGATTGGTTATTGAGAATCCATAAGGTTTCTGCTATAATCAGGCTAAGTAACTATATGCTGTACTCTGTATCACTGCGCCTAAAAATCCACCAACCCACAAGGGGGCGATGACAATATGAATTTGATCCATCATAAGCTGCGCTCCCGGAGGGGTGCGTCGATCTCCTTCGCGCTGTTGCTGTTCCTGGTGTGCGCCGTCGTGGGGTCCGTGGTCCTGGTGGCCGGGACCGCCGCCGCCGGACGCATCAGCCAGGCCGCTGAGGCCGACCAGCGGTATTATAGTGTGACGTCGGCGGCGGAGCTGCTGAAAGGGCAGATAGAGGGAGATATGAATAGAGTAGTTATTACACAAGAAGATACGACGCCTATTACGGATGGAGTATTAGGGACAACTTCCAAGGGGTCCCCGCAGATTGGCGGGACAGTGATTACTCCTCCACTGACTTCTATCACACAGGATGCAGCATACCATATTTGGAAAGCGGAAAAGATTAATAATAAAGCGTTAACGCTAACGGCGACAGAAGCAGGAACCGTCGTGAATGGTCTGGCGGTGAATATCAATGAAACAATGGAAAAAAAGTCTATTGTTGACGGGCTGCTTGAGGAATGGAGGCTTACATTCACTCTGTCTGATACCGGAACTCAGCCGTATAAGCTTACCATGACATTCCAGGCACAGGTTGACAAGGATGTGGATTACCAAACGGCAGCGGATGCTGAGATTAAAACGACTACCCAGACGGTCACATGGTCTCTTGTGGATATTAGGCCAGTAGGAGGAGCGGAAACATGAGATACAGGTTCTGGAAAAAGCTTCGGAGTCGTTCGGGAGAATCAATCGGAGAGACATTGGTGGCCCTTTTGATTTCTACAATGGGTATTATGTTACTGGCAGGGATGATTACTGCCAGTACGCGTATGGTAATTCAAAGCAGGGATGCTTTTGATGACTATTATGCCGTCAACAATGCCGTAGCTAAGCACGATGCTGAAGCAATAAATTCTTATTTTGAGAGCGGATCTGTTACAATTACAATTAAGGATTCGTCAAATAAGACGCTTTTGACTGTCCCAGACATTACATATTATAAAGATACCAAACTTGGAAGAAGCCCAGTGATTTCCTATGGTGTGCCGTATATATCGGGTGAAGGAGGTACACCATGAAAGGAAGGAAAAAGCTTTACAGCAAGTCAGGCTTTACTTTGGGAGAGGTTCTGGTTGCGATTATCATTCTGCTGATGATGTCAACTATAGTTGCAGCTGGTGTTCCTCTTGCAAAGCGTGCCTATGATAAAGTTACAGTGGGAGCAAACGCTGAGGTGCTTCTGTCCACTACTGTTACTGCCCTGCGGGACCAGTTAGGCACGGCACGAGAGGTTGAGACCCCGAACAACAAAACAATTACTTATTACAATGCAGATACAAATAGTCGGTCAAAATTGTTTCTTGGGGATGCGGATGAGACAGACATTAAGAAGCAAGGGATTCTTTTGCAACCTTACAATGGCGACGAGTGGTATTTGAAGGATGAGGTATCAGGAGCCGGCGGTGTTCTATCGAGCGGTGACTGGCGGTTGGTATCCTCTGCAGCGGCAACAAACGGAATGTATGTTACTTATGATTCGGTTGCCTATGACAATAGGAATGGGCTTGTCACCTTTACAGGTTTAAAAGTGAATTGGTCTTTGACAACATCAACTGCGCCCTCCATTGATTCGTTAGTGATCCGTGTTATTGCAGCATCGTAAGGTGGTGATACAATGCAGAAACAAAGAAATAGTCGAGGATTTTCTTTGGCAGAAATGCTGGTTGTTGTTGCAATCATTGCCATTTTAGGCGGTGTTGTTTTTATCAATGTGATAAATTATCAACGCTCTATGGCCCAATTTGAACGGGACAACATTGCAAAAGAAATTTTTGTTGCGGCACAGAATCACCTTACTATGGCGGAGAGCCAGGGGTACCTAGGTTTAAAAGAAAACAACGACCCGAGTATCCCCCAAGATGCCTTCGGCTACAAGGACGCAGACGACACAAATGTTCGATATCTTGTAGTGAACGGAAGTGGAAGTTTTGATGGAGGGACGGTATTAGACCAGATGCTCCCTTTTGCCTCTGTGGATGAGACAGTCCGAACAGGTGGCAGTTATATCGTACAGTATCAAATGCGACCAGCCTTGGTTCTAAATGTGTTTTATTGCTCCAAGGGCGTGGGAAGATTTGACCACACTTTAACTGTGGCAGACTACACAGGTACAGACAGCATAAAAAAAGTTGCCAGTAATGACGGCGAGAATAAAGAAAAACGCCGTTCATATTCGGAGAGCAAGTATGTCCTTGGATGGTATGGTGGTGAAGATGCCAAGAGTTTAGAGAATATGAAGGACCTTAAAGAACCCAGCATTAAGGTTGAAAATGCAGAGCGTCTGACAATTAAGGTCAGTGATCCCAACAGTGGCATAATATCCGATAAAGTGATAAAACTGATTATCACTGGCGAGACCAGCGATGCACAAAAGGCATTTACGCTAAATGGTACTTCACGCGATGAACGCGTTAAACTGGCCGAGACAAATACTTACGCAATTATTTTAGATGATGTCACCGCTGGCGATATGTATAAATTCAGCAATCTTTCTGCAACGAATGGCACATTTATTCCAGGTGAGAATATCTCTGTCCAAGCGGTTGTGTATAATAAAGGCGCTTTGTCAAATATTGCATACAGCGACAAGAAAACAACCAACAGTTTGTTTGCCGAGATTAGCAAGCCTGACGGAACATTGACGAATACAGCAACGATAAGAAATATTCGCCATTTGGAGAATTTAGATAATAATATATCTAATCTCAAAGATTATTCTGAAAGTGGAGTGACGAGGCCAAGAACCTTGAAGGTTCGAAATGCTGTACAAGCTACAGACTTGAATTGGACTGATTTCAGAGAAAAGATAGTTGCTAACTATTTGAGAAATACACCGTATACGTCCGCTGATCAAGTTGCAGTTTACAATGTAACGAACACACCTACCAAAGCAGGTTGCTATATGCCGGTCAGCCCCAGTTACAACCTTACCTACGACGGGAAAGATCATAGTATTATAAATATCCAAGTCGATAACTCCGGCCCCTCTGGCGTATTCGGAACCTTATCCGACAGCACCATTCAAAACGTCGCAGTCCACAATACTCCTGACAACGACAGCGGCTTGCTGATCAAAGGCACCGGCGACACCGGCGGTCTTGTGGGCGTCATGAACGGCGGCACTATCGACCAATGCGCTGCTGCGGTCTACGTCAAATCAGAGACAGGCGCCGCCGGTGGCTTAGTAGGAAGTGCGACAAGCGGTGTTTCAATTACGAATAGCTATTCCGGCGGGCATACAGTGAATGGTCAGTATTTGAATGAATTAGAGGTTACAACACCGGGCCACTTAAACGTCATTGGTACCACTGCCGGTGGTCTCATTGGTGACGCAGGCAACGCCGCAATCACCAACTGCTACTCCACCTGCTCCGTTTCCGGCACCACTGCCGGCGGACTGGTGGGAACATCCAGCGGGACGATCCAGAAGTGTTACGTGACAGGGCTGATCAATGGTGTTGGTGACAATCCCACCTTGGGTGCCTTTGCTGGAAATTGGACAGGCACGAAAACTGCAGCCGATGAGAATTACTACTTTGAAGGCATGAATCCACCTGAGGAAGATGAGGAAAATGGATTGGGACCAGTTAACGGGAATGAAGCAACTGGCATCCAGGCATTTGACAAGGACATAGTGACGTATCAGAAGGTTTTCCAACAAACGCCACTTGGTTCTGCCAGTCCTTATGATAGCTTTCTGAGAACAAACTACGGCGGCAAGTATCCTCTGAATACAATCTCAGGTCTGAATACTTCCTTGACCGGCCTCATCGCCACCACCCACTACGGCGACTGGCCCAAGCCCGCATGGGAGGCCTTCTTCGTAAACGAACCAGCCTAACCCCACAACACCACAAAGACCGGACCCGCCGCGGGTCCGGTCTTTTCTTACGCATAAGGAACCGCCCCCAGACGGCCGGGAGGCTCGTCTGGGGGCGGTTTATGGTATTAGGGGGGGTTACCCTCAGCCCAGCTTGCTCAGCAGGTTGAAGGCCAGAATCAGGCCGGAGAACACGATGGAGACCGTGGAGCACAGCTTGATCAGGATGTTCAGGGAAGGACCGGAGGTGTCCTTGAAGGGGTCGCCCACGGTGTCGCCCACGACCGCAGCCTTGTGCTGGTCGGAGCCCTTGCCGCCGTGGTTGCCCCGCTCGATGTACTTCTTGGCGTTGTCCCAGGCGCCGCCGGCGTTGGACATGAACACGGCCATGGCGAAGCCGGTGACGGACACGCCGCCCAGCAGGCCAACAACGCCCGTGGGGCCGAGGATCAGGCCGGTGACGATGGGCACGATGACAGCCAGCAGAGCGGGAGCCACCATCTCGTGGAGGGCGCCCTTGGTGCACAGAGCCACGCAGGTGCCGTACTCGGGATCGGTGGTGCCTTCCATGATGCCGGCGATCTCGCGGAACTGCCGGCGGACCTCAACCACGATGGACTGAGCGGCGGTCTGCACCGCGCTCATGGTCATAGCGGAGAAGACGAAGGTCAGCATAGCGCCGATGAACAGGCCCACCAGAACGGAGGGGCTGGTCAGGGTGAAGTTCAGGGTCTCGGAGGTCCGGTCCTGGACGATGTTGACGTAGGAGACCAGCAGAGCCAGGGCGGTCAGAGAGGCGGAGCCGATGGCGAAGCCCTTGCCGGTGGCAGCGGTGGTGTTGCCCAGGGAGTCCAGGGCGTCGGTGCGCTCACGGACCTCTTCGGGCAGGCCGGCCATCTCGGCGATGCCGCCGGCGTTGTCGGCCACGGGGCCGTAAGCGTCGGTGGCCAGGGTGATGCCCAGGGTGGAGAGCATGCCCACAGCGGCGATGCCGATGCCGTACAGGCCCTGGTTGAAGCTCTGGGTGAAGTTGCCGGCGTCGTCCATGATGGAGGCGCCGCCGCCGGCGGCGAAGTAGGAGATCAGGATGGCCACAGCCACGATGAGGATGGAGGCCACGGTGGACATCAGGCCCAGGGAGATGCCGCCGATGATGATGGTGGCGGAGCCGGTCTCGGAGGCCGCGGCCAGCTTCTTGGTGGGCTTGTAGTTATCGGAGGTGAAATACTCGGTGAAGTAACCGATGGCGGTGCCGCCCACCAGGCCGCAGAGGATGGCGACGTAGATGCCCAGCCAGTGGCCCTCGGAGCCCATGATGCAGTAGCACAGGGGGATGGACACGATGGCGGAGAGGATGGCGGCGGTGTAGGTGCCGGTGCGCAGGGACTTCAGCAGGCTTAGCTGGGTGGCGTCTTCCTTGGTCTTCACCAGGAAGGAGCCGATGATGGAGCAGATGATGCCGCAGACGGCAATGGCCATGGGCAGCAGCATGCCCTTCCAGCCGTAGCCGGCGATGGAGCCCAGCGCGAAGGTAGCCAGGATGGAGCCAACATAGGACTCGTACAGGTCAGCGCCCATGCCGGCCACGTCGCCCACGTTGTCGCCCACGTTGTCGGCGATGGTGGCGGGGTTCCGGGGGTCGTCCTCGGGGATGCCGGCCTCGACCTTACCCACCAGGTCGGCGCCCACGTCGGCGGCCTTGGTGTAGATGCCGCCGCCCACACGGGCGAACAGGGCCATAAAGGAGGCGCCGATACCGTTCATGACGATGATGGAGCCCAGGGTGGCGGGATCGTCGATGCCGGCGGCGAACCGCAGGATGCAGAACCAGATGGTGATGTCCAGCATACCCAGGCCCACCACGGTGAAGCCCATAACGGAGCCGGAGGAGAAGGCCACCCGCAGGCCGCGGTTCAGGCTCTCAGAGGCGGCCTGGGCGGTCCGGGAGTTGGAGTTGGTGGCGATCTTCATGCCGATGAAGCCGGCCAGCATGGACCAGATCCCACCGGTGAGGAAGGCGAAGGGGGTGAAGCGGGAGAGCATATTCCCGCCGCTGGCGAAAGCGATGATCAGCAGGACCACGAAGACCACGGCGAAGACCTTGGCCACGGTGGTGTACTGATGCTTCAGGTAGGCATTGGCGCCCTCACGGATGGAGGCAGCGATCTTTTTCATGGTATCGTTGCCTTCCGAGTACGTCATGACCTTGTTGCGTTGGATGAGGGCGAACACCAGCGCCAGAACCGCGCCGATGAAGCCAATCATCAGATACTTTTCCACGAACGACACTCCTTTTTCTTTTCTCGCGCCGCTGTTTTTCAGGCGGCACATACACGTATAACATAAAGATTTTAGCATAAGAACTGGGATTTTCAAGCGTCTTTCCCGCATTTTTTCCCTTTTCGCAGTTTTCCACAAAAAACCCTGAAACCCAAGCGTTTTCTTTGCCAAAAAGGGCACGGCCGGCTTGCGGCTGTGCCCTTTTTGGCGTTATCTGCGCCAGGCGGAGGGGGAGAGAAGGATCAGAATGGGGAAGAGCTCCAGACGGCCGGCCAGCATGGCGAAGGTCAGGGAGAGCTTGCTCAGGCCCGACAGGGCGGCGAAGTTCCCCGCGGGCCCCACGGCGTCCAGTCCCGGCCCGATGTTGCTCAGGCAGGCCAGGGCGGCGGTGAAGGAGGTGGTCAGGGAGACCTGGTCCAGGGCGACGATGGCGCTGACCGCGGCCAGCAGGAGGAGATAGAGGAGGAAGAACACAAAGACGGCGTTGAGGGTGGATTCCTCCACGGGGGCGCCGTCCAGGGTTATGACCTTGACGGACCGGGGGCTGCTGAACCGGCGGAGGGACCGCCTGGCGCACCGGACCAGAAGAATCACCCGGACGAACTTGATCCCGCCCGCCGTGGAGCCGGCGCAGCCCCCCAGGAACATGAGCCCCACCAGGATCAGCCTGGCCAGGGGCGGCCAGAGGTCGAAGTCCGCGGTGGAGAACCCGGTGGTGGACACCACGGAGACCACCTGGAAGGCCGCGTCCCGAAGGGCGTGCCCCGCCCTGTCGTATCCCGGGATCAGGAGAAGGAAGACCAGGAGCACCGAGGCGGCTACGGTCCCCAGGAAGCACCAGAGCTCCTCGCTCTTCCGGGCCAGGGCCCACTGCCGGGTCCACAGGAGAAAGAAGAGTCCCAGATTCAGGGAGCTCAGAAGCATAAAGACGGTGATGATGACCTCGCAGGCGGGCAGCCCGTACCCGGCGATGCTGGCGTTCAGGACAGAAAAGCCCCCGGTACAGACGGTGGCGAAGGTGTTCACCGCAGCGTCGTACAGGGGCATCCCGGCGATCAGAAGGGCCAGGAGCTCGGCTCCGGTGAGAGCCAGATAGATCAGGGTGAGGATCCGGGCGGACCGGGCGGTCCGGGGAACCAGCTTGGAGGAGACGGGGCCGGGGGATTCCGCCTGGACCAGGATCTGGGAGCGGTCCCCCAGCTTGGGAAGCAGGGAGAGCAGAAAGACCACCACCCCGATGCCGCCGATCCAGGAGGAGAAGGAGCGCCAGAACAGCAGACCCTTGGGCAGCCCCTCGATGGCGGTCAGGATCGAGGCGCCTGTGGTGGTGAAGCCCGAGACGGTCTCGAAGAGGCAGTCGATGTACCCGCCGAAGCGGCCGGAGAGGAAAAAGGGCAGCGCCCCGACCAGGCTCAGGGTCAGCCACACCAGGCCCACGGCGGCAAAGCCC
The DNA here is from genome assembly GCA_902781745.1 of Oscillospiraceae bacterium. Classification (GTDB taxonomy): domain Bacteria; phylum Bacillota; class Clostridia; order Oscillospirales; family Oscillospiraceae; genus Evtepia. Next base: position 21,082 of record CACZKM010000005.1, read on the forward strand.
TCCCGGTGATAAAAGTACGGTCTGGCCCGGAGACGGGCCAAGGCGGTACCCAGAAGAGCCGCAGGCAGGAGGGTGAAGAGGAAGGGCCGGGGGTCCTCCCGGTACCCAAGGGCCACCGCCAGGGGGAGCAGAAGGCACAGGGCCTCCAGTTGGAGGGTATGGCCCAGGGTGCGAAGGAGCAGTCTGTGGTTCATAGTAAAAAAACGCGGGTGTCAGCGCCTCCAGGTAGAGGGCTGGAGCAGGAGGAGGATGGGGAAAATCTCCAGACGGCCCACCACCATCATCAGAGAGAGGAAGAGCTTGGTGGGGCCGGAATAGAAGGAGAAGTTGCCCATGGGGCCCACCATGTCCAAACCGGGGCCTACGTTGGTCAGGGCGCCCAGGGAGGTGGTAAAGGCGGTGACCAGATTGGCGCCGTCCAGGGTGACCACCACGCAGCCGATGACCAGCAGGATACAGAAGAGGATGAAGAAGGCGAAGATGGTGTTGAGCTTGTCCTCTTCCACGATCTTGCCGTCCAGCTTGACCACCTTCACCGCCCGGGGATGGGACAGCCGGAGGATGGACCGCCTGGCGCAGCGGAACATCAGCAGCAGACGGCCGCACTTGATGCTGCCCGCCGTGCTGCCGGAGCAGCCGCCGATGAACATGAGCAGGACCAGGATGGTCTGGGAGAAGGGGGGCCAGAGGTTGTAGTCTGTGGTGGAAAAGCCTGAGGTGGAAAGGATCGAGGCCACCTGGAACACCGCATCCATCAGGGCCTCGCCGATGGAGTCGTACAGGGGAAGGATGTTGGCGAAGACCAGCACGGAGCCCACCCCCGCCGCCAGCAGGAAGAACCGCAGCTCATCGCTCTTCAGCGCCTGCCTGACCCGGCCGGTGAGGATCAGGAAAAAGAGAGCGAAGTTGAGAGAGCCCAGAATCATAAAGACGATGGCGATAATCTGACAGGCGGTATTGTAGGCGGCGAAGCTGGCGTTAAGCACGCAGAAGCCGCCGGTGCAGACGCAGGCGAAGGTGGAGACCACCGCGTCATAAAAGGGCATCCCGGCGATGGAAAGGGCCAGGATCTCCACGGCGGTCAGAGCGATGTACAGGCCGTACAGGATCTGGGAGGACTGGACGGTCTTGGGCACCAGCTTGGTGGCCAGGGGCCCGGGCATCTCCGCCTGGACCAGGATCTGGTTCCGCCCGCCCACCTTGGGCAGGAAGGCCAGGGTAAAGAGCAGGATGCCCATGCCGCCGATCCAGGAGGAGAAGGACCGCCAGAACAGGATGCCCCGGGGCAGCCGCTCAATGTCCGCCAGGATGGTGGCCCCGGAGGTGGTGAACCCGGAGGTGATCTCAAACAGGCAGTCCCAGAAGGTGGCAAACTCCCCGGAGAGCCAGAAGGGGAAGGCCCCGGTGACGCACAGAGCCACCCAGATCATGCCCACCACGGCAAAGCCCTCCCGGGAGAAGAAGTCCGCCTTGGCCCGCAGCCGGGACAGTAGAGTCCCCACGATCAGAATGGGGACCAGAGTCAGCAGGAAGGGCCGGGGAGACTCCTGGTAGAGCAGCGCCACCAGGGTGGGCAGGAGGAGCAGGAGGGCCTCAAGCTGGAGGATGCGCCCCAGCATCCGCAGCATCAGCTTATAGTTCATATCCGCCGCCTCACTGCGCCTTGTCGGGGAAGATGTCCCGGAAGGTCTGGATGCCCTGGCCGTGGGAGATGACGATGACCCGGTCTCCGGCGGAGAGGGCGGTGGAGCCGTCGGGGATGACCACCTGGTCCTGGTGAAGGAGGGCGGCGATGAGGAAGCCCTTCTTGATGGTCAGGTCCTTCAGGGGGACGCCCAGGTTGGGGGTGTTTTCCGTTAAGAGGAACTCGGCGGCCTCGGTGCCCGCGTCGGTGATGCGGTAGAGGGCGGTCATGACGTTGCCGCTCTTGTCCTGGAGCCCCCGGACCAGCCGGAGGATGCGGTTGACGGTGATGAGCTTAGGGGCCACCACGCTTTCCAGGCCGGCGGCCCGGACCACGGCGGTGTAATTGTCCCGGTTGGACTTGGCCACCACCTTCCGGATGCCCTGCTGCTTGGCATAGAGGGCGGAGATGAGGTTGTCCTCGTCCCGGCCGGTGAGGGCCACGAAGGCGTCGTTTTCCGTGAAGTGCTCCGAGGCCAGCAGCTCCTGGTCGGTGCCGTCGCCGTGGAGGATCAGGGCCTCCGGGAGCCATTCCGACAGCTTGCGGCAGAGCCCCTCGTCATTTTCCACCAGGGTCACCCGCACCCCCATGGGCAGCAGGAGCTTGGCCAGGTAGTGGGAGATGCGGCTGCCGCCAATGAGGAAGACCGAGTGGATGGCGGGCACGTTCCGCCCCAGGCTGCGGAGGTAGTCTGCCAGATCGCTGGAGGACCCGGTGATGTAAAGCTTGTCGCCGGCGGTGGGGACGAAGGAGCCGTCAGGGATGATGACGTCCCCCTTGCGCTCGGCGGCGCTGAAGAGGACGGAGAATTTCTTGGTGCTGGAGAAGAGCTCCGACAGGGGGATGCCCACGATGGGGTCCTCCTTGCGGAGCAGGATGCCCAGCATTTCCACCCGGCCCCGGAAGAAGGTGTCCACGTTGGCGGCGGCGGGGAAGCGCAGCAGCCGGGAGATCTCCAGGGCAGTGGAGTATTCGGGGTTGATGACCGAGTCGATGTTCAGGTCCCTGCGGAGGGAGGCCAGGTCGTCGGTGTAGGCCACGTCCCGGATCCGGGCGATGGTATACTTGGCCCCCAGGCGCTTGGCGGTGAGGGCGCAGAGCATATTGACCTCGTCCATGTTGGTGGTGGCCAGCACCAGATCGGCCTCCGCCGCGCCGGCCTCCCGCAGCACCGAGGGGGCGGCTCCGGGGCCCTTGATGCACATGACGTCCAGGGTGTCGCTGGCCCGGTGGATGGCGGCGTCGTTGTTATCCACGATGGTGATGTCGTGGTCCTCATGGGAGAGGTAGGCGGCCAGGGTGGCGCCTACCTTGCCGGCGCCGACGATGAGTATTTTCACGAGGCATCCTTCTTTCCTGTTGAAAAACGGGAAAATACTTTCCATTTTACGATTTTTTCATCATACCACAGTTTTTTGCCCGTGGCAATGGAAGAAAATGGGGGCTTCTCCTGCCCCTTTTCTCAGGGGAAAAAGTATGCTATAATACAGAAAACGCTTCTGCGGGAGAGGAGGGAGCCTATGCGTCAAATGGATCTGACCGAGGGCGTTATCTGGAAAAAGCTGATGATCTACGCCGTGCCGGTGATCCTCTCCTCCTTCCTCCAGTCCGCCTACTCCATCACCGACCTCATCGTGGCCGGCTGGTTCGTGGGCAAGGGGGGGATCTCCGCCATCAACAACGCCAGCCAGGTGATGATCCTGCTGACCCAGATTATCATGGGCGTCACCACCGGCGGCTCCATCCTGATGGGCCAGTATTACGGGGCCAAGGACCGGGAGAACCGGGTGAAGACCAACGTGACCCTCTTCTCCTTCTCCGTCATTGCCGGCGCGATCACCATGGTCGCCCTGTTCTTTGCCGGCGGGGCCATCCTCACCGCCCTCAGGGCCCCCGCCCTGGCCCAGGCCACGACCTATTTAAGGATCTGCGCCGTGGGTCTGGCGCCCATCTTCGGGTATAACGCCCTGTCCGCCATGCTCCGGTCTGTGGGCAACTCCCGGCAGCCCTTCCTCTGCGTGGCGGTGACCGCCGGGTGCAACATCGTCCTGGACCTGCTCTTTATGGGCGTGTTCCGCTGGGGGGTGGCCGGCGCGGCCTGGGCCACCGTCCTGGCGCAGTTGGCCAGCTTCCTGGTCTGCCTGTTTTATGTTCTGGGGCAAAAGGAACTCTACGGCCTGGGGCAGAGGCGGCTTGCGATCCAAAGGGACAAGCTCCTGCATATGCTCAAGCTGGGCATCCCCAGCGCCGTCCAGATGACGGTGGTGGGCCTGTCCTGGCTGTTCATGACCTTCCTCATCAACGGCTACGGCGTGGAGGCCTCCGACGCCAGCGGCATCTGCGTCAAGATCAAGGACGTGGCGTTGATGTTCACCATCGCCATGTACTCCGCCGCCACCACCATGATCGCCCAGTGCCTGGGGGCGAAGAAGTACGACCGGGCCAGCCGGGTGGTCCATGTGGCCATGCGGATCTCCATCGGCGTCACGGCGGTCATCATCGTCCTGGTGGAGCTCTTCGCTCCCCAGCTCCTGTCCATTTTCCACCCGGACGAGGCCACCATGGCCATTGCCCTGCAAAATCTCCGCATTGAGATCCTGGGCCAGATCTTCTACGCCAGCTTTATGGTCTACAACGCCCTTCCCCTGGGGGCGGGCCACACCCTCTTTGCCCTGGGCTCCAGCCTCCTCAACTGCATCGTGGTCCGGGTGGTGCTGGCGGTCCTTCTCAACAACGCCATGGGCCTGGTGGGCATCTTCTGGGCCTGCGCCATCGCCCCGGCCTCCTCTGTGCCTCTGGGCTATATCTACGAGCGCACCGGCGTCTGGCGAAGGTCCCTGGCGGAAAAGCACGCATAGCAAAACGGTGCGCCGGGCGGAACTTCCGCGGCGCACCGTTTTTTACGGACCGTTACAGATTGAAGAACGAGGTGACCTGGGTATACAGCACCAGGACAAGGAGCAGGGGGATCAGGAACTTGTAGCAGATGGTGAAGAACCGCGCGCCCCGGAATTTGATTCCGCCGGCCTCGCACTCCTCCTTGACCAGGTTGGGAAGCCCCCAGCCCAGCACCAGACCCATCAGCAGACCGCCCACGGGCATGAGGACGCCCTCGGTGATCATGTCGTAGAAGTCCAGCCAGCAGTCGTTCCACATGGCGAAGCCGGGGCTGTCGGGGGTGAGCCCCAGCAGCTCATAGGGGGCGGGGCAGGCGGCGCCGCCGCTGCCCAGGGCGTCCAGACACACGGGGAAGCCCAGGAAGAAGATGGCCACGATGAAGAAAAAGGCGGTCTTTTTCCGGGTGGGCTCCTTGCCCTTCTCCAGCTGCTTGTCCACCACCCAGGCGGTGAGGACCTCCAGCAGGGCGATGGTGGAGGTGATGGCGGCGATGAAGACCAGGAAATAGAACAGGAAGCCGATGAGATTCCCGGCAAAGCCCCCCATGCCCTCCAGGAAGACCTTCTGCATGGAGGCGAAGAGGAGGACGGGGCCGCTGCCGTAGTCCACGCCGTAGGCCGAGCAGGCGGGCATGATCATCATACCGGCCAGCAGGGCAAAAAGGGTGTCGGACAGGGGGACGATGACGGCGTTTTTCTGCAGGTCCTTCTTCTTGTCCAGATAGGAGCCGAAGGTGATGTTGATGCCCATGGCCAGGGACAGGGAGAGGAACATCTGGCCGGAGGCGGTCTTCAGGACCTCGAAGAAGCTCTTGGGGGTGGAGAAGGGGGTCAGGTCGGGCTTGAACATGAAGGCATACCCATCCTTCGATCCGGGCTGGATGGCTACGAAGATGATGATGACCACCAGGATCACTGCCAGGGCGGGCATGACTGCCTTGCTGAACCGCTCAATGCCTCCCTGGACGCCGCCCATGACCACCACCATGGCGATGAGCAGGAAAATGCCGTAGAAGAGGATGTTGGTCTTTCCGTCATAGAGCAGGGTGCCGAAGTAGTCCGCCCCCTGGCCGCCGAAGCCGTCCCTGCCGACAAGCTGGAGGAGGAACCCCCAGCAGTACCGCAGGACCATGCCCCCCAGGACGCAGTAGAAGCCCATGATGACGAAGGGGCAGAAGGCGGCGATGGTGCCGATGAAGCTGTATTTTTTGCCGATGGCCCGGTAGGCGCTGCCCGCGCCCAGGCCGGTCTTCCGGCCGATGGCGAATTCGCCCAGCATGAGGGCGACGCCGGTGAGGGCCACCAGGATCAGGTAAAGGACCAGGAAGGCGAAGCCGCCGCCCTTGCCCATCTTGTAGGGGAAGGCCCACAGGTTCCCCAGCCCGATGGCCGCGCCGATGGAGGCCATGAGAAAGCCGAAGTTGCTCCCCCACTGGCCGCGTTTGTTGGTTTCCATTCTCAAACTCTCCTTTGCTCTGGCGAGCATAACAATAAAAATGACCGGAACAAAAGGGATGCTTCAGGACTCCCGGTCCGGTATGCTGACCATACTACAATAGAATCTATAAAAAATCAAGACGGGAGGGAATGTTTTGTCGAATTATCGTCTGACCCTTTGCTACGACGGCACCCGCTGGAAGGGGTGGCAGAAGCAGGGCAACACGGAGCACACCATCCAGGGGAAGCTGGAGACCCTCCTCTCCCGGCTTCTGGACCAGCCGGTGGAGGTGGCGGGCTCCGGCCGCACCGACGCCGGGACCCACGCCGCCATGCAGGTGGCCTCCTTCCGGGCGAAGACGAAGCTGTCCCCGGAGGAGATCCTCTCCGGCCTGCGGCAGTACCTCCCGGCGGACATCGGGGCCCTCTCCCTGGAGGAGGCCCCGCCCCGGTTCCATGCCCGGCTCTCCTGTGTGGGGAAGACCTATGTCTACCGCATCTGGAACAGCCCGGTCCCCAACGTGTTCGAGCGGAACTATCTGTATTTTCTTGACGAGCCCCTGGACCTGTCCGCCATGGGCCGGGCGGCGGCGGCGCTCACCGGCACCCACGATTACCGGGCCTTCTGTTCCCTGAAACGGTATAAAAAATCCACCGTCCGCACGGTGGAAGAAGTTCGGATCGAAGCATTGGGCCCCGAGCTCCGCCTGACCTTTTCGGGAGACGGCTTTCTCTACCACATGGTCCGTATCCTCACCGGGACTCTCCTGGCGGTGGGGAGAGGAGAGCTGAAACCGGAGGACATGGCGGACATCCTTGCCTCCCGGGACCGGACGCGGGCCGGGGAGACCGTCCCGGCCTGCGGGCTGTGTCTGACAGAGGTGCGATATTAAATAAGGCCCTTTGCGGGCAAAGGTATCCCGCGGCCGAAGCAGCACTTTGGCCGCGGGATCGTCTGTCATTCCGGCAGAGAATGCGGCGCGTCGTCCTTCATCATGGTCTCCGCCGCCACGCACCCCAGCAGGATAGCCGCCCCCAGCAGCCCCAGGGCCGACAGGCGCTCCCCCAGGATCAGCCAGGAGAAGAGGGCGGTCATCACCGGGCAGATGCACTGGAGCAGGGCCACCATGCGGGCGGAGAGGGGGCCCAGGGCGGCGTTTTGCAGCAGATACCCTGCCACCGTGCAGGCCAGGGCCAGATAGACGATGATGGCCCAGTGCTTCCCCGTGGCTTCTTCCAGATGGATGCCCTTCTCCACCACCAGGGCGCAGACCAGGGCCATGGCCACCGACGCCGCCGTCTGCACCGCCGTCAGGGTGATGGGGTCCACCCGCTCCAGGGCCTTCTCCCCGAAGAGGAGGGAGCCGGACAGGAGAAGGGCGGTGACCAGGGCCAGGACCTCCCCGAGGCCGAAGCCGGACAGCCCGCCCAATCCGCACAGCAGGTACAGCCCCGCCACCGCCAGGACCAGGACGGGGAGATGCTTTTTTCCGAATCTGTGGCGGAACACCGCCCAGGCCAGCAGGGGGGTCATCACTGTGGACAGGGACCGGAGAAAGGCCACCGCTGTGGCGGCGGTGAGGACCAGGGCGATGTTTCCCACCACGTAAGCCCCGCCGATGCACAGGCTGGGAGCCAGCCAATCCCGCCAGGAGCAGGCCCGCAGGCCCCGGAGGATCCGACGGCCGAAAACCGCCAGGAGAAAGACCAGGGCGATGCCGTACCGGGCGGAGAGCAGGGAGTAGACCGGCAGGACCTCATAGGCGGCCTTGGAGATGGGGTCACCGAAGCCGTAGAGGGTGTTTTGCAGCAGGATATATAATATGGGCATCCAGCGCAGACTGGACCCGACCTTGATGGGGGCGGAAGAAGGGGACATGGCGATCAGCCTCACAGTAGAGATGGCGTATTGAAAATCATGCTATTCACCAATCAAACTATTTTGATTGCCATGGGCTTTGCCCATGGCGGCCACACATTTTGTGTGGCCGGTGAAGCCGTGTAATACCTGACGCTGCAAACCAAAGGTTTGCAGCCCACGGCGTTCCAACCTGGCCGATAAAAATAAATATTTTTATCGGGAATCAGTATTATAGCGAAAACACAGCGAGATAGCAAGAGAAGAAAAAGCCGGACGCCGCAGAAAAACGCGGCGTCCGGTGCGGTGTTTTTGTATGGGTTTCAGTTCTGGGCGGGAGGCGTCGGGACGGGAGGCTTGGCGGCGCTCACGTCGGGCTTTTTGACGGTCTCCACCACGCCCTCAGCCAGACCGGCCAGGCCCTGGATCTCCGAGGGGATGATGATCTTGGTTGCCTTGCCGTTGGCGGCGGACTGGAAGGCCTCCAGGGCCTTCAGCCGGATGACGGGATCGGAGGGGTTGGCCTCATTCAAAAGCTTCAGAGAGTCGGCCATGGCCTGGTTGACCTTGAGGATGGCCTCGGCCTCGGCCTCGGCGGCCAGGATCCGGGCGGTCTTTTCCGCGTCAGCCCGGAGGATCCGGGACTCCTTCTCGCCTTCCGCCACCAGGATCTGGCTCTGCTTCTGGCCCTCGGCCTGGAGGATCTGCTCCCGGCGCTCCCGCTCGGCCCGCATCTGCTTCTCCATGGCGTTCTGGATGTCCTTGGGGGGCAGGATGTTCTTCAGCTCCACCCGGTTGACCTTGATGCCCCAGGGGTCCGTGGCCTCGTCCAGGATGCTCCGCATCCGGGCGTTGATGATGTCACGGGAGGTCAGGGACTGGTCCAGCTCCAGCTCGCCGATGATGTTTCGCAGGGTGGTGGCGGTGAGGTTCTCGATGGCGTTCATGGGGTTCTCCACGCCGTAGGCGAAGAGCTTGGGGTCGGTGATCTGGAAGTAGAGCACCGTGTCGATCTGCATGGTGACGTTATCCTTGGTGATCACAGGCTGGGGCGGGAAGTCCGCCACCTGCTCCTTCAGGGAGACCACCTTCAGCACCCGGTCCACGAAGGGGAGCTTGAAGTGGAGGCCCACGCTCCACACGTCATAGAAGGCCCCCAGGCGCTCCACGACATAGGCCCGGGACTGCTGGACGATGCGGATGCACCGGGCCAGGACGATGAGGATGAGGATGATAAGGATGAGGATGGGAAGCCGGATTCCAAACATAGTCGATCTCCTTTCTCATGACAGTGAATCGTTGCGGACGCTGACCAATACCTTGACGCCCTCCACCCGGTCCACGGTGACCAGAGCGCCTTCTTCGATGGGGCTGCCGTTCTCGGAGCGGGCGGTCCAGAGGATGCCGCCGATCTTGACCTGTCCGGAGCCCCGGATGTTGTCGATGGCCTCCGTGACCAGACCCTCGCTGCCCAGGATGCTGTCCACGTTGGTCTTCTGGATGGTGGGCTGCCAGTGCTTTTTGGCGATGGGCCGGATGACGGCCATGGCCAGGAAAGAGACGGCGGCGAAGACGCCCACCTGGACCCAAATGCTGGTGTGAGCCATAGCGGCGAACAGGGCGGCGAGGCTGCCGGCGCAGAACCAGATGGAGATCAGACCGGCGGTGAGGCCCTCCACACCGGCGAAGACCACCAGCAGGACCAGCCACAGCATGGGATAACTCAAACTCAACAGGGGATGCCTCCTTTCGTTGCGGCGGAGGTGCCGCGGGCCTTTCTTCCTTGTGCTATGGCTGTATCATACCACATTTTGAAATAGGGGGCAACACGAAATAATCTCCCCCAGGCCCGTTTTTTGCCGGGGAAAAAGGGTGGGGATTCTCCGGACGGCCCGGAGGTCCGCCGGGCTTCGTTTTTCTTCGACGGGCGGGGTCTGCCCGGGGATTTTCTCCCCCCGGACCCTTGCAAGAAGTGGAAAGCTCTGGTATACTGAACGTACCTTGGAGAGATATATGAACCCGATGGCTGACGGGAGGAGGGAGCGCCATGCAGCCGAGAAACAAGCGGATCCTGTACTACGGCGGCGTGATCCTGGTGGGGATCGTCATTGTCTTCCTGGTGATCCAGGCGATGCTCCACATCGGAGACATCGGAAAAGCCCTGGGCGGGGTGGCGGACTCTCTGCGGGCCATCGTGGTGGGCTGCGTCATGGCCTATCTGCTCTATCCCCTGGCCCGGTTTGCCGAGCAGTTCCTGCTCTACCACAACGTGAAGAAAAAACCGGCCCGGACCCTGTCTACCCTGTTCGCTCTGCTGATCCTCCTGATCCTGCTGGTGGCCTTCGCCTACTTTATCATCCCCCAGCTGGTGGTCAGCCTGCCCCCCCTGGTCCAGAGCCTGCCCGGCATGATCGAGAGCTTTTCCGATCAGCTCACCGGCTTCCTGGCCGACCACGGGGTATCCACCGATTTCATTACCGATCTGTTCCAGCGGATCGAGAACTTTTTCCGAAGCTGGCTCCAGGACGACCCCCTGGCCACCCTGGCTGAGCTGCTCGGCCGGGTGCGGAACGCCGCCCAGAGCGTGCTGAACTTCATCATCGGCATCATCGTCATGGTCTATGTGCTCCTGGGCCGGGACCAGTTCGTGGGCCAGGGGAAGAAGATCCTCTACGCCATGATCAAGCGCCGCGCCACCTGCGACGCCATCCTCCGGCACCTGCGGAACATCAACAAGATCTTCAGCGGCTTTGTCTCCGGCAAGCTCATGGACTCCCTGATCATCGGCATCATCTGCGGGGTGGTCCTGTCTATCCTGCGGATGCCCTATACCCCCCTCATCAGCGTCATTGTGGGGGTGACCAACATCATCCCGGTCTTCGGGCCCTTCTTCGGGGCCATCCCCAGCGCCCTGCTGCTGCTGCTCACCGACCCGGGGAAGTGCCTGATCTTCCTGGTCTTCATCGTCATCCTCCAGCAGGTGGACGGCAACATCATCGGCCCCAAGATCCTGGGGGACTCCACGGGCCTTTCCGCCTTCTGGGTCCTCTTCGCCCTGCTTCTCTTCAACCACATCATGGGCTTCTGGGGGATGCTCCTGGGCGTGCCCCTCTTCGCCTCCTTTTATTATCTCTTCCGGGAGTTTATCAATTCCCGTCTGAAGAAAAAGGATCTGCCCGTCGCCTCGGAGGAATACGTGGACATTGTGGGCATCGGTCCCGCAGGGGTGGTGACCTACGCCGACCCCCAGCGCATCCAGTTCCCCGCCCTGATCAAGGGAGAGAACAGCCTCCTGTCCCGCCTGCGCCGCAAAAAGGCCGGGGCAGGGGAGGCGCCCCCTTCCGAAGAGCCCACGGATCCTCCGGCAGAGTGAGGTGAGGCCCCTTGCGTGATCGAAAAGCCTTCCGCGTCGCCTTCTGCGGCGTGATGGCGGGGGCTATGGCGGCGCTGATGCTTGTCGGCACCCTCATCCCCCTGTCCACCTATATCGCCCCCATGCTGGCCGGCGCTCTGGCGGTGCCGGTGGTGTGGGAGCTGGGGGCGGGCAGCGGCTGGCTCCTGTACGCCGCCGTCTCCCTGCTGAGCCTGTTCCTGGCCCCGGACAAGGAGGCCGCCCTGCTCTATGTCCTGCTGCTGGGCTGGTATCCCGTCCTGCGGCCCAAGCTCCAGCACATCACCCGGCGGCCCCTGCGCCTTGCCGCCAAGCTGGTCCTCTTCAACGCCGCCATCTGCGCGGTATACGCCCTGCTTCTTTTCGTCTTCGTCTCCCCGGACCTCCAGACCGAGGCGGAGACCTGGACCGGGCCCCTTCTGGCCGGGATGCTGGTCCTGGGAAATGGCACCTTCCTGCTCTATGACCAGGTCCTCGCCCGGCTGACGGACCGCTATGTCACCAAGCTCCGGCCCAAGTTGTTTTCCCATCCCCACGGAATCTGAGGTACCCGATTTATGAAACAGAGATGGATCTCCCTGCTCCTGCTGCTGGCCCTGGCCCTGTCCCTGGTGATCCCGGCCCGGGCGGCGGAGAGCGTTCCCTTTACCGACCTGCCTTCCTCCCACTGGGCCTATTCCTGCGTCAAGGACCTCTACGAGGCCGGCGTGGTGTCCGGCACCAGCCAGACCACCTTCGACCCCCGGGGGACCGTTACCCTGGGCCAGGCCCTGAAGCTCATCCTTCTGGCCGCCGGCTACGAGGAGCAGGCCCCCACCACCACCCACTGGGCCAGCGGCTACTTCCACCTGGCCAGCCAGCGGGGCCTGCTGGGCTCCGCCGCCTCCCTGACTCTGGATCAGAGCATCAGCCGCCTGCAGATCGCCCAGATCGCCGCCAAGGCCCTGGGCTGCCAGCGGACCAACCACAGCCGCTCGCCCTTTTCCGACACCATGGACCTCTCGGTGCTGGCCCTTTATGACCACGGGATTTTCCTGGGGGTCCAGGAGGGGGACGGCCTGGTGTTCAAGCCCAAGGCCCCCATCAGCCGGGCGGAGATCAGCGCCGTGATCTGGCGGATGCTGGAGTGGAAAAAGGCCCAGGCGCCTGAGCAGCCCGCCGAGGAGACGCCGGCGGAGGAGAAACCCGTGGAGGAGACGCCCAGCCAGGAGCCCCCTGCCCAGGAGACCCCGGCTGACCAGACCCCGGAGAATCCCGGCGGTCAGACCACGGAGGACCCTGCGGTGGTCCAGCCCGTCACGCCCCAGGAGCCCACGGAGACCAAGACTCCCGACGGCTACTTCAAGTGGAACGGGAAGACCATCCCGATCTGGAACGATATCGAGAAGAACCCCTACAACTCCGCGGCCTTCTCCTACAACGAGAACGGCTTCCTGGTCTATGACGACGCAAACTACACCTGCCGCATCGGTATCGACGTGTCCAAATACCAGGGGAACATCGACTGGGCCGCGGTGAAGAACGCCGGGGTGGACTTTGCCATCCTCCGCCTGGGCTACCGGGGCTACGGCACCGGCAAGCTGGTGATGGACACCACCTTCTACCAGAACCTCCAGGGCTGTCTGGACAACGACATCGAGGTGGGGGTCTACTTCTTCTCCCAGGCCCTCAACTATGAGGAGGGGGCGGAGGAGGCCGTCTACACCATGAACGCCCTGGCCAACTACAACGTCACCTACCCCCTGATCTTCGACTGGGAGCCCTATGCCGACAGCGTGGGAGCCCGGACCAAGGGCATCACCGACGCCCAGCTCACCCAGGCCACCCTGGGCTTCCTGGAGACCGTGGGGAAGGCCGGCTGGACCGGGATGCTCTACCAGAACCCCACCTACTACTACCTCCACCTGGATATGTCCAAATTCGCGGGATACCCCATGTGGCTGGCCCACTATGTGTCCATGACCAACTTCTACTATAAGTACGACATCTGGCAGTATTCCTGCACCGGCAAGGTGCCCGGCATTTCCGGGGATGTGGACCTGAACATCCACCTGATCCCCAAAAACTGACGAAAAATCCCCCGCTCATACGCTGAGCGGGGGATTTTTTCAGGTGAAAGAGAATTACAGGGTCAGAGAGGGGGCGGAATAGGTCCGGCCGCCCAGCTCGGCGTCCAGAGCGTACAGGCTCTTGGGGTCGGAGCCGAAGAGGTCGAAGCGGCCCAGGATATCATTGGCGTTCTTCTCCTCCTCGCCCTGCTCCTTGACGAACCAGTCCAGGAACTGGAGGGTCCGGTAGTCGTGGGTCTCCAGGGCGGCGGCGTAGATGTTGTTGATGAGGGAGGTCACATACTCCTCGTGCTCCAGGGCGGCGGCCAGGGGATCCCGGAAGGTCTTGAACGCCTTGTCGGGGGCGTCGATGGCGGCCAGCTTGGGGGCCTCGCCGTTGTTCTGGAGGTATTCCAGGAAGAGCATGGCATGGTCTCTCTCCTCCTGGGCCTGGATCTTGTACCAGTTGCCGAAGCCGTCCAGGTTGTTGGCATAGTAATAATTGGACATATCCAGATACAGATAAGCGGAATAGAGTTCCTTGTTGATCTGGTTTTCCAGTAGATCGGCGACCTTTTTGTTCAGCATAGGAAAAACCGTCCTTTCATTGGTGATATTCAGGTCCGCGTCCAGCGCGGTATCTTACGCCGTTCATCCTACCACACCCGGAAAAGAAAGTCAATTCCACGCCTTGCCCTGCCGGGCGTTTTAGAGTATAGTATAGAGAGAAATAGGAGGTGAGCTCCATGTTCTTCGGACCCGACCCCAATGCTGTCCATCCAAACCCCGCCATACCAAGTGTCTGCTATATCAAGAACGTGGTCACCCGCCCTACCATAGAGATCGGGTCGTACACCTACTACGACGATCCCAACGGCGGGGAGGACTTTGAAGCCCACGTTACGCACCACTACGACTTTATCGGGGACAGGCTCATCATCGGAAAATTCTGTGCCATCGGCAGGGGTGTGGAGTTTATCATGAACGGCGCCAACCACCGGATGAACAGCGTGACCACGTATCCCTTCAATATCTTCGGAAACGGGTGGGAGAAAAGCGCGCCGGCGCTGTCAGAGCTGCCTTTGAAAGGGGACACCGTGGTGGGAAACGACGTCTGGATCGGCCAGAACGTTACCATTCTTCCCGGGGTACACATCGGAGACGGAGCCATCATCGGGGCCAATTCTGTAGTTGGAAAGGATATTCCGCCCTACACCGTGGCATCCGGCAACCCCTGCCGGGTGGTCCGGCCCCGCTTTGGCCAGGAGCTGACAGACTATCTCTTGAACCTGAAATGGTGGAACTGGGAGCCGGAAAAAATATTCAAAAATCTGGACGCCCTGTGCAGCGGGGACCTGACCCGCATCCTGACGATCGAATAGGAGGAAAAAATGGAAAAATGCACCTTGCACAGCAGGCATGGATATGCGATCCCCTGCCACATTACATATCAGGGAGAAACCAAGGTCCTCATCGTCTGCCACGGCTTCGGCAGCTCCAAGGCCAGCCCCATGGTCCAGGCCCTGGAGAAGGCCATGCCGGAGAGCGGCGTCGGCGTGGTCAGCTTCGACTTTCCCGCCCACGGGGACAGCCCGGTGTGGGACCTCCATGAAACCTGGTGCATCGACGACTTGGAGACGGTGGAGGCCTACGTCCGCGGGCTTGTGCCTCAGGGGGAGCTGTTCTACTTCGCGTCCAGCTTCGGAGCCTTCACCCTTCTCAACTATCTGTCCGCCCGGCCCCACACCGGCAGGCGGGCCATGCTCCGCTCGGCGGCGGTGGCCATGGGCCGGCTGGCGGAGAGCTGGGCCGACGAGAAGGCTCGGGCGGATATGGCGGAGCAAGGCTACTTCGTCCCCGACTACGACTACGTCCGGGAGATGCGGGTGACCCCTGCCTTCCTTCGTGAGCTGAAGGACCATGACGTGTTCCGGACCTACCGTCCCGGGGAAACGGAGGTCTTCATGGTCCATGGAGGCTCGGACAGCATCGCTGCGCCCGAGGCCGCCCGGGAGTTTGCCCGGCGGTTCGGAATTCGGCTCATGGAGATCCCGGAAGGGGAGCATGACCTGATGGGTCCGGGCCAGTTGGAAGAGGTCCTTGCCGCTGCCAAGGCGTTCTTCACGACTTGACATCCCATTTCCCGGGATTTACAATAAAGGCAACGAGATCACTTCCCCCGACGGAAAGGAGCGAACCATGAGCATTTTCAACAACGAGAGCGTTTTGGCCTGGCTGAAATACTTTTCCGACAACACCCATATCGACCTGACCTCCGTCCGCATCCTGGACGTCACCGGGGACAACAAGAACCTGATGCCCACTGTCCAGGGCAACCGGTCCGTCCTGGTCTTCACCGACGGAAACCACCCGGAGATCTTTTACAATATGTGGGACAACGGCATGGGGGACTGCGAGGTCTGGTACAACGAGGGCTCCGAGCCCCAGGGCCCCATGAAGCACAACCTCCTCTCCGAGATGATCGACCGGGGGGTCAACGTGTCGGCGGCCATGCTCATTGAGAACCCCCACTACCACACCTGCTACCGCACCGGCCTGGACAACAGCAGCTTCTCGCCCGGCTCCATCCGCTATGTGGCGCCGGAGATCCGGGCGGTGATCCTCAACAAGCTCCACCTCAACGAGGACGAGAACATCTGCGTGGTCTCCGGCGAGAGCATCGCCGTGGAGGCCGCCATCGCCGTCCGCCGGGGCCAGGTGGTGGCGGTGGAGTACAAGGACGGCGACCACCAGACCATGGAGGAAAACCTCCTGCGCTTCGGCCTGCGGAACGTGCTGATCGTGGACGATATGGAGAGCTATTCCCACCGCTGGCCGGTGCCCGACGCAGCCTTCCTGGTGGCCTCGGACAAGCTGGACCTGGAGCTGAAGACCCTGGTCCGGGTCAATCCCAAGATCCGGGTGGTCATCTATACCCTGGAGTTCAGCTACATGAGCCGCATCCCCGGCATGCTGTGGGAGAACGGCATCCGTCCCCTGGAGATCATGCAGATGGAGGTCTCCAAGGTGGGCCGTCACGACGAGATCGAGGTCCAGCCCGCGCCGTGGATCTTCTCCGGCCAGGCGGGGATCGAATGAGAAAACTACCCAAAAATCGTTGAAAATCCCGAAAAAACCGGGCAAATTCGCAGTTGACATGCTATAAGCTTATGCGTATAATAAAGAAAATTCATTGAAAAAAGCGATGAAGGAGACAGTAGGCTCCAAGGGACCCCGCAGCGAGCCGGGGAGGGTGCAAGCCCGGCGGACGTTCCTGGAAGACCGAATATCACTCCTGAGCTGCAAGCCGAACGGAATCCTTCCAAGTAGGTGACGCCGGATCCCTCCGTTACAGGGGGCGCGTATGTTGGTACGCAGGTAACAGGTGGTACAGCGAAGCTTTCACAGCCTTCGTCCTTTTATCAGAGGACGAAGGCTGTTTTTTCGAAGGAGACAGATACGATATGAAAGACAACGGCTTGATCGAATTCCGGTGGCATGGCCGGGGCGGCCAGGGGGCCAAGACCGCCTGCCTGCTCCTGGCGGACGCCGCCTTCGCCGCGGGGAAGTTCGTCCAGGGCTTCCCGGAGTACGGCCCCGAGCGGATGGGAGCCCCCATCACCGCCTACAACCGCATCAGCGACGCCCGGTGCTCCGTCCACTGCAACATCGACGACCCGGACTATGTGGTGGTGGTGGATGAGACCCTGCTGGACTCGGTGGACGTGACCCACGGCCTCCAGCCCGACGGGGCGGTGATCATCAACACCGCCAAGGGCCCGGAGGAGATCCGGGAAAAGCTCCGGGACTGGACCGGTCGGGTGTGCACCATCGACGCCCGGAAGGTCTCCGAGGAGACCCTGGGCCGGTACTTCCCCAACAGCCCCATGCTGGCCGCCGCCGTGAAGGTCAGCGGCGTGCTGGAGAAGGACCAGTTTATGGGGGACATGGAGGAGAGCTTCCACCACAAGTTCGCCAGCAAGCCCCAGGTGGTGGCCGGGAACATGGCCGCCCTGGCCATGGCATGGGAGGAGGTGCAGGCCGGATGATCCGCAAAGCGAAAGATATCGACGAGCGCACCCCCTGGCGGGAGATGACCCTGGGCGGGGAGATCTATGAGCCCGCCACCTCCCAGTACGTCAACACCGGCGCCTGGCGGACCAATACCCCGGTGCTGGACGAGGAAAAGTGCCGCCACTGCCTGCTGTGCGTGCCCTTCTGTCCCGACAGCTCCCTGCCGGTAAAGGGCGGCAGACTGGTGGGCATCGACTACTTCCACTGCAAGGGCTGCGGCATCTGCGCCGAGGTCTGCCCCTTCGGGGCCCTGTCTGTAAAGGAGGGGGGAGAACCGTGAACTACAACGAGAGACTGTCCGGCAACGAGGCCATCGCCTTCGCCATGAAGCAGATCGACCCCGACGTGATGGCGGCCTTCCCCATCACCCCCTCCACGGAAATCCCCCAGTATTTCGCCCAGTATGTGGCCGACGGGGAGGTCAACACCGAGTTTGTCCCCGTGGAGTCTGAGCACAGCTCCATGTCCGCCTGCATCGGCGCCGAGGCCGCCGGGGCCCGGGCGGTGACCGCCACCTCCTCCTGCGGCCTGGCTCTGATGTATGAGATGATGTACGTGGCGGCCTCCAGCCGGCTGCCCATCACCCTGGCCTGCGTCAACCGGGCGCTGACGGGCCCCATCAACATCAACAACGACCACTCCGATTCCATGGGCATCCGGGACGCCGGGTGGATCCAGATCTACGCCGAGAACAACCAGGAGGCCTATGACAACTTCCTCCAGGCCATGCCCATCGGGGAGCATCCCGACGTCCGCCTGCCGGTGATGATCTGTCAGGACGGCTTCATCACCAGCCACGCCCTGGAGAACATCACCCTGCTGGACACGGAATCCGTGAAACAGTTTGTGGGGGAGTACAACCCGGAGAACTACCTTCTGAAGAAGGAGAATCCCCTGGCCATCGGCCCCTACGACCTGGGCTGCCACTACATGGAGCACAAGGTCCAGCAGGCCGAGGCCATGAAGCACGCCAAGGCCCGCATCCTGGAGGTGGCGGCGGAGTTCGAGAAGGTCACCGGCCGAAAGTATGGCCTTTTTGAGGAATATCAGATGGAGGACGCGGACCTGGCCCTGGTCCTCATCGGCTCCAGCGCCGGCACCGCCAAGGCGGCGGTGGACCGGCTCCGCAAAGAGGGGGTCAAGGCGGGTCTCATCAAGCTCCGGGTCTTCCGCCCCTTCCCGGCGGAGGAGCTGGCCCAGGCGCTGAAACACGTGAAGGCCCTGGCCATCCTGGACAAGGCGGAGAGCTTTTCCGCCCACGGCGGGCCCCTGTTCTCCGAGGTCCGGGCGGCCCTGTACGACCTGGAGCCCCGGCCCCGGACGGTGGGCTACGTCTACGGCCTGGGGGGGCGGGACGTGACCCCGGCCCACTTCCGGGCGATCTACGCCCGCCTGGCGGACATCGCCGCCGGGGGGGACCTGGGCCCGGTCTACACCCACATGGGACAGAGGGAGTGAGCAGCATGGAGAGAACCTATCATTTCAAGCATACCCTGGAGAAAAAGGAGCGCTTCGCCCCCGGCCACCGGCTGTGCGCCGGCTGCGGCGCGGGCATCGCCGTCCGGGGGGTCCTCCGGGCTCTGCGGGAGGAGGACCGGGCCGTGGTGGGCAACGCCACCGGCTGCCTGGAGGTCAGCTCCTTCCTTTACCCCTACACCGCCTATGAGGACAGCTACATCCACACTGCCTTTGAGAGCGCCGGGGCCAGCCTGTCCGGCGTGGAGGCGGCTTACAACGCCCTCAAGCGCAAGGGGAAGATCGACGGCACCGTGAAGTTCATCACCTTCGGCGGCGACGGCGGCACCTATGATATCGGCTTCCAGTCCCTGTCCGGGGCCATGGAGCGGGGCCACGACCTGACCTATGTGTGCTACGACAACGAGGCCTACATGAACACCGGCATCCAGCGCTCCTCCTCCACCCCCCGGTTTGCCAGAGCCACCACCTCCCCGGTGGGCACGGCGGTCCCGGGCAAGAGCCAGAACAAGAAGAACCTGACGGATATCATCGCCGCCCACAACGTCCCCTATGTGGCCCAGACCACCTTCATCGGCAACTTCCGGGACCTGTACACCAAGGCGAAAAAGGCCATCTACACCCCCGGCCCCAGCTTCCTCAACGTCATGGCCCCCTGCCCCCGGGGCTGGGAGTACCCCACGGAGAAGCTGCCGGAGATCTGCCGCCTGGCGGTGGAGACCTGCGTCTGGCCGCTCTTCGAGGTGGAAAACGGCGTCTGGCGGCTGAGCTACGCGCCGAAGAAGAAGCTCCCCGTGGAGGACTACCTCAAAATGCAGGGCCGCTTCCGCCACATGTTCAAGCCCGGCAACGAGTGGATGATCGAGGCCGTGCAGCAGAGCGTGGACGAGAATTGGGATAAGCTGCTGAATAAGTGCAATACGAATCTGTGAGAATAAAACAAAAACCACCCCTTTTTGGCGGAATATACCGAAAAGGGGTGGTTTTTTGTGCTTTTTTACAGGTCCAGCGTCAGCCCCACCTCCGTCTGCCAAACCAGGTCCCCCAGCTCCTCCTTCAAAATCGAAAACCCGACGTCCCCGGTGCAGTGGCCGGTGATGATCTGCCGGACCCCGGTGTCCCGCAGCCGCTTGGCAAAGGCCCGGACTTCGTTCTCCGGGGTGTCGTAGAGATGGAACCCGCCGATGATGGCATAGAGGGGCTTGCCGGGGAAGGCCTCCGCCGCCTCGGTGACCACCAGGTCCGCTCCGGCGTGGCAGCAGCTGTTGAAGACCACCAGCCCCTTGTCCGTTTCGAAAATGAGGCTCTGCTCATGGCCGAAATCATCGGGGACCATGCAGCATTGGGTCTGCCGGAACATGTGGGCCTGTACACCCTTTGCCATGAGATCGGAGGCGGTGTGGGGCAGGAGGGTGACCCCGGGCAGGGGAGAGAACCGATGGGACAGAAAGACGATCCTGTCCCTGTATTTCTTCAGCAGTCCCCGCTGGATGCCGATGTATTTGTACCGGCCCGGCTCCTCTTCGTCGTAACAATCCTCCCCGCAGTCCTCCCGGAGATAGAAGGGGGCGCGGCGGTTCCGGCGGAAGAACTCCCCCATGCCGTCGGCGTGGTCATAGTGGGCGTGGGAGAGGACGCCGAATTCCACCTGAGCCAGGTCCACCCCCAGGGCGTCGGCGTTGGCGGCGAACAGCGGTCCCGCCCCGGTGTCCAAAAGGACCTTGTGCCCCTGGTACTCGATATAGATGGAAAGCCCCCATTCGGCCTCCAGGCCGCAGTGGGAGATGTTGTCGGACAAAATGACGGCGCGCATCGGGCAGCCCTCCTGTCGGGTTTGATGTTTTCTCCATTATAAAAGAAGGGCCGGGGTTTGACAAGCATATTTCCCCGGCTCGTCCCATAGGATGGGACAGAACAAGGAGGCGAGGCCATGACGAAACCGGCCCAATGGGAACAAGCCCTCCCCCGGGACCTGCGGGCCCGGCTGGACCAGCTTGCGCCCGACGAGAGGACAAGCCTGGAGGAACTCCGCCTGCGGGCGGGGCTGCCCATGTCCGTGACCATCGCGGGGACCGAGCGGGTGCCCGCCCCCTGGCGGGGAGAGAACATGACAGAAGCCTGCCTCCGCCGGGTGCTGGAGGTGGCGGGAGGCGGCTCCGTCCACACCATCCTGGACCAGCTCCGGGCGGGATATGTCACCGCCCCTGGGGGCGTGCGCATCGGGGTATGCGGGGAGGGAGCCGTGGAGGGGGGCGTGCTGCGGACCTTCCGGCGGGTCACGTCCCTGGCCATCCGCGTCCCCCATACCGTGCCCGGCGTGGCCCGCCCTCTGCTGCCCCGGCTGACAGCGGACGGATCTCTGCAAAGCACATTGATCCTCTCCCCGCCGGGCCTGGGCAAGACCACCCTCCTGCGGGACCTGATCCGCTGCATCTCAACGGGAGAGGGGATCGCGCCCCTGCGGGTGGGGGTGGCCGACGAGCGGGGAGAGCTGGGAGCCGGGGACCTGCGGCCCTTTCTGGGGCCCCGGACCGACGTGCTGGAAAACCTCCCCAAGGCGACGGCCCTGCTGATGCTCCTCCGGGGGATGGCCCCCCAGGTCCTGGCGGCGGACGAGATCACCGCCCCAGAGGACCTCCGGGCCATGGAGGAGGCCGCGGGCTGCGGGGCGGTCCTGCTGGCCACCGCCCACGGGCGGGACCTGGATGATCTGCGCCGCCGCCCCCTGTACCGGGACCTGCTGGACAGCGGCATCTTTCAGCGGTATGTCCTCCTGGGCCTGGCGGAGGGCAGGCGGACCTACGCTGTTGCGAGCGGGGAGGGGGCGCCATGACCGTCTGGCTGGGAAAGACCCTGCTGTTCCTGGCCTGCCTCTGGCTGGGGTGGGACCGGGCCCGACGGAGAAAACAGCGGGTGGCCTGCCTTCGGGCCTTCCGTCAGTCTGTGGCCGACCTGGGCCGGGAGCTGACCTTCTCCCTGGCCCCGGTGGACAGCCTGTTGGACCGGATGGGCGAGGGGACGGGACCGGTCCCGGCGTTTTTTGCCCTCTGCCGTGAGAGGTTCCGGGCCTCCGGTAGGGAGAGCTGGGCGGAGAGCTGGCGACTGGCCCTCACCGAGTCCGGGCTTCCCGTGTCGGAGCGCGACCTGCCCCTGCTGGTCCGGGCGGGGGAGATCTTGGGCCGGTGGGACGGGGAGAGCCAGCAAAAGGCCCTCTCCGAGCTCCTGGCCCGGCTGGACGAGACCATTTTCGACAGCCGGGAGGAGGAAAAACGCCTCTTCCGGGTGGACCTGGCCCTGGGGGCGGCGGCGGGCCTCTTCTGCGTCCTGCTGCTGTAGGCATATCCCAGGGGCAGACGGCATATCATGAAGGGAAGTTACAAACGGAACGGGGACGAGCGGTCTCCGGAAGGGGGAAACCATGGACGTTGATCTGGTGTTCAAGATCGCCGCGGTGGGCATCCTGGTGTCCGTGCTCAACCAGGTCCTCACCCGGTCCGGGCGGGAGGAACAGGCCACCATGACCACCCTGGCCGGGCTCATCGTGGTGCTGATGATGCTGGTCCAGCGGATCAGCGACCTCTTCGACCTGGTCAAGACCCTCTTCGGCCTGTGAGGGCGGGGCATGGAGTGGACAGCCCTGGCCGGCCTTGGGGCGGCGGCGGCCCTGTGCGCCCTGGTGGTAAAGCAGCGGTCTCCGGAGCTGGCGGTGCTGGTGTCCCTGGCGGCCTGCGCGGTGCTGCTGACCAGGACCCTCCCCCTGTTCGAGACCGTCCGGGAACGGATGGAGGCCCTGGCGGACCAGGCGGGGCTGGCCCCGGCGGTCCTGGCTCCGGTGGGGAAGACCGTGGGCCTGGCCGTGGTCACCAAGCTGGCCGCCTCCCTCTGCCGGGACGCGGGGGAGGGGAGCGTGGCCGCCTTTGTGGAGCTGGCCGGGAGCGCGGCGGCGGTGGTGGTGGCCCTCCCGCTGCTGGACATGGTCTTAAAGCTTGTCGAAGACCTGCTCTGACTCGATGTACGGCGGTCCTGCTCCTGCTTCTGGCCCTCTGCCTCCCCGCCGCCCAGGCCCTGGACCGGGACGCCATCCTGGACAGCCAGGCGGAAGCCCTGGGCCTCCAGGCCTTGGAGGCGGCGGGGGAGGCCTACACCGGCCCCCAGGACATCCGGGCGGGGCCCGACGTCCCTGCCGCCCTCCGCCACATGGCCGACCGGGGCAGGGATGCCCTCCACGGCGTCGTCCGGGAAACCGCCCGGAGCTGCGTTCTCCTGCTGACGGTGACCCTTCTGTGGTCTCTGGCCCGGGGGATGCAGGGGGCGGCGGGGGGCGACCCCATGGACGCGGTGACTCTGGCCGCCTGTCTCTCCGTGACGGCGGTGGCGGTGGGGGACATCCACTCCCTCCTTGCCCTGGGCCAGGAGGCCATGGACCGGATGGAGGCCCTGGGGGACGTGCTCCTGCCGGCGGTGTCCATGGCCACGGCGGCGGGAGGCAGCCCCGGCGCGGCAGTGGTCAAGCACGGGGCCACCATCCTCTTTTCCGACCTGCTCATCCGGCTCATCCGCCGCCTGCTCATCCCCCTGTGCTACGCCTTTGCCGCCGTGGGGGCGGCCTGGGCGGCTCTGGGCAACGACGGGCTCAAGCGAGTGGGGGGCCTTATCAAATGGGCCGTTACCATCCTGCTCTCGGCGGTCCTCCTGGCCTTCCTCTTCTACCTGAACCTCACCGGAGTCATCGCCGGGGGAGCCGACGCGGCCACGGTGAAGGCGGCCAAGTTCACCATCTCCAACCTGGTCCCCGTGGTGGGCGGGGTGATCTCGGACACGGCGGAGACCCTCCTGGCCGGGGCCGCCGTTCTCCGCAACGCCATCGGGGTCTTCGGAATGCTGGCGGTGGGCGGGATCTGCGTGGGCCCCTTCCTGAGCCTGGGGGCCCACTACATCCTCTACAAGGGGACCGCCGCCGTGGCCGCCACCGCCGCGGGAGAGGGCCGGGTCACGGGGCTCATCGACTGGCTCAGCGCCGCCTTCGCCCTGGTGCTGGCCATGACGGGGGCCTGCGCGGTGCTGCTGCTGGTGGCCATGGTCTCCGCCGTGTCCGCTGTTGCCCTTTAGGAGGAACCAATGGAACTGTTACGAACCTGGATCCTGGGGGTCACAGCGGCCTCCATGGTCCTGGCCGCCGCCCAGGCTCTCATGCCCGAGGGACCGGTGAAGCGGGTGGGGCGGCTGACCGCCGGTCTGATCCTGACTCTGGCCCTGCTGCAGCCCCTGGTCTCCCTGTCCGGCGAGGACCTGACGAACCTGGTCCCGGACCTGCCCACAGTAACCGGCAAAGAAGAGGAGGGAAGCGCCATGCAAGCCATCATAGAACAGGAGCTGGCCGCATACATTGTGGACAAAGGCCGGGCGCTGGGGGCGGACTGCGCCGCCTCGGTGACCTGCGTCCCCGACGAGAACGGGGTGCCCATCCCCCGGAGAGCCGTGGTGACCGGCCTCCTCACCGGGGAGCAGCGGGAGGCCCTCTCCGCCGCCATCGCCCGGGACCTGGGCATCCCGGCGGACGCCCAAAGCTTTCGGGAGGGGTGAGCCATGGAGTGGAAAGAGACCGCAAATCGGTGGGGCCGGGCCCTGCGGGACAGCCTGGGCCGGTACCGCCTGGTGTGGGTGGTCATCCTGGCGGGGCTGGTCCTCCTTCTTCTGCCTGCCGGCGGGGAGAAGGAGGAAACAGACGCTCCGCCGGAGACCGCCGCCGTCTTCGACCTGGAGGCCACGGAGCGCCGCCTGGCGGAGGCCCTGTCCCGGATCGACGGGGCGGGGGAGGTCACCGTTCTGCTCACCGTCCGGGACGGCCCCCGCCGCCTCCTGGCGGAGAACACCCAGGGGGGCGACGGGGAGCGCCGGTCGGAGCCTGTGGTCCTGGCCCGGGGGAGCGGCCTCCAGGAGACCGTCACCGTCCAGGAGCGGGGCCCCGGCTACCAGGGGGCGCTGCTGGTCTGCGCCGGGGGCGACGATCCCCAGGTCCGGCTCCGGCTTACCCAGGCCGTCTCTGCCCTCACCGGGCTGGGCGCGGATAAAATCGCCATCAGTAAGGGAACATAAGGGAGGAAACACTATGAAGCTCTGGAAACGCAACGCCATCGCGGCGGCCATCGTCCTGCTGGTCTGCGGGGCGGTCTACGTCAACTGGAACTACACCCAGGACACCGCCGCCGCCCGCAATCTGGGAGAGGCCGCCCTGGTGGGCAGCCGGCAGGACCCTCTGGCCGCCCCCGCCGACGCTGAGACTGCGGAGGAGGCCAAGCCGGAGGAGGCCGGGGCGGAGAGCGCCGCCGAGACCGGCAGCGACTACTTCTCCACCGCCCGCCTCAACCGCCAGCAGGCCCGGGACAACGCCCTCTCCCTTCTCCAGGAGGCGGCGGCGGACGAAAAGGCGGACCAGGCCTCGGTGGACCAGGCCAACGTGGCCATCCAGACCATGGCCAGCTACACCATGACCGAGGCCCAGATCGAGAACCTGGTCACCGCCAAGGGATACGCCGACTGCGTGGCCTTCCTGGAGGACGGCAACGTCAGCGTGGTGGTCTCCGCCCTGGAGAACGGCATGACCGACGCCGACGCGGCCCGGATCGGAGAGATCGTCAAGGAGCAGACCGGCCTCCGGGCGGACCAGATCAAGATCATCGAGGCGGAGTGACAGCGGCCTCCGTTCACCGGTCCGTTTTTCAGGCAAGTTAAGAAGCGCGGCTGTCGGCGGGCAAGAAAAAACTCCGGACAAAGTTCGTGAAAGAACTCTGTTCGGAGTTTTTTGGTGGAGACAACAGAACTCGAATCTGTGACCTCTCGCGTGTGAGGCGAAACCGTCTATGTACAAGCTCAAAAAAACCTTTAATTTCAAGGGATTCCTGAAATTATGTCAAAGATAGGCATGGTTGAAAAGTAAAAAATGTCGTACTAGGCCTTGTTTGAAAAATAGGCAGTATGACCAATGGCGAAGGATATTTTCGCTAGATGAAGCAAAATTTTTGCAGGAATCCTGTATGGATTTCAATTGGCGAAATATGGCGGAAATAGACCCGCCAGTGGGCATATTGACGTTTTTCAAACAGGCCCTAGTGTCGTACTGTTTAATGGGGAGTATCCCCAAATAAGTTAAACCCCAAAACTAGGTGTAAAACGAGCAACAAATCCTATCTGGAGGAGGCGGCTCAGTTCACCTTCTTCTCCTGATTATAGACAGGGAATGGGTCGCATGTCAAGAGCACTGGTTTTGCCGCCGTTCATTCAGCCGGTCTTGCCGCCGTTCATTCTCCCCTTGACATGCAGGCCGTTCAATGCCCTTTTTCATGGAAATCCATGTCATCGTCTTTCTATCGAAAAGGCCATAAGTTTCAAGCCTGTTCCCACTTCACTTCCCTCACATAGGTTCAAGAGAAACAACATGCTTTCATTGCAGACTAGCGCTGAACTGTAACAGAGATAATATTGGGGACACAGCGTTGATTATTACGCTGTGTCCCTATGATAATACAGGCAATTGGGCTAATTATTTTCCTTAGCCTGTGTTGCCTGGCCTTGACCTTTGATAATCTCTTAGGAAAAACACGAGTTCCTGAGCCAACAACTGTTAAAGAGTGATAGACTCTGTGACGGGCTTAAATCGATAGTATTACCACTTCACAACAAATTCTATATCATACGAATAATGATCCGATTTTACAACATATCTCATTCTTTAAAACAGTTTAAAACGATAATTTACGCCACAAGAAATAACCATCCTGATTGACCTCACTTGATAACATTTTTCACAATTAAACATTTAATAGTTTAAAATACATTTCCATTAACTCATCGTCTTCTTGGCTCGTACTGACAATATTTTCAATTTCTTTTATCAGCTGATCTAATTCTTCCTTGTTATCAATTGAAGTCCTGTTACCAGACAGAAACACTTCAATTCGATTCTTCAGATCATCGTCATCAGGAACTTGTTCATTCGGACTATCTGTCGAATTAGTTGGATTCGATGCCATCTTGATAGTAGAGCTTTCATTTGCAGACTCTCTGGCAAACTGATCGACAGCCATCCATCCAATCGCCTCAGTCAACCCGGCAGCAGTGGCTGTGTTGATAGCATTTCCGACGAAAGGGATCCATCCCCATAGAACCTGAGATACACCCCGACCTATTAAAGCAGCACCCGCGCCAGAGATAATTCCTCTGGCAGCTGATTTTGTAATCGACAAGCCAAACACCTTACCCAGCGCAATGATCATCCCAACTTGAATTGGTGTAATTGCAACATTATCTGCCAACGGAACCTGCGCTAAACCTGTCCCAATTCCGCCGCAGGCAACGGATGCCCCATGGATGATAGTCATACACTGCTTCTTAGTATCTTCTGACAAATCTATCTTCTCTTGTTTCGCTCGTTTAGAAGAAGGGAGTAGAGAGAAATTCTTGATGCTACCGAACAGATTGCTCTTCCCCTGGTTCCCTCGTGCCATAATTATACTCTCCTTTCCATTTACTCATTTGGTTACTCTCTTTTCAACTCGTCATCTAATACTCTGATTAATCGCCACAACTGGCTAAAATCAACCATGTCATTAAAATAGACATATACGTTATCCATTCTGATTCTGCTTTTCTGTCCAACCTGCTCTATCTGAATATTTTCATATCTATGAACTTGGTTAGTTAGCCTATTATTCTCGATTTTAATTATACCTTCTGTCGTCAACAGCAAATCAATATTTACTTTTGTTTTGTCATCAATAACTGCCAGCGTATTAGGTTTAAGATAGCGAGCATTCTCAGGCAGTATTTCAAAATAATCATCAAACTTATCGGTACCACTTACTAAAAAGTCTGTTTCGCCACCTTGCTTAACGATGGCATTGACATACTTCTTTACAGATCCCATCATACGCTTAAACAGGTCCCGATTCTTTTCTTCTACAACTATATCACTTCCCCATATGTCATATGAAAAGTATCCTTCCTCCGCCTCGTTTACAATAATAGTACCTTCAACTGGCAATTCCATTGGTTCAATTCCCGCAGCGCTACAGAAAACAAGTATTTCCGTTTCTGCTTTACTCAACGAATCAAGGCTATGCATTCCATCCAACAAATCAACTGTATGCAATCTTAATTCATCAAAGAATTCCTCAGTAATTGAGGCGAAGGAACAGTGTTTACAGATAGCATCGTAGTCACTCATATCAAACGAGCTTGCAGAAAGCTTTCCTTGTATTTGCTCCAGCATGGTCCGAACATCAAGAACCAGGTTCTTCCTTATTGAATTAATCAGTTTTCTCTTATTATCGTAGGTGCTGAACACTGTCAGACCATCTAGCATGGACAGCATTTCATTTAGCAAATCGATAAGTCTTGTTCTGATTGATTGATCTTCAAGAGTCTGAATATAGTACTCCTTTTTGCTGCTAGCTAGCATCTGGCTAATAGCTTTGCGGCGTAGCGACTTTGCTCTATCAGATTCATCAAAACAACTATCGGTTGGCAGTTCCTTTCGAAAGAACTCATCTGGAAATAGTAACCGATTAACCTCAACGGTGTATTTATAGATAAACTCCGTGTATGCGCTTCGATACTCTGCAATCAAAAGCCTCTTCTGCTGCTCGATATACTCATTGTTTAATGCAGGATCAGCATCCAAGGATAAAACTGCCGGCATTGGAAACAGATAAGCATTGTTGACTCTTTCTCGAAGTATATTATACTTGGCCCGAACATCAGAGCCACCTGTTCCGTTGATCGCAGACACAACATAGAGCCTACTTAACAGCTTTGCATTGGCATGCGTGTTATAATCTTCGTTTACCAAAATCTTTAACAACTTGGCTGCTTCTTCAAAGTTGCCAACCTTAAGAAATCCAATTGCACAAAGTTGAAGCATATCGTTCGCGCTACCAGAATTCTTTCTGGCCATTCCCAGGAGAGCAGTAATCTTATCGCGATTCATTTCAGCCTGCTGAGGAGAAGGCATAAGAAGGTCAGCATATTCCAACGCATAAGATGCAACCATTTGATCTTCTCGCAAAAGGTTCAACCCACCCTTTTGATATAAATCGAAGAAATAATTGAAATGCGCCTTGGCTCTTTCCTCATAATAAGCCTTTTGAACCATGTCGCTTGTAGTACTAGAAATGTAAGCGGCCGTGTGGCCAAAATTATACCAAAATGGCAGGTATGCCTCAAAGTTTTCTTGGATTGCCTCTAACCTTTCATATTTACGGACATCATTCGCATCCATAAGAATGTTATTATACTGAGAAATTTGATTCTCAGTCAACCGGTACCTATCAGGGAATTTGTATTTGTCTGCAAGTCTCCACGCAGTCGTAAATAGTTCTCTTCTAAGTGCGTTTAACTGTTCGATTGCTGTAATCTCTAATTCTACATTTTCACTGGTGCGATCTCTTACAGCCTGCGCTTTGGTTTTGCGATAATTCATATAGCCTGTACCAATTTGAGTCGCCAATGACATTGCAATTGCAAGCGGATGACCACTTGTGACAATAACACCGAGATTGGGGATTGCAGACCATATCGCGTCTTTTATCTGCTGCTGATATTTCTGCTCAATTTGATTCTTTTTAATTTCTTGAATCCTAAAAAACGTGATAGTATTCAGAATTTGGGTCAATGTATCCAGAAGTGCTATATCTGTAGGCATTTCTTCCAAATTCAAATTATTCAGAATGGCATTATACTCCTGCTCCAAAACATACACATCATTGTACTGAACGATCTGTGAAACGGATACAGTACACATATTTAGCGCATACGCAACTTTTAAATCCGTGAGTTCTTTTTTTCTGTCCTCATTCATTTTTTGTTCCTCCAATTAGCAGTTTATTTCCAGCATTATTGGCAGATGATCTGAGACTTTACTGCGATAAGTGTTATACTTACTTTCTTCGTCAGTATCCGTCGCTTCTTCTCCTTGATGAACGCCATCTATCACTAACGGCTTTCTGCATATCATACTTTTGGTGTGATCATCTACTGAGAAATGATCATAATTATTAGCTAATCCTTCTCCAGTTGACTTCAACGTTGTGAGACCCTCTTGAAGTGTGTATATCTTAATTGGCGCATCGTCATTGGTCTCTCCTGGTTTGGGATTGAATAGCCGCCCTTTTGAATCAAAGTAAGCAACCTCGGGCACTAGTGGGTAAAGCACACCGCTTTTTCTGAGATTCAAATTATAGTCACCTAGTAATACTGTTGCCACTGTTCCTCTTGGTTCTATTGAATCACAATCATCGTTTACCTTTTTATATATCCATCCTGCTAAGATATTGAACTCATTCTTTCTCATTTTGATTGCACCGACTGATAAATCTACTCCTAAATTTTCTTCTCTTGGTTTTCCAAATACAATATGTGTCGTGATCAGCCGAATCTCAACAGGCCTTTCTTTCAGTCTAAACCGTCCAACGCCAGGATCCCGAATGAGACGAATGATATTATCGCCTTGAGTACTGTACCGATGTTCAATATATGGCTCGATTCGTGTATAAGTGTCTTTCTTTGGCAGTTCAAATTTATCAGTGTTCCAAATAAACGCATAGCCTTCACCGCGATTATCGTCCCCAAGATACGGATAGTATTTAGACTTGGTCTCAGGGTTTAACCATCGGCAATCCCAATTCGCTCCTAAACGGGCGAGCAATGATCTTTCATATGATTTGGCTCGATCACCAAGGTTTCTCAGATTTCGGCCTTTTAGAATGCCACCTTCACTTAGCACTTCCTGAAGAGCAACGATATCAAACCCCTTGATTAGATTTGCAATCCTATCAAGGTCTCGCCCAGTTGCATCATAAGAAAGATTTTTCACGTTAAACGACCCTATTTTGTAGCCCATTATATCTACCCTCCTACGATTGTTTGTATGTAGGTACCCTGACTTTTTAACCACATATCAATCCCTTTCCCAAACACCTCGGCCTCCACTATCCAGCCCTCATCATCCTCTTGGATAATCTTAGCGGTGGGCAGGCGGTCCAGGACCGCCTCAATGGAAGGTCCTGTGTATCGAAACCGTACTGTCTCCAGTTTCCCACCAAACATAAACTGAACACGCTTCCGAAACTCACCTTCCTGGAATCGCCCTGTATAGGCAGGATGGAAGTGGTCACCAGTCTCTCTGAAGCTCAATATCCGATCCACGCGGTAGATCGTGGGGAATAGATCATCAGGATTTTCAAAAGCTTCCTTACGGTCAATGTCCTGAATGAAGCCGACCAAATAAAAATAATACTCGGAGAACATCAGCCCAACTGGTTCAATAGTCCGGTGTACCACTTCGTTCCCTTTGAGCTTCTGATACTCGATCTCCAGTACCTTATGCTGTTGGATAGCCTGTCCCAGGTCCCACAGGCCTGGGAGGATCGTTTTGCCATGATGAGGCTCTACGAATAGAAATTTCTCATTGGCCAACAACTCCTGAACCGCTCGTTTACTCTCATCGGGAACGCAGCAGTCTATGAGTTTGTCCAGAATCGGGATCATTTCCTCCTTAACCATGGACCGGCTTTCCAACAATATCTTGCAGACCGCCAATATTTCACTGTTCGTCAATCCACTTGGTGTTGATCTGGCAAGGTGATACGAATGATCCTTTCGATCATAGACCAGTTCCTGCGGCAATCCCTGTTCTGCCAGGAAGTATCGCACCAGTTCCAAGTCCCGCTGGGCACTACGCATCGTAATCTGAAAGCGATCACATAGGTCTGCCTTGGTCAGGTGCTTCCCCCGAAGCAGGTCGTCATAGATTGCCAGCATCCTGGCAGATTTGTACTCAACGTCCTTTTTCAATCGTTTTCCCTCCTTTCATCTGCGCTGCACGACCTCGGATACTCTGTATTGTAACGCAGGAGGTAGACACCCATTGTCATTTCACAAAATCTCTAAAGAAATAATTACTTATATTATTATACCCTATCATTTGCACAATGTAAACGTTCTTAATCATTTGCATAAAGTAAATATAATTTTTCTTCCACTCCATTAAAATTGATTCCCCTGCTTGGTACCATTAGGGCAGGAGGGTTGCCTTATGAAGACCGAGTACCCTGAGAAATATCTGACTTTGGGCCTGAAGATCGCCTACTACAGGAAGAAGGCTGGCTATACACAGGAAGCTTTTGCCGAGAAGATCGGAAGGAGTGTCAACTTTCTTGCTCAGGTAGAGGGTACCGGTACGGTTCGGGGTGTTTCGTTGGAAACCCTGTTCAAAATTGCTGATGTGCTAGGTATTCCTCCCTCTAAGCTGTTGGAGGATGATTAGCTTTCCATCCAGATAAAATGTAACCAGGTGAGGACAATCCTCACCTGGCTTTTTGTCTCCGCTCCGCTCGTAATAGCTGACTCATTCAATTATGTATCATATTACTGACAACCGTAGGATTATCCTGCGGTTTTTTGCTGCTATACGAAAAAACGAAAAGGAGACAATGCTAATGAACGATATTCTTTACTGTGAACTCTGTCGAAGAAGAATAACCTCAGACGATGCTCACACTTTTCACAACCAGACTCTTTGCGAAGACTGCTTGCGTGAAAACACGCTAATCTGCTGTCGCTGCGGAAATCGGCTCTGGAGCGATGACAATGCCGGTGACATTCAAACACCGCTCTGCATGAACTGCTACCAGCGGTTTTATACAAGCTGTGAGAACTGCGGCAGAGTGATTGACGTGGATCACTCCTATTACGACGATGAGGAAGAGGAAACCCTTTGTTGGCAATGCTACGAAAGACGCCAATATCACAATGCTGTCATTGAGGATTACAGCTACAAACCGGAACCTGTTTTTCATGGGGATGGTCCGCGTTACTTCGGTGTGGAGTTGGAAATCGACGGAGGCGGCGAGAGTGACCGTAAGGCTGAGCGAATTCTTGCCCAGGCTAACGGCAACGGCAGAGAAACTATGTACGCCAAGCACGATGGCAGCATTAGCGACGGGTTTGAACTGGTGACACACCCGTTGTCCTATACCTACCACATGAACACTATGCCCTGGGACGCTGTATTAAGAGAGGCTCGCCGATTGGGCTACTCCTCTCACCAGGCCGGGACCTGCGGCCTGCATATCCATATCAGTCGAGACGCATTCGGATTGACTCAGGCAAAACAGGAGCCCTGCATCGCTCGAATCCTGTATTTCGTCGAGCGGTTTTGGGCTGAACTGTTGAAGTTCAGTCGCCGGACTCCTAGCCAGTTGGCTCAATGGGCTGCACGGTATGGCTATAAGGATCGGCCCATGGACATTCTTGATCACGCCAAAAAGGGCTACCACAGCGGACGGTACACCTGTGTCAATCTCTATAATCATGACACGATTGAGTTCCGCATTTTCAGGGGAACGCTCAAGCTGAATACACTTCTTGCAACGATTCAAATGGTGGATCGGATTTGCGATGTCGCCATCAATTTGACAGACGAAGAATTGAAAGCCATGAGCTGGACCACCTTCGTAGCTGGGTGTGTCAAGCCGGAACTGGTCATGTACTTGAAGGAACGGAGGCTCTATGTGAACGAGCCTGTCTATGCTGAACAGGAGGTCTGATCTATGTGCTGTCTCTTCGGAATGATCGACTATGGACATAGCTTCTCCGGCAAGCAGAAGAGCAAAATGCTGTCTGCGCTGGCCAGAGAGTGTGAGGAACGAGGCACTGATGCAAGTGGAATCGCTTACAATTATAATAACAAACTCCGCATCTATAAGCGACCCTTACCCGCTCGTCAGATGAAATTCCATATCCCCAACGGCGTATCTGTCGTAATGGGTCACACCCGGCTGGCCACTCAGGGCAATGCCAAGCGGAACTATAACAACCACCCTTTCCTGGGGCGCACCGCTGACGGTTTCTTCTCCCTGTGTCATAACGGAGTACTTTATAACGACACAGCGCTGCGGAAAACAATGTCTCTTCCACAAACCAGGATCGAGACGGATTCTTATGTCGCCGTACAACTGATTGAAAAGCAATCGACCCTCGACTTAAACAGCCTGAAATATATGGCTGAAACAGTCGAGGGTTCTTTTTGCTTTACGGCCATGGACGAGCGGGACAATCTATATTTCGTGAAAGGAGATAACCCGCTCTGCATATACCACTACCGCAGATTAGGCTTGATCCTCTATGCATCCACAGAAGCGATCTTGAGCAGGGGGATTGCCAGAATGAAGGTTGTACTGGGTAAGGCAAGTAAGGTTGAAGTGAACTGCGGAGAAATATTGAAAATCGATGCCTATGGAAAAATGAGCCACGGAACCTTCAATGCAGACAGCTTATTCTTTCCTGCCTATTATCCTGGCGGGTTCAGATGCTATTATCCGTCTTCTGCTTCCCGAAGTGCTTCTTTTGAAGATGCGTACTTGGACGAGTTAAGAACAGCCGCTCGATACTATGGTTTTGATGGTCAGTGGGTAGATTCATGGTACCAGGAAGGACTGACACTGGGCGAAATTGAGGAGTTGCTATACACCGGCGAAATCTGACTCACTCTCAGATGAAAGGGGGTGATGCTGGTGAATGCGGTAAAATGGAGGCTGCTGGGGATGGCAATCAGCCTGGTGCTGATGGCCATTTTTGATGATTGTGACCTCCCAGAATTATTCACGAAGGAGTAGACCTTGACTGTAGTACCCAATGGGGGGGGAGACGTTGCGAGGCTTCCGCCTCCGGCTTCAGCCCGTCTCCCCCCAATCCCCCCCTCTCACGCAAAACCAAATATTTCCATTTCTCTTGTGGCCACATAGCTGCTGATGATACTGGTAACTAAACCACCAAGAAAGTAAAATATGATGATTGGTCAAGGAGGGGGAGGTTTTTAAGGAGGGGGACATGGACTGCTGTGCCAACGGCGCAGCGGTCCACTATGGCCCCCTCCTTGAAAAAAGCTAACTCTATCGAGAGCAATGCTGCATGTAATCATATGCACGAGTCATGCCATTAGGGTTCCGGCAAAAAATGGCATGTCCCAAAATCGAAAATACAACCCTATTGGAGCACGTTTGATGCTTGCCATTTGGGTATACCCCATTGGTAAACATTTTAAAGGAGAATATATCAATGAAAATCGGATATATCCGCGTCAGCACGCAAGATCAGAACACGGTGCGTCAAGAAGAACTGATGAAGTCTTTAGGTGTAGACCAGATATTTATCGACCGCATGAGTGGAAAAAACACGAACCGACCTGAATTAAATAGCATGATGGACTACGTTCGAAAAGGTGATACCGTTGTGGTTGAGTCAATCAGCAGGTTTGCCCGAAACACCAGGGATCTCCTGGACTTGGTTGAGCGTCTGATAGCAAAGGGTGTGGAGTTTGTCAGCCAGAAAGAGAGCATTGACACTTCCACTCCCACCGGTAGATTTATGTTGACCGTATTCGCTGCTGTCGCTGAACTGGAGAGAGAATACATCCTCCAGAGGCAGCGGGAGGGAATTGCCATTGCCAAGGAAAACGGCGTTTATAAAGGCCGTCAGCCCATCAACCATCCAGACTTCCTACCAGTAGCCAAAAGGTGGAGGGGCGGTGAAATCACAGCCCGCGAGGCAATGAAACGATTACAAATGTCACCCTCGACGTTCTATCGTAAGGTTCGAGAGTATCATCTATGATTTGGAAGCCTATCAGTTTGGCCATCGCCATCCAGTCGATGAAGATTTTTGACCAAAGCAAAACTCCGGAGTCTTTCAGCAATTCTGCACGGACATCTGTATAAGGGATCTTTTTAGTAAAACCTGGGAAGGCACCTATATATAGAACCATCCGAGATCATTTGGAGCCCATGCTATGCATGTCGCTGCTCCACAACTTAACCTACACATTGATAAGCAGCCCCAAACAGCGACAGGAAATACCACTAACTAAAGATCCTGGCTCGTTGTCTTGGGGCCTTATCATAATTCTTTTGACGTAGAATAATCGCTCATCAGGATAGAAACTCTTCATCGCTTTCTCCTGCTCATTATCCGTTGTATAGTCTTCCAACTGATTTCTGTTCCTTTTTGTTTTTGTTGCTATATCGCACCTCGAAGCGCTATTTGGTGCTAAATATTATCAATCCGAATGGAACATAAAGGTAATTCAATCATCAGGAGGTCCAGATAATGAACATGGACAAAAAGAATCAACGCGAACTGAGGATCGCTTTCCGAAAAGGGTACATGGTCCCCGAAAATACCGGAGCCTACTGGACGGATGATACCAGAGAACAGTTGGCATATCGATACTCGGAAGTTGGCGTAGGCCTCACAGAGCTCGCGGAAGAATTTGGACGTTCTGAGTCCGCAATCGTTCAGCAGTTGATAGCGATGGGACTTTTTACACCACCGACCTTCACACGCCCGAGATTGCCCAGAAAACCAAAATGCTTATGCTCAAAATGCCGATGCAAGAAATGTATCAGAGATAGAAAGGGGAAGACTTGAATGCTTGAACAATATGACGAATACCTTACAGCAGATGAAACCTGTGATCTGCTGAAAATGGGGCATAACGCTATTTATAAGCTGCTCAACTCCGGGGAACTGAAGGCCTTCCGCAACGGAAGGACATGGAGGATTCCCAAAGAAAGTGTGATTGAGTATACTCGACGCATGGCGAAACTATAATACATCACCCGTTGGGAGTCAGTCCCAACGGGTGAACACTGTCGGTTGGTGTCATTATATGATACTCGATCCGAACACTTAAACCAGCGCTCACTCATCCAACTCTTTCCATGAGATCGCCCGGTTCGCATGACAAGGTTTTTGCCAGAAGAATGACATATTCAGCTTGTGCTTTGTTGATGTTCTTCTGTCTCTGCTCATACTGCTGAATGGTTCTGAGCGGAACGCCAGACAATTCAGAAAGAGCACGCTGGCTCAAGCCAAGGTGACAGCGCCTTCTTTTCAATTCCGTCTCAGGATAGGCCCTCTGATACTGATTGTTCATATAATCTACAAAATGACTAATATCCATCTCATGGTATGGTATATAAAGAGATCGAACTTCTTGGATCGGGATAACTGATATGATCTCAGCAAAAGAGAGGGCGGTAAACCACTGATAGTATGCCAAGGCCCATCCGGTCCAGTATTCTTCGCTTCGATTGACAGTATAGCGCGGGGGTTGTGTGGGAACGTTCCGACCCATGTGGAACAGCACGTCATATGTCAGTTCGACGCCGGACCTCCCCGCCAGGAACGAACAATTCCCCAGTTCAAATTCTTTGGCAACGCCAGACTGGATAAAAAGATCGAAGTATGCTTCTAAGTCATAGCCGAGATCGTGGACTGCATAATCCAGCATCCAACCCAAGGCTGAACGAGCATTCTTCAAATAGGTTTTATCGTAAGCGTGGATCATCGGGCTTCATCTCCTCATCCAATATTTTCGTAATGTAAAGATCCCCTCTCTGCCGACGGTTTCTTTCTACGTCAAAATACTCTCTTCGAGCGGTCCTGTCCCGAAGCATCTTTTTTGCATACCACTCTTCACTGGATGCTGTCTCATATCCTGTGAAAACGAGTTGATCAAATGCCTGTTTACTCTTGAGTACAACCTGTTGCCCCAATTTGCCCAGATGCATGGCTCGATTGAGTTGGCGAAAGGAAATCGTGCCGTTAATGAAATCCTGGGCGAAGGAAAAATAGCTGTCATCCGCTCGATAGCCAACAATGATATCGAAGGTGTCATAGGCAGGACGGAAAGTGTTCAGAAGATACTCTTTGGCATCATATGCCAAAGCAGAAGAAACATCAAACTCCCTATTTTCTAACAATACTGTCAGCCAATGGAGGATGGTAAAGGAGTTTGCATTCAAATCAAGAATGGACAGATTCGTCATGTCCAGAGAATAAGCATTGGCGTACCCGTCACGGTCTCGCCCGACTCCCCATTCCTTCGCCATGTCCAGAGTCTCGGTACAATAAAAACCAAGGCCATAATCGTTGTATGTCTTTCCGTATCCGAAGATTGGTCGCTGAATAATCGTCGCAGAACCGTGATAGAGCGTCTTCTGCATATCATCACCACCTCCCCGAATTATACTCCTGTAGGAGTACGAAGTCAACATTTATTCTGTCCGGATTGTCCGTCAAGATTCTCAATACACCAGATATTCAACTTTTTCTGTGTAACTGTATATTATTTTTGTCGGACAATACGGACGTCCGATCAACTACCGTTTGAAGTCATTATATGGCATCCTGACGTTGGTCGCGTATCCTACCTTTCCTTAATCCCATTTCTTACACGAAACATTCACTTAACCTTAATCTATTTTAGAGGAGCAGGAGGGCGGTTTCCTACAATTGATCTTTTGGGGGTTGACAACAGAACGATAGCATGATAACATAAGCAAACCAAATCCTTGTACGAGACCTAACTATGATTGTCGTACGTAGTATTTTGATTTGGGTTTAAAATGCATTTCCAATGTTTGATTGTTTTTCATCCATTGGAGCTGTCAACGTATGAATGTTGACGGTTGTTGTTGGCACGATTCCGACTGCATTTCTTATAGCAAGCATAGCTATGCTTGCGAATGAGAACTGCGGTCGGTTTTTTTATTTTTTTCATATATCTACGAGGAGGAATGAAAATGAATATCTATTATCATTCAGTAGCCAAAAGGCCCAGGCGGCCCGGAGAACTGATCCGTCCGATCGACATTTTCCCTAAGCGAACGAGTATCGATCCTGTCATCCAGTATTATGATGCAGATGGAAATCCCTGCCAGTTCAGTGAGCACTATTATATTTCTGCTCCGGTGGGATTTCCCTTTCCTGTCGGGTACACCGTCATCGGGACCTTTCCCTTTGAGGTCTCTCAGCCCGAACCCGAAACCGTTTGTCCTTGAGGAGGAGGTAAAGTTATGGCAGTCTGTAAGGTCTTCGGACGATCCTGGAATAGATCCAGCAACTATAATATCGATCCCAATATCCCCATTCGCTGTACCCTTTACCCCCCGGAGCAGTACTTAGATGCTTCGCTTCAGCCCTGTACCAGATCCGATGCGGTCTTTATTACAGTGCCGCCGGGATGTCCCTATCCGAGCGGTTTTACCTATCTTAGGGACTATGAATACACCCCTCTGGATGAAGCGGCAAGCGTTACCGACGAGAACTCTGGCAATTGTGAGGAGAATACCATCGAGGATGAAATGGTTGTCCTTTCTTTTTCGCCTGAGAATACCGAAGCTGCACTGCGTTTTCCCTTTGGTGAAGGGGGACATAGTTATCTCCACAGTTTCCTCAATCCGTCGAAAGCTGAGATAGATGGGCCTATGCTGTCGCCTACTCCGGAAGCAGAATCTGTTTCGCTCCGGCGTGAAGATGCTGGTAAGGATGGAGCAAATACCTCGTCTTCTCCCGCCATTCTTCGTAGTATCGCTTCGGATGCAAAAGCCATAGTCACTCCCACCAGCAGTGCCCAGAACGTCGCGCTGAATGGAGATGCGGATTGTGAAACTACACCCTTCATCATTAAAGAAGCACATGATGGGTATTATGCTTTACCCCCCAAAACCAAGAAGTTCGTAAAGGCCACAAACTTCTTGGTAAAATTAAAGGGGATCAAGCATATCTGGTCTTCAAATGATGCTGGCTCAGATACGCAGAAAATCGTTTTCGAAACGATTTTCCCCTTCCGCTCTGCCAAGACGATGGAGATCAATAAAGGCGACTTCAAGCATATTCTGGCAAAAATTATGGAGGACTGCCCTGAAGCCATTCTTTACAGGAACAAAGGCATCGGTGCCTTCGAAACTGAGTTCCAGACGATGCTCAGAGAACAGGTTGCTACAGTTCCCCACATTTTTGAATTCCATTCGTCTGGGTGGAGAGTAACCCCCAACGGTGTGTATTTTTATGTAGAAGATAACGGAACACCGCCGGATGATTACATCATCTACCGCTCCGGCTTTTCCTTCCGCAGAGGAGAAGCATCCAAATCTGAAGCGCAGATCGTTCAGGCCGGTTGGGGAATCCTGGGCTTGGCAAAGAAATCAGAATCTATCGCCATCCCCTTTTTATTTGCCCACCTGGGTTTGCTGTTCCACTTCTTCGAAAGTGCAGGGTGTGCACCCAGAGCACTTCTTTTTATCGAAGGTCCTACAGGCTCTTTGAAAACTGCTGTCTCCGCCTTGCTCTTCAACTTCTCCGGCGTTCCTGAGCAAAACATCCCGGCAACGTTCAGGGATACCGCTGCAAGTTTGGAAATCAAGTTCGCCAAGTACCGGGACAGGATTCTGCTGGTTGATGATTTCTGCCCGGCATCGGACGCGGGGTCCCGAAGGGCCATGGAATCCAGTTTGGAACAGTTGGTGCGATTCTTTGGCGACGGTATTGCCAAAGGTAGAGCGAATCCTAACATGGATGAAGTGAAAGAACTCAAGCCTTGCGGCCTCGTTGCTATCACTGGGGAGGACTCTGCGGGGAGCCAGTCTTCCCTGCTCCGCTGCCTGTTCTTGTCGATTGAGAAGGACACTTTTGATAAGGATCTACTTCGCACCTATCAGGCTGCCCCCGGACTCTGGACGGAATATCTTGCTTGGTTCGTTTCCCATCTTGCACCTCATGCAGTTGAGGTGATTGCGTACATCAAGGCATACTTCCAGCGCTATCGTGACATTGGCGGCCGGTATCTGACCGAGAAGCGACTGATCGACACTTACGCTTGTCTGGCCATTACCGCAGACATTGTGACCCGGGAGGTCCAGGGATTTCTTTCCCTGGAGCCAGATTATGTCTCCCTGCTCCAGGTCGATATCCTGAAGGTCTGTCAGGCAAGTGAAGCGCGTACCAAAACCGCTAGCCCGGTGCGTATCTTCTGCCAGGCCCTCCTGGCCCTCATGGCTCAGAATCGGATCCACCTTGCTACTACCGTCGCGGAGTTTACGGACAATCCTGGGGATTACCTTGGCGTGGAGAAGGATGGATTCTGGTTCCTTTGGCCGCAAGATACTTATTCTGTTATCTCCAAGGCATACCAGGCCATCGGAAAGACTTTTCCTAAGTCATCAAACGCCCTATTTGGTGATCTGGTCTCTGCAGGCGTCCTCATCCCGTATAAGTCTCACCGAAAGGACGGCATTGATCGCATCGAATATGGAACCAAGGTCGGATTCGGTGACCGTCCCAGGCTTCTGAAGGTCGCGCCAGAGCGTCTCAGGGCCATCGCTGATAGCGAGGAGTAACATCTTACATCGTCCGTAATGTCCGCCAAAATTGAAATCACACGGAGGCGTTTTTTGCCAGTCCATGGGGATATCCACTTTTGGCGGACAAAGCGGACGGATCCGATATAGTTCAATCGCTTGATTGGATATTATTTCCAGAAGGAGGTTCCTACCATGGCCAACAACGCCTTATCAAACTTAGTCTCGGCAAACCCCATTTACATTCCTGTCTCTGATGTTGCCGGATTCCTGCACGTCAGCCCAGCCGCCCTGCGGGCATCTATCGATCAGGGACGCTGCCCCTTTGGGTTTTCATGGACGCTGGGAACCAGGAGCGGCTATAAGATCCCCACCATCACCTTCGTGGCTTGGTTGACCAAAGGCGTTCCTGCGGATAGCCTGACCATCTAAAGATGTAATCCCGCCACGGCAGAGGAACGGAGGTGAACCCAATGCCCTCTGCACATCAGACCAATGAGAAAAAGACCGTCCGGCCGTTCGAGCACAAGATCACGCTGGGAAAGGACGTTAACGGAAAACTGATCCGAAAGTCCTTCTACAGCACCAAAAGTAAGGCTGACGCCAAGCGCAAAGCCGAGAAGTACCGGGCCCATTATGAACTGGAGTTGTTGTGTGGAGGGCATGAGGATCGCCCCCGTATTCTTTTCAAGGCATGGGTCATAGAATGTCTGGAACTGTACAAAAAGCCTTTCGTGAAGGGCAATACCTACAGCGGCACTTATCTCATTCCGGTTCAGCAACGCCTAATACCGTGGTTTGGCGAAATGAAGCTGGATGAAATCATGCCCCTCCACATCCAAAAGTATATCAACGCGATGGCAAAGAAATATGCGCCCGAGACTATCCATAAAGATTATTTCATCTTGTCGTTTGTATTGCAACACGCTGCGGATAATGGCTTGTGCAAATCCAACCCTGCCGGTAAATCTATTCATTTACCTAAAATTGAGCCTCCCAGTAAACATACCTACAGCCAAGCAGAATACGACACGGTCTACGGTTTTGCAAAGGCTCATCCCAATGGTCTGGCCATCATGCTTCTGCTGGAAACCGGCATCACTCGCAGCGAACTGTTGGGCCTGAGGTGGGAGGACATAGACGCAGACAACAATACTATTTTGATTCGCCAAGGT
The DNA here is from genome assembly GCA_902781745.1 of Oscillospiraceae bacterium. Classification (GTDB taxonomy): domain Bacteria; phylum Bacillota; class Clostridia; order Oscillospirales; family Oscillospiraceae; genus Evtepia. Next base: position 63,318 of record CACZKM010000005.1, read on the forward strand.
CTGGTAGCCTATCAAGACCTTGACCAGGAAAAGTGGGTCATCGAGTCTAACGGCCTAAAAAACAAGTATCGACAACGGGCAATTCCTATCGTCAATCCGACACTGATGGAACGACTGAAGAACAAACCCAGGACCGTCTATCTGCCTCCGAAGGGGGATAACGGGCAGCAGGTCATCCATCCAGAATTTGTGTTCCACAGCCCTGAGGGCAAACCCTACCAACCGCAAAACTGGAGCCGCCGGGTGTACAACGCCTTTATGAAGGATTTGCGAACGGAGCACCCTGAGATCCCCAGGCTGACCCCACATGAACTCCGACACACCAGGGCTACCCTGTGGTTGGGCCAGGGCATCTCACCGCTGATGGTGGCAAAATTGTTGGGTCATTGCGACCTGAAGATGCTGACACGAATATACGATCATACATCCGTTGATACCCTGCGTAATGCGCTTACAGGACAAACCACCACACAAAAGGAAACGAGGGACGAGCTATAAGCTCGCCCCGTTTCTTGTATTACGAAAACCCCACGCTAGGCGTGGGTGGTTCGGAAGCGCTTATAGCTATACAACTGGACAAAAAAACTCCTTTTGGTGTAAAGTAAGCTTGC
>CACZKM010000006.1 GCA_902781745.1 Oscillospiraceae bacterium
CCCGTTCCTTGACAACCTCCCGGCCCTATGGTACTTTTAAGTTCAGGAAGCAATCGAACCCACCATAGATACCGATAAAGGAGGTTTTCCCCATGGAACAAGACCTTCGCGCCCTGTGCCGGACCCTCCGGCGGGACATTCTCACCATGATCCACGCCGCCGGCTCCGGCCACCCCGGCGGCTCCCTCTCCTGCGTGGAGATCCTGGCCGCCCTCTACTTCGACGTGATGCGCGTCGACCCCCAAACCCCCGGCGACCCGGACCGGGACCGGTTCCTCTTGTCCAAGGGCCACGCCGCCCCAGCTCTCTACAGCGCCCTGGCGGAGCGGGGATACTTTGACCCCGCCCTCCTGCCCACCCTGCGGCAGCTTGGCTCCCCCCTCCAGGGCCACCCCCACATGGAATCCCTCCCCGGCCTGGACTGCTCCTCGGGCTCCCTGGGCCAGGGGCTGTCCATCGCCAACGGCCTGGCCCTGGCGGCGAAGCAGACCGGCCGGTCCTACCGGACCTACTGCCTCTTAGGGGACGGGGAGGTCCAGGAGGGCCAGATCTGGGAGGCCGCCATGACCGCCGCCCAGTTTAAGCTGGACAACGTCTGCGCCATCGTGGACGACAACGGCGTCCAGTTGGACGGCCCCACCGATGAAATTTGCCGGGTGGAGCCCCTGGACGAGAAGTTCAAAGCCTTCGGCTGGCACGTCATCCCCGTGGACGGCCACGACGTGGACGCTCTGATTGCGGCCTTCCGCCAGGCTGAGGCCGTCAAGGGACAGCCCACCGTCCTCATCGCCCAATGCGTCAAGGGCAAGGGCGTGTCCTTTATGGAAAACCAATGCGCCTGGCACGGCAAGGCCCCCAACGCGGAGGAGCTGGCCGCCGCCCTGGCGGAAGTGGAAGGAGGCGTCAGCCATGGATAACGTGAAAAAAGTCCCCCAGCGGGACGGCTACGGCCTGGGCCTGCTGGAGCTGTGCAAGACCCGCCCCGACGTGATGGTCCTGGACGCCGACGTGGCGGCCTCCACCCGGACCAACTGGGTGCGGGACCAGTACCCCGACCATTTCTATAATGTAGGCATCAGCGAGCAGGACCTGGTGGGCACCGCCGCAGGCATGGCCCTGGGAGGGCTCATCCCCTATGTGTCCACCTACGGGGTCTTCCTCTCCGGCCGGGCCTTCGACCAGATCCGCACCACCGTGTGCTACAACAACCTGAAGGTCCGCTTCGGCGGGGCCCACGCGGGGATCTCCGTGGGGCCCGACGGGGCCACCCACCAGGCCCTGGAGGACATGGCCCTGGCCAGGGTCCTCCCCCGGATGACCGTCATCGCCCCCTGCGACAGCGAGGAGACGAGGAAGGCCGTCATCGCCGCAGCGGATATCGACGGTCCGGTGTACTTCCGTTTCGGCCGGGAGGCCGTCCCCGTGGTCACCGACGAGAACACCCCCTTCCAGCTTGGCAGGGCCCGGCTGGTGCGGGAGGGGTCCCACTGCGCCGTCTTCGCCTGCGGGGCCATGGTCTATGAGGCCATGGTGGCCGCCGAGGCTTTGGCAGAGAAGGGGATCTCCCTGCGGGTCTATGACCTCCACACCATCAAGCCCATCGACCAGGACGCCATTGTGACCGCCGCGAAGGAGTGCGGGGCCATCGTCACCGCCGAGGAGCACCAGATCCACGCCGGTCTCTTCGGGGCGGTGTCGGAGGTGGTGGTCCGGTCCTGCCCCGTGCCCATGGAGGCCGTGGCGGTGGAGGACACCTTCGGCCAGAGCGGCCCCCCGGAGGCCCTGATGGAGCGCTACGGCCTCACCGCCGCCGGGATCGCCGCAGCGGCAGAGCGGGCCCTGGCGAGGAAGGTGAAATGAGGCGGATGTTCCCCCTGTTTCTGGCCTTCTTTCTGCTGCTGACAGGCTGCAGCGGCCCGGCGGACCTGGTCCTCTCCACGGTAAAGGCGGAGGAGCCCCCGGCGGACTACGACCGGCCGACGGAGGGCTTCCGCTACGCCCGGTCTCAGCTCACCCCCCAGCAGCAGGCGGTGTACGACACCCTGGCGGCGGGACTGGAGGCCCAGGAGGAGGCCATCGAGGACCTCTATCCCGACGTGGACCTGATCCAGGCCGCCATCGACGCCATCGACAAGGACTACCCCGAGTTCTTCTGGTTCTCCGGCAACGGACAGATCGAGACCACCCTGATGATGGACCAGCCCGTCCGGGCCTCCTACAAGCCCCAGTACCTCATGGACCGGAGCCAGCGGTCCGAGACCCAGGCCAAGATCAACGCCTGGGAGTCCGCCTGTCTGGCAGGCCTGGCAGAGAACGCCTCGGACTATGAAAAGGCCCTCCACGTCTATCGCTACATCATCGACCACGCCGACTACCAGACCGTGGAGGGCAACTCCATCCTCCACATCATGGTGGACGGCGCGGGGCTGTGCGGCTGCTACGCCAAGACCGCCCAGTATATTTTGAACCGCCAGGGCATCCCCTGCGCCTACATCAGCGGCCAGGCCGCCGGGGAGTCCCACGCCTGGAACCTGATCTGGCTGGAGGGGACCCCCTGCTGGATGGACGTCACCTGGGGGGACCCGGTCTTTGACGGGGGCGACCCCAACGACGGCCCCGCCTATGAATACTTCGGCATCACCACGGCAGACCTCCTCCGCAACCACATCCTGGATCCCGGTCAGCAGGTGCCGGAGTGCGTCAGCGAGGATTACAACTATTTCCGCCGCAGCGGCCTGTGGTTCGAGACCTATGACACCTCTGCCATGGTGGACGCCATGGCCGCCACCCTGGCCTCCGGGGAGAGCCGGGTGTGCCTGCGGTTCTCCGACGACCTGTGGCCCCAGGCCACCCACCTGCTCCTGGACCAGGGGGAGATCCACCGTCTTCTCCGCCAGGCCGCCCAGCAGGCCGGCACCCGCACCCCGGGGGACTCCCTGTGGTACAGCCGGAACGACGCTTTTTGTACCCTGACGGTGAAAATGTCGGGGTGAGAGAACAATGCCAGACCGCCCGTCTCCCTCCTTGGGGAAACGGGCGGTCCTTTTGTTTACAGCTTCTTCATCGTCACCGCCATGGAAAAGGCGGCGGGGCCGTCCTCTCCCCGGGCCAGGAAGGCTCCCGGTTCCCCTTCCCAGTCTGCGTCGCACTTCACCCGGACCCCGTACAGGGTGTCGTCAAAGCTGTGGATGGGGGCCTCCAGCAGGTCCTCATACCGGTGGTCCAGGTCCCTGTGGAAAACCCCGCAGTCCTCCTGCGCCCCCACAAAGGCCCACAAAGCCAGGGCGGTCTCCCGCTGGCCCCAGGAAGCGTAGAAGTCCTGACCCTCCCCCTGGAAAGCAAAGGTCAGGCCGGTGACGGTTCCATCCTTCTCCGTAAACCGCAGCTCCGGCAGGTCGGGGCCCAGCTCGTCCTCTATGGCGAAGGTATCCCCATGGTCCAGCAGCCGCCAGGACCCGTCGGGCTCCAGCCGGGCCTTGGTGTAGCCCAGGCGGTCTGCCTGGCGGTTGAAGTTCTGGCAAAACTGGGCCACCGTCAGGTCCCCCCGGTTGGCCGGGAGCGCCGCCATGGTGGAGATGCCGAAGCTCAGCAGGTTCACGGCAGCGTACAGGACCACGAATGCCACGGTCCGCCAGGCCTTGCTGTCCCGGAGGACCAGCACCGTGTCCTCCTCCCAAGGGAGGGTCTTCCCCTTCTCGCAGGCGGAATAGCACCGGACCTCCTGGATCCATCCCACCACGGGGATGCACAGGCCCATGCCCCGGAGAAGCACGTCCCCGGTACGAAAGACAGCCTGGTCATAGGACAGCTTCCCGCCCTCCGGGCTCCGGACGTGGAGCCCCAGCAGGGCCTTGCCCGGGGTGGTGCCGAACCAGTGGAGGAGGACAGGCTCCAGCACGAAGGTCAGCAGGAGCCCCAGGCCGATGGCCAGAAAGAACATCAGGTTCCGCTGACCGGACGAGCCGTAACTGTAAAATGCGGTGTAGATCAGATGGTTGAGCCCGCAGGCCAGAAAAACCCCCTCCAGGATGATACCATAGATCAGGCTGTCCAGCTCCCGGGCAAAAAAGCGCCGCCAGGGGGACCGGACCTTGGGAATGGCGTCGCTCTCCGGCACCGGGGCGGGGACAGGCACCGGCTGGGGCCGGGTCAGGGCCTCCAGGTATTTTTCCGCGTCCAGGTGGGCGTAGTCCTCCCCGGCCTCCCGCATCTCCCGGCAGACCCCTTCGGCACGGGTCAGCTTGTCTCTGTCTTCCGCCAGGTGGTCCAGGTGTCTGCCCAGGACCTCCGCCAGGGGGAGGTCCCCCGCCTGGACAGCCTTGATGTCCTCCAGACTCACCCCCAGTGACCGCAGGAGTCTCACCCGCAGCAGAGTGGTCAGGTCCTCCTGGGAATAGTCTCGATAGCCGTTGGGCTTCCGCTCCGGGGTGAAAAGCCCCTCGGCCTCGTAGAACCGGATGTTGGCCCGGGCCAGTCCGGCCTTCTCTTCCATCTCTTTGATCGTCATGGCTGCTCGCTCCTTTCCTTGGTTTCGGGCGGTTTTTCCGCCTCTGTGGCCTCACCGTAGCGTATCAAGGGGCTTTACAGTCAAGTCTTTTTTGCGAAAACCCTCATTTTTCCCGAATTTTCACATACAGCCGCAGCAAATAGGCCGACCGGTCCATGGAGGTGGCGTAGCTGACCAGGTCCTCCTCGTAGAGGTCCCCGTCGATGGCGTAGCCGTTCTCCTCCACCCAGTCCCGGAGGCGCTTCACTGCCTGGGTCTCCGACCGATAGGATCCCCGGTGGACCAGGACGGCGTAGGTCCCAGCGGGGCGCTCCCGGGTCTCCCAGCCCGTGGTCCCGGCGGGGACGGGGCAGAAATAGTAGTCCTCCAGGAACTTGTCCTTCTCCAGGCTCTCTTTGGTGACGATATCCCCCGGAGCCTGGAAGACGGTGCCGTGCTCCCTGGCCCAGGCCATGAGGTCCCGGATGTGGAGGAGGTAGGGCTCCTCCCGGAAAACGTCGAAGGCCGGGGCCTTCACCACCGCCAGGGTGGCGGCGGGAAGGGCCTCCAGGGTGACCTGGCCGGGCCGGACGGTCTCCGCCGCCCGGGTGGTCTTCTCGGCGGTATCCAGCAGGGCCTCCATTCTCTCCAGCCGCTGACGCTGGGCCCGGATGGCGGCCTTCTTCTCCTCCAGCAGGTCCAGTAGGGCCTGGGGGCTGCGGCGGGTAAGATACTCCCGAATTTCCGCCAGGGGGGTATCCAGCCGCCGAAGGGCGTCGATGAGATCGAAGGCGGCCAACTGCCGGGGGGCGTAGTAGCGGTAGCCGTTCTCTCCTACCCGCTTGGGCTTGAGAAGACCGATGTGGTCGTAGTGGAGGAGGGTGTCCTTCTTCACACCGCAGAGGGCGGCGAAGGCGGCGGTTTTCAGTTCGTAGCGGTCCATGGCTGGGCCTCCTTTGGGTGGGGTTTGGCCGCTGAGCGGGGCGGGGCGGCGTGCTGTCCTTGTCGCTTGTAGTCCTGCCGTTTTGCAGTATGTCAGAGCAGCGCCCTACCGGTGTCCTCTCCGGACGGGCCGCCTATCCGGCGGGCCATCCCCTTTTGCGCGCACAAGGGGACGGAAAACGCTCAGAGGGTTTTCCCCTTGACTCTGGGGTAACCCCATAGTTTATACTGTCAGTATAGCAGGCCGAAGACAAGCACGCAACGGCCCCGCAAACAAATCCGAATTGAGGTTTTATTATGTCATCCGTCCCCGCGCCCACCTGGAAGAGCTTCTTCCACTACGTCCTCCCCTCCCTGGGAGCCATGGTCCTCTTCTCCTCCTACACTGTCATCGACGGCATCTTTGTGGCCAAGGGGGTCAGCGACCTGGCTCTGGCGGCGGTGAATCTCTCCCTGCCCTTCATCAACATCCTCTCGGGGGTGTCCGTCCTGCTGACCATGGGGACCTCCACCCTCTGCGCCTTCGCCCTGGGGGCCGGGGACCACAAAAAGGCCGAGGAGATCTTCACCCAGACCGTAGCGGTGATCCTGGTCTTCTCCGTGGTTATCACCGCCCTGGTGTGCGCCTTCGCCCGGCCCCTGGCCTACCTGCTGGGGGCCAGGGAGCTCACCATGGGCTACGCCTCCCAGTACCTCCACATCGTCTGCCTGTTCTCCGTGTGCTTCCTGCTGACCTACTGTCTGGAGGTCATGGTGAAGGTGGACGGCAAGCCCATCCTGGCGGTCATCGGGGTGGCAGTGTCCGCCGTGGTCCACATCGGACTGGACTACCTCTTCATCTTCCATTTCGGCTGGGAGGTGAAGGGCTCCGCCCTGGCCACGGGGCTGGCCCAGTTGGGGAGCCTGGTCTTCTTCCTGGGGTACTTCCTGTCGGGGCGCTCCAACCTGCGGTTCCGGAAATTCCCCCTCCACCTGGAATACCTGAAAAAGATCCTTCCCCTGGGGGTGGCGGACTGCTCCATTGAGTTCATGCTGGGCTTCCTCACCCTGGTGTACAACCATGTCATCCTCCGGACCATGGGGGAAGGGGCCCTCCCCATCTACGCGGTCATCGCCTACCTCAGCCTTATCGTCTCCATGATCATGCAGGGCATCACCCAGGGGATGATGCCCCTGGTGAGTTTGGCGGTGGGCCACGGGGACCGGGCCTCGGTGCGGGTCTTCTTCCGCCAGTGCCTGCTCACTGTAGGGGTGGCGGCGGCGGCGGTGGAGCTGATCTGCCAGCTCTGCCCCGGCGGGGTGGTCTCCCTCCTGCTGGAGGGGGGCAGCGCCCTCTTCCCGGAGGCGGTGTCCGCCCTGCGGCAGTACGCCCCCTCCTACCTCTTCGCCGGGTTCTCCATCGCCTTGGCGGGGTACTTCGCCGCCCTGGGCCGGGGCGGGGCCTCCATGGTCCAGTCCATCGGCCGGGGGTTCGTCCTCCTGCCCGGGGCCCTGCTGGCGGTGATGGCCCTCACCGGCGGCAGGGGCATCTGGTGGGCGGCTGTCGTCGGGGAGGCCCTCAGCCTGGCCCTGGGAATCTTTCTTCTGCGCCGGGGAGAAGCGCATACCTGACCCGGCGCGGAACGCTCCGCGCAGGATGACAAGAGGAGGGCTTGATGCGTTGTGATACTGATCTTCCGTTAAAACGATGCAAAGATTTGCGAGGCAGTTTTTCGCCAGACAAGGCGGAGGACGCCGGTGGGCTGACGCCCACCAAGGACGACAACGCAGTATGGCGGAAAACTGGCCGCAAAAATTGCATTGGTTTCATGGAAGTTCAGTATGAGATACATGGGCGCGATAAAAAGCAGAAAAAGAGACCGCCTCACAGGGAGGCGGCCTCTTTCGTTTGCTGTGTAATTGTTCTGCTTTGCCTTATGCCAAAGCGGCGGTGATGATCGCCATCTTATAGACCTCGTCGGCGTCGCAGCCGCGGGAGAGGTCGTTGATGGGGGCGTTCAGACCCTGGAGGATGGGGCCGTAAGCGGCGAAGCCGCCCAGACGCTGGGCGATCTTATAGCCGATGTTGCCGGACTGGATCTCGGGGAAGATGAAGGTGTTGGCATGGCCGGCCACGGCGGAGCCGGGGAACTTCTGCTGGCCCACCACGGGGGAGACGGCGGCGTCGAACTGCATCTCGCCGTCGATGGCCAGCTCGGGGGCGGCGGCCTTGGCCTTGTCGCAGGCGTTCTTCATCTTGTCCACGGCCTCGCCCTTGCCGGAGCCCTTGGTGGAGTAGCTCAGGAAGGCGATCTTGGGGTCGATGCCGAAGATGGAAGCGGTCTTGGCGCACTCGATGGCGGTCTCAACCAGGGCGTCCTCATCGGGGTCGATCTGGATGGCGCAGTCGCCCATGCAAAGGCGCTCGTCCACGCCGTCCTTATCCCGCTGGAGAATAAAGCAGGAGCTGACGTTCTTGTTGCCGGGCTTGGTCTTGATGAGCTGGAGGGCGGGACGGACGGTGTCGGCGGTGGAATAGGTGGCGCCGCCCAGCAGGCAGTCGGCCTCGCCCAGCTTCACCAGCATGGTGCCGAAGTAGTTGCCCTTGGCCAGGTTCTTCCGGCAGTCCTCGGGGCTCATCTTGCCCTTGCGGAGCTCCACCATGGTGTCCACCATCTTGTCCATGCCCTCGTAGGTGGCGGGGTCCACGATGCGGACGCCCTCGATATCGAAGCCGCCCTTTTCGGCAGCGGCCTTGACCTCAGCCTCCACGCCCACCAGGATGGGGGTCAGGAAGCCGTCCTTCTTCAGGCGGGCGGTGGCCTCCAGGATCCGGGCGTCGGGGCCCTCGGTGAAGACGATGGTGCGGGGGTTGGCCTTCAGAGTTTCGATCAGCTTTGCAAACATAGTAGCATTACCTCCAGTTATATAAGACACGTCTGTCTTGTTTACGGGGTTGGGAGCCCCGCCGGGCGAAAAAAGACTCCGGCGAGGTCACTCGTTGGAGTCTATTTTAGCACTCTCACAGAGTCGATGCAAGCCTTACGGCCCCGGAAACCCTCGGACAAACGCACAAAATCCGCTGTCGGGGTCCCGGTCCGCCCCGGCAAAACCGCTCATTGCCGGGCTCACGTCTCCTCCGTCTTGGAGCCAAAGTAGTGCAGGCCCAGCATGGTGATGTCATCGAACTGCATGGCGTCCCCCACAAAGGTGTCGATGCCCTCCTTCACGTTGGCCAGCAGGTCCTTGGGGGAGGCGGCGGGATCCCGGTTCAGCGCCGCCAGGGTCCGCTCCTCGCCGAAGAGCTCGTTGTTTGCGTCGGTAGCCTCCGCCACGCCGTCGGTGTAAACGAAGAGGCTGTCCCCGGGCTCCAGCTGGAATTCGTGCTCCCGGAAGCGTATGCCCTCCAGGGTGGCCACAGCGGGGGAATGGCGGTACTTCACCAGTTCATAGGTCCCGTCCCCCCGGCGGAGGGCAGGGTGCTCATGGCCCGCGTTGGCGGCCATGCCTTTGCCGGTGGAGATCTCCAGAATGGCCAGCCAGACGGTGACAAAGAGGCCGGCGTCGTTGCCCTCGCAGAGCTGGTCGTTGACATAGGCCAGGATCTCCCCGGGGCTGCCCCCCATGAGGGCCCGGTTCTTGATGAGGGTCTTGGCAATGACCATAAACAGGGCCGCCGGGACTCCCTTGCCGGACACGTCGGCCATGACCAGGGCCAGGTGGTCGTCGTCGATGAGGAAGAAGTCGTAGAAGTCGCCCCCCACCTCCTTGGCGGGGTCCATGGTGGCGTAGATATCGAACTCCGTCCGGTCGGGGAAGGGCGGGAAGATCCGGGGGAGCATATCCGCCTGGATCTGGGTGGCCACGTTGAGCTCGGCGCCGATGCGCTCCTTCTCCGCCGTCACCGCCGTCAGGTTGCGGATGTAGGTGTTCATGTCCCGCTCCATCTGCTGCATGGCGAGGGACAGGTCCTCGATCTCGTCTCCGGTCTTGATGTCCAGGGCGGCGAAGGTCTCCCGGTCCCCCTGTCCGCCGCTCTCTTCCTCGCCGTCTCCGCCGTCATAGTACTGCCGGGCGGCCTCGGCCAGGCGGTTCACCGGCTTGACCAGCATCCGGTTGACCACCAGGACGTAAACCGCACACAGCGCCGCCGTCAGCAGGGCCAGCAGCAGCAGGAGGGAGAGAAGGAAGGTCCGCTGGGAGTTCTTCACGTCGTTCATGGAGATATCCGTGAAGGCATGGGCGATGACATTGCCCTCGCTGTCGTGGATGGCCACCCCCGCGGAGACCAGCCAGCCGTAGGCCTCGGTGTTGGTGATGTAAGCGGGGAAGCCCACCTCGGGGTTCTCCAGGACCAGATCGTTCATCTCATACACCGGGTCGAAGTTGCCGGGGTAGCAGGGGTCGTCGGAGGCGTCCACCAAATAGACGGTGGACCGGGTGGGCACATCCACATAGAGGATGTACACCGATTCCACATGGTTGGCGTCCTGGATGCCCCGGAGGACCTGGTAGACCTCCCGGTAGCTGTCGCTCTCCGTCACGCTGGCAAAGCGCTGGAGGTAGTCATTGTACTTGGGGCTGTCCATCTCCTCGCTGCCCACCTTTTCCTCGGTGGCGTCGTAGACGGAGGACACCTGCTCCCGCAGATCGGCCACCTGGTCCGGATCCACCACCGAGGCGATGGTGGCCGCCAGCTCTGAGGCCTGGAGCCGGTAGTTCTCGTCGCTGGCCCGGCTGAACACCAGGCCGCAGGTGAGGATGGCCGCGCCGCTGAGGAGGATGGCCATGAGAATGATGATCAGCACGGTCTTTTTGCGAAGGGAAAAGCGCAGGTTGTTTTTCATATCTTCACCACCATTGTATTGAATCCCTGATATCGTCTGTAGTAAAAGCTAATGGCCTTGGTCTTGATGACCTGCATACCCACGGCGTTGAAGTCGGGGTCGGGATCGCCGTCGGCGGTCCGAGCCATTTCAAAGGGGTTGAAGCGAACGGCGCTGTCCCGGAGGTTCAGGGTGAAGAGCCCGTTGTCCTCCGCCGCCAGGGTGATCTGGATCATATCGTCCTCTCCCCCCTGGAAGCCCTTGGCGATGATGGCCCCGCAGATCTCCTCCACGGTCATCTGCACGAAGTACTGCTGCTTCATGGAGGCCTCCCACCGGTCGCAGAACTCCTCGATCTCCTGGGTGGCCCGGCCCAGCTCCGCCGTGTCGTTCCGGATCACCGCCCGGTAGATCCGGGCCTCCTCCAGGTCCCGCTTCTCCCGGTAGAGGAAGCGAAGGTAGAGGATAAACAGCAGGGCGGTGACCCCTTCCGTGATGGGGTACAGGGCCCAAAAGCCCCGGGGCCCCAAGGCGATGCAGGCCAGGGTCGCCGGCAGCAGCACCGCCGCCCCCCGGAGGGTGGAGACCAGGAAGGAGGGGAAGGCCGCCCCCCGGGCCAGACAGAAGCCCCCCGCCAGGAGGTTGGGCCCCAGGAAGAGGGTGCCCAGGCAGAAGATCCGCACCGCCCAGGCTCCCAGCTCCCCGCCGCTGTCCGGGGTCAGGCCGAAGAGGGCGCAGACCTGGGGGGCCAGGAGAGCCATGAGGGCGGCGGCGGCGATCCCCACTGATATGCCGATCATGGCGCCGTACCGCTGGAGGGACCGGCAGCCGGCAAAGTTCCGCTCCCCCTGGTAGGTGCTCAGCACCGGCTGGGCCGCCTGGGTCACCGCGCCGTAGAGGTAACTGAAGAGGTAGCCGATGTTCTGGATCACGTCAAAGACCGCCACCCCCTCCTCACCGGCCAGCCGCATCATGGCGTTGTTGCCGATGAGAAGGAAGAGCATGAGATACACATAGGACACACAGGAGGAGAAGCCGTCCCGGAAGCACTGGGGGACCTCCCTCAGCTTTGGCTTGGCGGGGAAGAGCTTCAAAGACGTCCCCTTCCGCAGGAGGAAGAAGAGGTCCAGGGCCGTGGTGAAGACCACCCCGATCAGGGTGGCCAGGCCGGCCCCCGCCGCCCCCATGTGGAGGAAGAGGACCAGGACCACGTTCAGAACCACGTCCAGGATATTCCCGGCGCTGGCGGACAGACTGGCCTGGCGCTCCAGGTCGTCGTTCCGGAGGAAGTATCCCAGGCCGTAGGCCAGGAAGAAGAAGGGAGCGGCTCCCAGCAGAAGCCGGACATACACCGCCGTGGTGGAGAAGAGGACCTGGTTGGCCGGGTCCGCGCCCAGCACCACCAGAATGGGCCGAAGGGCCAGGTTGCCCCCCACTGCAATGATCAGCCCCAGGGCCACCAGGACGGCCATGACCCCCTGGAAGAGGGAACGTGCCCTCTCCTCCTCCCCCTTGGCCATGAGGCTGGCGTAGAGGATGGATCCCCCCATGCCCAGGGAGTGCATGATGACGTTGTAGATCATGAAGATGGGCAGGGCGAAGGACAGGGCCGCCAGGCCCACTGCTCCCATGCGGTTGCCCACCACGATGGCGTCGGCCATGTCGGCCACCGTCAGGGCAGCAGCCGAGGCCAGGGCGGGGAAATACTGCCGAAGGAACATCCGGCGGGTAAAATAGGCGTCCGCTGCTCCCTCTATGGGTCTGCGTACTCTCATCCGGTCTTCACCCCCGTATACATGGTGATCATGGCGCAGGGCCGCAGCCGGGTCTTCATCAGCCGCAGGCCCTCCAGGCCCAGATCCTCCTCATAGTTGAATCGCCTGATCTCCTCCGGAGCCAGCCGGGCCAGTCCCGCCCGGAGGTATTCCGTCACCCCGGGGATATTCACCTTCGCCTTCTGGAAGCAGCAGTCGAAGTCGTCCTTCCCCAGGGGGAAGCCCGCCGCCGCCGCCCAGGGCTCTCCGTCCAGGGTGAGGAGCACACCGGAGGCCCCCAGGCCGGTCCAGTGGTCCAGCAGCAGGGCGGTGGCCCGGTCCCCGGACACTCCCCCCTCCCGGGTGCTCTCCCCCTTCCAGTCCGCGGCGATGGCCGCCACGGTGGGGAGGGTCTCCCCGGTGAGAGGGACGATGGACAGGTCGTGCTCCCGCTCCAGCCGCCGGTAGAGGTTCCGCAGCTTGGCGAACCGCCGGCCGGGCAGGTCGATCATCTCCTGCCGGTCATAGAGGTACTCGCTGTCCCCCGGGGCCTCGGCCAGGGTAAAGGTCCCGGGCAGGGTCCGGTCCAGGCAGGCCCGGTCCGCCTCGGTGAGGTAGCAAACCCCCGTCCCCGGGGGGAGCCGGCGGAGGAAGTCCGCCTTGGCCCCGTCGCTGCCGCAGGGGAAGAACCACATTCCCTTCCACTCCGACCAGAGGGCGTAGAGATTCCCGGTCAGATAGAGGGAGAGGCCCATATCCTCCTGCCACAGGAAGAGGGAGGGGAAGGCGTGGGCGCTGTCCCCCCGGCCATAGGTCTGATATAGGGTTTCAATGGCGTCCCGGTCCCCCAGGGTGAGGGGCCGGGTGGAAAAGCCCTTGGTCATGTTGAAAGTCTCCTTGCCCGCCGGGCGCAGATGCTCTTCCCCCGGAAGGGAAAGGCCAGCATCCCCGGCTGGGGTCCGTCGTAGAGCAGACCGTCGATGAGCTCCCATCGGTCCGCCCCGTCATCGTAGATCACCTCATAGGTGTAGAAGGCCCGGAGGACCTTGTCGGCGGTCTCCAGGTCGGTGTCCGGGCCGATGGTCCAGTCCCTCTCCGTGGGGCAGGGCCAGTAGTCCCCCGCCCCCTGGGGCCGGGCCGCCGCCCACAGACCAGGCAGATCGGCGCAGAGGTCCCGGACCAGGCCGGGCAACAGCGCCCGCTGCTTATCCGTCAGGCTCTTGTGGGTCTCCTCCGGGTCCACAGCAATGGCCTGCTGGAGGAGGATATCCCCTTCGTCGAAGCCCTCGGCCATCTTGTGGAGGGTCACCCCCGACCGGGTCAGCCCCCGGAGGATGGTCACCGCCATGGGCCAGGCCCCCCGTCCCTCGGGGAGGAGGGAGGGGTGGATGTTCACCATGGGGAGCCCCGGCAGAATGGGGAGCTTGTAGTAATACCCCGCGCACAGCAGGAGCTCGCACCCCGCCGCCGCCAGGTCCTCCAGGTCGGACAGCCGGACCCGCTCGGTCTGAAGGGGGACGCCGTGGTCCCGGGCGTATGCCGTCACCTGGGTGTTGAACTCGGTGACGTTGTCGGTCCGGCAGGTGAAGATCTTCAGGATCTCGCAGATCTCCGCCAGGGCGGGGAGGGCGGGATACAGGAAGTCGATGCCGACGTAAGCTGCTTTCATAACAGGCTCCTTGCTCCGGCGGAGGGCCGCCGGAAAACGCTATTTTGGGCATAATAACACATTATAATTGCGATATTATATCACGGTTTTTCTGGAATTTCAATTCCATCGCCGCCCATTCTCTAAAAAACACAAAACCGGCCCCCGAAGACGGGGACCGGCGCGGCGGATCGAAACAGAGGGCGGCTCACGGCCCCAGCACCGCCCGGCACAGCCGGGCCACGGCCTCGGGGACCTTCTCCTCCTCCAGACCGGAGTAGTTCATCACCAGCACATGGGGCCGCCGGCCTTCCGGGGCGAAGTAGTACTGGGAAACGAAGGAGATCCGCAGGTCCTCTTCCTCGGCGGACCGGAGGATGTCCTCGTCGGACCGGTCGGTGTCCAGGGCCATGAGGAAGTGGAGGCCGGCGTTCTCCTCGGTGATGGTCACCTTGTCCGCCAGGGGGCTTCTGGCAAGCTGGGCCAGGAGCTTATCCCGGAGGGCCCGGTAGTGGTTGCGCATCCGGTTGATGTGCTTTTCAAAGTACCCCTGGGAGAGGAACCGGGCCAGGGTCATCTGCTCCAGGCAGGAGACCGTGCCGGAGTAAAAGCCCAGGGTGTCATAGAACCGGGTGACCAGGTGCCGGGGGAGGACCAGGTAGCTGATGCGGAAGGCAGGGGCCAGGCTCTTGGAGAAGGTGTTGATGTAGATGACCTTTTCCATCACGTCGATGCTCTGGAGGGTGGGGATGGGCCGCCCCGCCAGGCGGAACTCGCAGTCGTAGTCGTCCTCGATGATGTACCGGCTCTCCCCCTTGGAGGCCCAGCTTAAAAACTCATACCTTCGGCTCACAGGCATGACCACCCCCGTGGGGAAGTGGTGGGAGGGGGTGATGTGCAAAATCTCCGCCTCGCTCTCCTCCAGCTTCTGGGGGATGATCCCCGCCCCGTCCATGGGGATGTGGAAGGTGGCCACGTCGTTCTTCTCATAGATCTTGCTCAGACGGAGATACCCCGGGTCCTCCACGGCGTAGCCCTTGTCCCGGCCCAGAAGCTGGATGAGGACGGCGTAGAGGTACTCCGTCCCCGCCCCCACCACGATCTGCTCCGGGTCGATGGTCATCCCACGGAACTGGTAGAGATGCCGGGCGATGGCCTGGCGGAGCTGCCGGATGCCCCCGGCGGAGGTGTCGGTGAGCAGGGCGGTCTCGTCCTCCCCGGCGGTGACGTCCCGGAGGAGCTTCACCCACACGGAGAAGGGGAACATATCCTTGGCCACGGAGCTGCCCACAAAATCTGCCCAGTAGGTCTTTTTCCGTGGCTCAGCGCTGGCCGCCGGGGCGGAGGCGGCGGGGGCCGCCGGCCGGGCGGGGGGCGGCTCCGCCGGGCTCTCCAGGCCGCAGACATAGTACCCCCGCTTGGGCAGGGAGTAGAGATAGCCCTCGGCCACCAACTGGGCGTAGGCGCTCTCCACGGTGATGGTGCTCACCCCCAGGTTTTTGGCAAAGGCCCGCTTGGAGGGGAGCTTCTCCCCCGCCTTGAGCTTCCGCTGGAGGATGTCCTGCTTGATGCACCGGTAGAGGTACTCGTACATGCTGTTCCCGTCTATATTTTCAAAGGAATAGGTGAGCATCGGTCCACCCCCGCTTTCCGGGCCGGGACAGGGCCTCTGGCCATGTCCGAAGGCAAAAAACCGCCCTTTTGGGCATAATCAACGCTATTATAGTCAATCCCGCCCCGGCTGTAAAGGGGTTTGCACAAGACGGTGGAGAAAAATGCAGGAGAAAACCCCGTAAACTTGCCCTTTTCTCACACTTGCCACACATATTCCTTTCGTGTATAATGTATCATGAAAGAAAAAGGCATCGTTTCTTGCAGAACGGACCGGGCGGAGGGACCGCCCGAACCCCCGGCGGCACAAGCCGGACTATGGATTCATCCCCACAAAACTATGGATAAAGGAGCGAGCTTATGAGTGCAGTACAGATCAAGCCCTTCAAGCGGGTTCTGGTGGCCAACCGCGGAGAGATCGCCATCCGCGTCTTCCGGGCCCTGAGCGAGCTGGGCATCACCTCCGTGGCCATCTACTCCAAGGAGGACAAGTACGCCATGTTCCGCACCATCGCGGACGAGGCCTATCCCCTGCGGCCCGAGGCCGGCCCCGTAGACGCCTACCTGGACATTGAGGCCATCATCAAGATCGCCAAGGAGCACAATGTTGACGCCATCCACCCCGGCTACGGCTTCCTGGCGGAGAACCCCAACCTGGTGGAGGCCTGCGAGCGCAACGGCATCACCTTCATCGGCCCCACCGTGGACTCCATGAACGCCATGGGCGACAAGATCTCCTCCAAGCAGATCGCCATCGCCGCCCAGGTGCCCATCATCCCCGGCGTGGACCACGCCATGAAGACCGTGGAGGAGGCCAAGGAGGTGGCTGCCAAGGTGGGCTACCCCGTCATGCTCAAGGCCTCCAACGGCGGCGGCGGCCGGGGCATGCGCATCGTCTACAAAGAGGCCGACATGGACAAGGAGTTCAAGGAGGCCATCGACGAGTCCAAGAAGGCCTTCGGCGACGACCAGGTCTTCATTGAAAAGTATCTGAGAGGCCCCAAGCACGTGGAGGTCCAGATGCTGGCGGATAACTACGGCAACGTGGTCCACCTCTACGACCGCGACTGCTCCGTCCAGCGCCGCCACCAGAAGGTGGTGGAGTACGCTCCCGCCTTCTCCGTGCCGGAAAAGACCCGGCAGATCATTTTCGACAGCGCCGTGCGCCTGTGCAAGCAGGTGGGCTACCGCAACGCCGGCACCTGTGAGTTCCTGGTGGACCTGGAGGGCAACCCCTACTTCATCGAGATGAACCCCCGTATCCAGGTGGAGCACACCGTCACGGAGCTTGTCACCGACGTGGACATCGTCCGGTCCCAGATTTTGATCGCCGAGGGCTATCCCCTCAACTCCCCCGAGGTGTCCATCCCCAACCAGGCCTCCATCCAGTGCCACGGCTACGCCATCCAGACCCGTGTCACCTCCGAGGATCCCTCCAACAACTTCATGCCCGACACCGGCAAGGTCACCGTCTACCACGCCTGCAACGGCAACGGCATCCGTCTGGACGGCGGCAACATCTACACCGGCGCCGAGATCCAGCCCTACTACGACTCCCTGCTGGTGAAGATCTGCTCCTATGACCGTACCTTCAAGGGCGCGGTGTCCAAGTCCCTCCGGGGCCTGCGGGAGATGAACATCCAGGGCATCAAGACCAATATCTCCTTCCTCATCAACGTCATCAACAACCCCACCTTCCAGGAGGGCCGGTGCTACACCACCTTCATCGAGGAGACCCCCGAGCTCTTCACCCTGTCCCATGACCTGGACCGGGCCTCCAAGATCCTGGACTTCCTGGGGGACAAGATCGTCAACGTGTCCAAGGGCAACAAGCCCTACTTCGAGGACCGGGTCCTGCCCAAATACGACGAGACCGCCCTGGTCTACGGCACCAAGGACGACTTCAAGAAGCTGGGCGCCATGGGCCTGGCCCAGAAGATCCGGGGCGAGAAGAAGCTCTACATCACCGACACCTCCATGCGGGACGCCCAGCAGTCCCTCATCGCCACCCGGATGCGGACCAAGGACATCGTGGGCGCGGCCCAGGCGTCCAACACCATCCTGCAGAACGCCTTCTCCGTGGAGGCCTGGGGCGGCGCGACCTATGACACCGCCTACCGCTTCCTGAAGGAATCCCCCTGGAAGCGCCTGGAGATCCTCTCCGAGCGCATGCCCAACACCCTCATCCAGATGCTGCTGCGGGCCTCCAACGCCGTGGGCTACAGCAACTACCCCGACAACCTGGTCAAGGAGTTCATCCGCATCTCCGCCATCAAGGGCATCGACGTCTTCCGGGTCTTCGACTCCCTGAACTGGATCGAGAACATGAAGATGCCCATCGAGGAGGCCCTGAAGACCGGCAAGATCGTGGAGGGCGCGGTGTGCTACACCGGCGATATCCTGAATCCTAAGGAAGTCAAGTACACCCTGGACTACTATGTCAAGAAGGCCCACGAGCTGGAGGACATGGGGGTCCACATCCTGGCCATCAAGGACATGGCCGGTCTGCTCAAGCCCTACTCCGCCTACGAGCTGGTCAAGACCCTCCGGGAGGAGGTCAAGATCCCCGTCCACCTGCACACCCACGACACCACGGGCGCCGGCGTGGCCACCGTCCTGAAGGCCGCCGAGGCCGGCGTGGACATCGCGGACCTGGCCATCGAGTCCATGTCCTCCTGCACCAGCCAGCCCTCCCTGAACGTGGTGGTGGAGGCCCTGAAGGGCACCGAGCGGGACACCGGCCTGGACTTCGAGGGTCTGGACGAACTCTCCCGGTACTACGAGCACGTGCGGAAGGTCTACGCCGCCAACGAGAGCGGCATGGTGGCCCCCAACGCCCAGATCTACAAGTATGAGATCCCCGGCGGCCAGTACTCCAACCTCCTGGCCCAGGTCACCGAGATGGGCTCCAAGGACGAGTTTGAGAAGATCAAAGAACTGTATCGTCAGGCCAACGAGATCCTGGGCAACCTGATCAAGGTCACGCCCTCCTCCAAGGTCGTGGGCGACCTGGCCATCTTCATGCTGAAGAACGACCTGGACAAGGACAACATCCTCACCGCCGGCGCCAACCTCTCCTATCCCGACTCCGTCATCGACTTCTTCAAGGGCATGATCGGCCAGCCCGACGGCGGCTTCCCCAAGGAGCTGCAGAAGATCGTGCTGAAGGACATCGAGCCCATCACCGTCCGGCCCGGCACCCTGCTGCCTGACGTGGACTTCGAGGACATTAAGAAGCATCTTCGCGAGAAATTCGACATGGAGGGCTTCTCCGCCTTCGAGATGGAGCAGAAGGCCGTCAGCTACGCCCTGTACCCCAAGGTCTATGAGGACTACTGCACCCACTTCGAGGCCTACAACGACGTGACCACTCTGGAGAGCCACGTGTACTTCTATGGCCTGCGGAAGGGCGAGGAGACCACCCTGAAGGTAGGCGTTGGCCAGAACATCCTCATCAAGTTCATCGATATGTCCGACCCCGACAAGGACGGCTACCGCGTGCTGACCTTCGAGGTCAACGGCGTCCTCCGCGAGCAGAAGGTCCTGGACAAGACCCTGGAGGTCGTGGTGGACCGGAAGCTCAAGGCCGACAAGAACAACCCCTGCCACCTGGGCTCCACCATCCCCGGCACCGTGGAGACCGTCCTGGTGAAGGAGGGCGACCACGTCACCGTGAACCAGCCCCTGATGATCGTGGAGGCTATGAAGATGGAGACCACCTTCGTCTCCAACGTCAACGGCACCATCGACAAGATCTACGCCGCCCCCGGCGAGCGGGTCAACACCGAGGACCTGCTGATCTCCTTTGTCCTGGACGAGGAAGAGGAGAAGTGATCTCTCTTCCTTGACTGCCATCCCCGCATACAAAACCCCCGTCGTCTCCGCAAAAGACGACGGGGGTTTTCTCTGTCTTTATTCGTTGTACGGCAGCGGGATGCTGGCCGCATGCTCCTCCAGCCGCCGGCACTTTCCCTCGGAGTACCGCTGGATGAGCTCGTCGGCGAAGGCCACGGCGGGAGAGCAGTGGTAGCGGAAATCCCCGCCGCCGTGGTAGAAGCAGAGGTTCAGGTGGGCGGCCACCAGCACATGGAAGGTGGTCACCGGGGCAGCGGGAGACCGCCAGACGCCCTGGACCGAGTAGTTCCCCGGGGTGCTCACGCTGCCCAACCAGAACCCGGCCACTCGACCCTCCAGCAAAAAGGCCAGGGAGAGCTCCGGGCGCATCCGGGTCCGGTTCCGGGGATGGACGTACCAGGGGACCTCCGGGTCGGCGTACAGGGCCTCTATCTGCTCCCGGGTCAGGTCGGTGAAGGGCACCACGCTCTCCGGGGGCCGGTATTTGGCGGTGAACGCCCGGCCCAGCAGGGCAGAGTCCCGGAACTGGGCGCTGTCCATGGTGTACACCGGGCGGACGTAAGCCGGGTCCCCGCCCATCTTCCGGGCCACCCGGTCCATGGCCGTCAGCTCCGGCCCCGCCAGGATGTAGGAGAGCTTCAGGGTGTGCGCCCCGGCCTCCGCGGCCACCGCCGCCGCCAGGCGCAGCAGTTGGGTGGCGATCCCCTGCCCCCGGACCTCCGGGTCCACGAACAGGCTGTCCGCCAGGACCTGGCCGGGGGTCTCCCGGTCGAAGGACACCGCCGCCGCCGCCAGGGCGTACTGCCCGAAGGCCGCCCCCAGACCCAGGAACCGCTCCGGCTCCAACCGGGCCTGGACGGGGATGTGGGGCAGCAGATAGGACTCATAGGGCCCCGGCCTGGCCGGGTCAAAGGTGCAAAAGATCACATCAGAGGCTGCCTCCGCCATCGTATGTCCCCCTCCTCAGTTCCCGCCCCTGAGGACAGTCGCTCAGTCATCGTCGTCATCCAGGATAAGCCTCGATTCCATGACCTCCCGCCTTGCCCGGTCCTGGGACGAACCCATGCCCATCCAGCGCCTGGTATCGCCGACGCGATTCTTTGCCAATCGCCGGGCCTGGGCCTCCTCTGCCGTGAGTGCGATTTCATCTCTCATGCGTCTGCCGCTCTCAATGTTGAATCTGCGCTTCCAGTTATTACGCGCATCGCTCCAGGTATCTCTCTCATAGATGAGCTCCGGCCCGGCCAAAGGGGAGCGCTGCGGCTCCTGGTTCCCGCCCCGCTTGGCCTGCATGGGCCCGGCGGCGGGGGCGGCGGAGGCCATGGTCAGGGGCGCTGCGGCTCCCCCATAGATCTGCTCCCCGGCGGCGGCCATAGCCCCCTCCCGGTCGGCCCGGGCCTCCAGGGAGGCATTGGCCAGGAAACCCTGGCCGGTGACCTGGCCGGACCGCTGGCTCATGACGTGGCTGAGCTCATGGCCCAAGCGCTCCTGGCCGGACCGAGTGGAGAAGTCGGTCTTGCCGGGAGCAAAAGCGATCTCATTCCCTTGAGCGATGGCCTCGGCTCCCGCGTCCGCCACCGCCTGGCTCTGGTAGAGCTTCACGGCGGACAGGTCCCCGAAGGCGTGCTCCATCTTGGCCTTCACAGCCCCGTCCAGATCGAAGGAGGTCCCCTTCATGGCGGCGGTGGGCTTGGCCTGACCGGAAATCAAAGCATTCATGTCCGGGCCGGGGGCGGTGGCGGGCTCCGGCGTCATATTCTTCGCCTGGGGGCGTTTGTGCTGTTCGTAGAGATACGACATACGATACTCCTTTCCTCTCCTTCGGCCATGAAAATGGCCGAAGCAGGTACCTTGTCAGGATTTCATGGCCGGAGTCATCGCCGGGGAGGGCGTCTTCCGGACCGTTCACTTCTTCTTTTTCTTCTTCCCCAGGGCGATTTGCCGGCCCTGGGGGATATAACCTGTAGCTGGGGAGCGGTCGGGTCTAGACGTCGGGAGACGCCTGCTCTGCGCGGCACAGGTATTACGCATGATTCCGGTCTCTTTACCTCTTCGGCCACAAAGGGCGCTGCCGCCCCCGCTGATACTTATTTGGTTTTATTGTAACACGCTATTTTATCCCTGGTAAAGGCTTTTTCTGTCATTTCGGGGATTTTCGTGCTGTTTTTGCCGCGAAAGGGACGGTCCCGGCACAGCGTGTGCCGCGCCTCTTTTTTCGAAAAAGCTCTCCCGCGAATCCCCCCTCCCCTCCCACCCTTCGCCACACTGATTTTCGGTCAATCCCGTCCTTCCCGCCGAAGGGCAGCCCACCGTCGGGAAGTTTGGGGAAAGGTCCCCTCTTTCCCCATGCACCCTCCGACAGCCTTTTTCTCCCTCTCCCGGTATAATCCTCCATACATCCGTCTCCAACGTCAACGGCACCATCGACAAGATCTATGCTGCCCCCGGCGAGCGGGTCAACACCGAGGACCTGCTGATCTCCTTTGTCCTGGACGAGGAAGAGGAGAAGTGAGCAGCCCCTTGATCCTGAACCGAATATAACATCAATCAGGACCCTCCCGAGTATGGGAGGGTCCTGGTTTTCGTCTTGGTTCCTCGCGCTCCTGTGCAAACCGCCGCTCAGAGGAAAGATTCAGTTTGCCTGCAGCTCATAATGCCAGGTATAGCTGCCAGCTTCGCAGTTGAAGGAGAAATCCATCTTCGCGCCGACCGATTTGCTGTCCGGCGTCTTATAGTAGTAAGTATCAGAAAGATCAACGTTTCTGTTCGTATACGGGCCGCCGGCGTCGGTCCCCACCTTCAAGCTGGACTCCCCTTTGGAATTCTTAAAGGAGGTATATGTGTCAACTCTGATCCACAACTCTCCGATGTGAACGGAGTTTATTCCATCGTTTTTCCAGGCATAGTTTTCGATGAGCAGATTCATCTTCAGCCCCAGGGTGGATCCCGCGGGGATGGAATCAGGGGCTACCTGACAGGAATAGGTCCCGTCGCAGAGGCCGTATTTCCCGTTGAAATTATACCCGCCGGTTCTCTTGAATTTTACCATACCGCCCACAACGCCCAGATAGGTATAGTCGATGGTACTGTATTCATTGTCGGTCTCATTCAGCTTGTATTCGGTCTTTTTCAGCACCCAGCGGTAAGTCTTGGACTGCTGCGGGGCGGTGAGGCCCACCGTCTTGGTGGAGCCGTCCCAGCTCACCGTGTACCCGAAATACTCCGCCAGATAGCGAATAGGGGCGTAGGTCCGGCTTTTGACGATGACGGCTGCCGTGTCCATCGTGCCGTAGGAGCCGGTTTCCGTCCGATACCGGGTGCTGTCGATGGGGAAATAGATCGTCTTCGTGCCGTTGGTGAAGATCGCTTCCCGCGAAGTGCCGTTCCAGTCTACCTGCAGTCCCAACGCCTCGCCGACGGCCCGGAGGGGCACCATGGTGCGGCTGTTTTTGTCAATGAACGGTTCCGCATCCGTCCACTGGACAGGGGTGCCGGAGACATTGACGTTGATCTTGCTCCGCGTGGAGCTTCCGCTCGTGCTGGTTTTCCCGCGGATCTCCACAAAGCCCGCATCGTCCGCCTGGCTGTTGGTGCTCCAGGTATTGTTGTCGGAATCCACGATGTAATACCTTGTTCCGGCCTTCAGCACAACATTGGGAAACACGTCCCAGTACACGTTGCTATTACCCGAGCCGCTGCGGCCCACGGCTTTCCAGGTCCCGATGAGATGATCGTCCCAGTCATAGATGCTGATGGTACCGGGGGTTGCTCCCCGCCCGTTGTTCCAGTGATAGGTGGTAACGGCCTGAATCAGGTAATCATGGCCCTGCAACGTAAAGTCCGGAAAGTACTCGGGCCCGTTAGAGACCCCGGAACTATTGAAGTTTGACCAGATCGTTGGATAGTCGTTTACCGTCGCCGCCTGCGCCGGGGACGCGGGAATCAGGGATAAAACGAGTACCAGGGTAATCAGCAAAGCAAAGAAGCGTTTTTTCATGACTGTCTCCTCCTTTCGGTGTTTCATGTTAAGCGATACTTCCTACAGGATTTGTGTGATCATTCCTGCATTTGTAATAATTATATACTTTGTCCCGAACTATGACAAGGTTTTTTTCTCCCGTGATTCCGCCGCCTCCCGCAGCCCTTCGCCACACTGATTTTCGGTCAAACCCTCCCTTCCCGGCGAAGGGCCGTCCTCCGGCGGGAAGTTTGGGGAAAGGCCCCCTCTTTCCCCATGCATCCTCCGACAGCCTTTTTCTCCCTCTCCCGGTATAATCCTTCACACATCGAACCGAACCCAAACCATTCGGAACACGAAGGGGAGAACGCCATGATCACCAAGGGGAAAACCAGAGGAAACCGTCTGGACCGGCCGCCGGACTTCACCACGCTCCGCCGCCCGCTTCTGCGCTGGCTGGATGCCGGGGTGGGCTTCTGCCTGGGGGGCGTGCTGGCGGGGGCAGAGCTTTTCGGCCTCTACGCCCCCTTCGGCGTGGCGGCGGTGGCGGCGGCGGGGTCGGGGATCACCGGCTTTGCCGCCACCCTGGGGGCCTGCCTGGGCTACCTCTGCCTGGAGGGGATGACCGACGGGATGCGCTACGCCGCCTCGGCCATCCTCACCTACTCCGTGGCCTTTGCCTTTTACGACACCCGGGTCTACCGCCTGCCCTGGTTCATGCCCGCCGTGGCCATGACCCTCTCCGCCATGACAGGGATCGTCTGCCGGGGCGGCCAGGGGTGGTACGGCCAGGACCTGGTGTACTTCGTCACGGAGATCCTCCTCACCGGGGCGGCTGCGGCCTGCTACGGGGTGATCTTCGCCCGGTGGCCCCAGCACCCGTCGGACTTCCGCCTCCTCACCCCCCGGCAGTGGGCGGGGGTACTGATGCTGGGGGCCACAGTCCTCATGGCCCTGGGACGGGTGGAGCTTCTGCGGACGTTCTCCCTGGGCCGCTTGCTGGCGGCAGTGGCCGTGATGACCGCCGCCCGGCAGGGCGTGTCCGCCGGGGGCCTCACCGGGGCCTGCGCCGGGGTGGCCCTGGACCTGGCTTCCGGAGGGACCCCGGGCTGCTCCCTCCTCTACCCCCTGGCGGGGGTGGTCTGCGGCCTGTGCCACCAGAAGAAAAAGCTCCCCGCCGCCCTGGCCTACTGCGCCGCCGCCTTTCTGGCCATCCTGTGGATCCGGGAGGACCGCAGCGGCTTCGGCATGGCCATGGAGACGGTGATGGGGGCGGTCCTTTTTCTCCTCCTCCCCCTCTCCCCCTGGGACCTGGCCCAGGACAGGGCCGCCCTGGCCGCCGGAAGGGATAACCCGGGGCCGGCGGTCCCCGCCGGGGCGTGGCAGGCCGCCGCCGGGGCCTTCCACGCCCTCCGGGAGGTCATGGAGAGCGCCCTCCGGCCGGACCTCCCCCTGCCCCCGGAGAACCCCGCCGCCCTCTTCACCCGGGCCGCCGACCAGGTGTGCGCCCGGTGCGTCCTCCGGCAGACCTGCTGGCAGAAGGACTACGAGAGCACCAAGACCGTCCTCACCGAGGCCACCGGCCCCGCCATGGCCCGGGGCCGTGCCCTGGCCACGGACTTTGCCGGCCACTTCTCCGCCCGGTGCGTCCACTTCCCCGCCTTTCTGGGGGAGGTCAACCGCCAGCTCACCGCCTTTCTCCGCCGGCGGCAGACCCTGTGGCAGACCCGGCAGACCCGGCGCACCCTCCTTCTCCAATACGCCCGGCTGGACGCCCTCCTGGACCGGGCCGCCCGGACTGCCGCCGCCCGGGTCCCCGACGGTCCCCGGCAGGAGGCCCTGACGGCCTGGCTGTGGGGCAAGGACCTGACCGGCGGGGCGGTGTACCGGGATGAAAACGACCGTCTCCGGGTGGAGATCCCCTATGACGAAGCCCTCACCGGCAAGGCCGTCCGGCGGGAGCTCTCCGCCCTGCTGGACGCCCCCCTGGCCGACCCCGTCCCCCTGGGGGACCGGCTCCACTTCCCCCAGGCGCCGCCCCTCCGGGCCCTTCCCGCCCTGGCCTCCGCCCCCCGGAAGGGGGAGACCGTCAGCGGGGACACGGCGGGGTGGTTCCGCCGGGGGGACGGCACCCTCTTCCTCCTCCTCTGCGACGGCATGGGCAGCGGCCCCGAGGCCCAGCGGGAGAGCCGCCAGAGCTATACCCTCATCCGCCGGTTCCTGGAGGCGGGGATGGACCCTGCCCAGGCCCTGGAGACCGTCTCCTCCGCCCTGTCCCTCCGGGGGATCGAGGGAGGGACCACCTCGGTGGACCTTCTCTGCCTGGACCCCTACGCCGGGACGGGGGCCATCTACAAGCAGGGGGCCGCTCCCAGCTACCTCCGCCAGGAGGACAGGCTCCGGTGCGCTGTGGGGTCCTCCCTTCCCGCGGGCCTGACCGGCGGGGAGGCCCCTGCCCCCCACACCTTCCGGGCCGGGCCGGGGACCCTGGCGGTGCTGGTCTCCGACGGGATCGCCTGCGGGAAGGGGGACGGCTGGCTCCGGGCCCTGCTCAGCGACAGCGCCGGGTCCGACCCCCAAAAGCTGGCTGACGCCATCCTCCAGATCAGCCGCCGGGAGACCGGCGGGGAGGACGATGGCACGGTGATGGTCCTCTCCCTAACGGAGGCGGCAGACTGACAGTCGGAGGCCCTGGTCTGGGGGAAGATATGCCTTGACCCCGTCGGTGGATGACGGTATAATAGAGAAGAAGAATTCTGCGAGGAGTGTGATACCATGGCTTTGGCGCAAGAAAAAAAGCTGTCTTACACCTACGGCGATATGCTGGACTGGGACACCGACATCCGTTACGAGCTCTACGACGGTTTCCCCGTGGCCCTGGCCTCCCCGTCGGATGTGCACCAGGAGATCGTCTTTGAGCTTGGCGGGCAACTGCGGGATTACCTGAAGGACAAGCCTTGCAAGGCATATCCCGCCCCCTTTGACGTCCGCCTCTTTGAGCGGAAGGGCGACACCCCGGACGACGTGGACACCGTGGTCCAGCCCGACCTAATGGTGGTCTGCGACAAGAGCAAGGTGGACCGCCGGGGCGTCCACGGGGCCCCCGACCTCATCATCGAGGTCCTCTCCCCCAGCTCGGAGCGGTACGATCGGTTCAACAAGCTCAACCTGTACCAGAAGGCCGGGGTCCGGGAGTACTGGATCGTAAACCCCGAGAGCCGTTCGGTCCAGACCTTCGTCCTGGAGGACGGCCACTATACCTTCCCGGCCTACGTGGAGGGAGGCGGCGAGCTGGCTGTGACCATCTTCCCCGACTGCGTTATCGACCTCTCCGCTGTGTTTCCTTCCCAGGAGGAAACCGAAGAAGAAAATGCCTGAACCTGACCCCCGCCGAACCCCGGCGGGGGCGTTTTTTGTCTCTCCGTGCCTTGACATTTCCTGCCGACAGGGGTAAGGTAAGGGGCAACGCGTTTACGAACTCTCCCCGAGGTGATCTCATGCAGTCGAAAAAAAGCGTCCTCTACATCCTCATCACCGCCTTCTGCTTCGGCACCATGGAGGTAGCCCTGAAGATCGGAGGCGCCAGCTTTGCCCCTCTCCAGATGAACTTCCTCCGCTTCCTCATCGGCGGACTCATCCTCTTCCCTCTGGCCCTCAAGGACCTGGCCCGAAAGAAGCTGACCCTGACGAAAGGCGACTGGGCCTACCTGACCATGCTGGGCCTGGTGGGGGTGTGCCTGAGCATGTCCTGCTTCCAGATGGGCGTCATGAACCTCAACGCCAACACCGCCTCGGTGATGATCTCCAGCAATCCGGTGTTCACCATGATCTTCGCCTACTTCCTCCTGGGGGAGCCCTTTACGAAGCGGAAGGCCCTGGTTCTGGCGCTCTGCGTGGCGGGCCTGGTGCTGGTGGCCAACCCCCTCCACATGGCGGAAGGCAACTCCGTTAAGGGCCTCATCTACCAGTCCATCGCCCTGGTGACCTTCGCCCTGTTCTCCGCCCTGGGTAAGCTCCGGGTGGCCAAGCTGGGGGGGCTGGTCCAGAACAGCTTCTCCTTCCTCATCGCCTCCGTGGTGAACCTGGTCATTCTTCTTATCACCGGGAACCCGGTGTTCACGGGCATCAACGCCCAGTCCCTGCCGGTGCTGCTGTACTGCGGAGTCATCGTCACGGCCCTGGGGTATTACGCCTACGTCACCGCCATCGGTCTGGCTGGGGCCTCCAACGCCGCCATCGCCTTTTTCCTCAAGCCTGTCATCGCCGTGACAGCAGCGGCCCTGATCCTCAAAGAGCCGGTGACCGCCAACATTGTGGCGGGGGTGGTCCTCATCCTTATCGGGTCTTTCCTGAACATGAAAAAGCCCGTCCCCGCGAAGGACAAGGGCTGAGCCCCAACAACACAGAGAACCCGCCGGTCCTCCCATGACCGGCGGGTTCTCTTTTCCAGGGGTGACAACCGGGAGCGCGTCTGGTATACTGGTCCCAGAAGAACCCCCACCAACTGTGAAACGGAGGTATCACCATGAAAAGGAAGCGCATCCTACCTCTGCTCCTGGCCGGGCTCCTGACTCTGGCCCTGTGCGCCTGCGGCGGCGCGCCCGCCGCGGAGGAACCCACGGAGGAGCTCCCGCCCTTCGCCATGGACGCCGACTTCTCTCCCGAGGAGTCTATGGCTATGTCCAACTTCAACGCCTGCGGCATTGCCATCATCGAGGACAACATATTCTATGGACGCTGGCTGGTAGACGGCAGCGACAACTTCCAGCTGGTCCGCATCGACCTGGCCCTGGAGGGCGACTTCCTGGAGCCCGGCGACTGGTCCATCCTCCACGAAGACACCTACCCCAACTACATCAACAAAGTAGGCGACACCCTCTACTTCCTCGACCAGGGGGCGGACGGTGACTGCGTGGCCAAGGTGGATGCCGACGGCCAAAGCTACACCGTGCTGGTGGAAGACGGCTTCGACTTCCTGTCCCTCCACAACGACCGGCTGTATTTCAGCGACGGCGACCACAACTACTGCTCCACCGACCTGGAGGGCGGCGACCGGCAGACTGTTCTGGAGGGCTCCGTCTACGACCCCTATTTCCTCACCGATGACTGGTTCCTCTACCGTGACATGAACGACGGCGAAAGTCTCCACCTGTACAACATCGACAACGGACGGAACGAGACCCTCTACGCCGGGAAGACCTCCCCCGCCATCCTGTGGGGCACCGACCTCTTCTTCGGCATTGCCGACGTGAGCACCGAGGGAGCCTATCACCTGGCTAAGATGGATCTGTCCGCCATCACCACAGACGAGAACGGCGACCCCATCTTCCCCGAGCCCGAGGTCAGCGAGGAGCTCTTCGGCGGCCAGTTCGCCATGGGCCCGGACGGCTATCTCTACGGCGGCACCAACGGCAACGGCTCCAATCAGGACCCCTACTGGAAGGAGTTCAAGGACCAGGCCTGGGAGGAGGGCGCCCGGTCTGCGGAGCTCTTCTTCAGTCAGGCCAACGAGATTCGGGACGAGTACGACGAGGAGGGTCTCATCACCGCCATGTACGTCTACGACAGCAGCACCGGCGGCGGCAACTCCTTCGGGACTCTGAAATAAGGCCTTACAAGGCTATATAAGCCACAAAAAAGGACCCTTCCACACCCGGAAGGGTCCTTTCGTCTGTTTGGTATTCCGCGGGAGCGCCTTTAGCCGCGATTCCACTTGCACCCGCCGGGCACGTCGGTGAGGACGATACCCTGGGCCTTCAGCTCATCCCGGATGCGGTCGGCCTCGGCGAAATTCTTGGCCTTCTTGGCCTCGTACCGCTGCATCACCAGGGCGTCGATGGCCGGGTCCCCCTCGCCGGTGATGGCGTAGCCCCCGGCGGTCTGGGTGGAGGCCTTGGCGGCCTCTTCCCGCTTGGCGGCGGCCTTTTGGGTCAGGTCCAGGCTGAGGACCTGGTCGAAGTCATCCAGGGCGGCCAGCTTGGTGGCGTCGTTGGTCTTGGCCTTCAGGACGTCGTACACCGCCGTCACCGCCAAGGCGGTGTTCAGGTCGTTGGACAGGGCCTTAGTGAACTTTTCCTTGAGGGCGGCCAGAGCCTCGCCGTCCACCGCCCCGTCGCCGGGCTTGAGGTTGGCGATGCGAGCAATGAGCTTGTTGAAGGTCCCGGCGGCGTTGTCCAGGTTGTCCCAGGAGAAGACCAGGGCCTTCCGATAGTGACCCTGGAGGCAGAAGAACCGGTAGACCAGGGGGTCATATCCCTTTTTCTCCAGCAGGGAGACGGTGAGAAATTCCTGCTTGTCCTGGGTCATCTTGGACTTGGACAGCTTGCCGTTAATGTCGTTGAGGTGCGCCACATGGAACCAGTGCCTGCACCAGGGATGGCCAAGGAACGCCTCAGACTGGGCAATCTCATTGGTGTGGTGAGGGAAGGCGTTGTCCAC
This sequence comes from Oscillospiraceae bacterium, assembly GCA_902781745.1. GTDB lineage: Bacteria > Bacillota > Clostridia > Oscillospirales > Oscillospiraceae > Evtepia. The sequence goes on from CACZKM010000006.1 coordinate 29,498, forward strand.
GCCGCCGCAGTGGAGGTCCAGGTACTCGCCGTTATACTTCATGGAGATGCCGGAGCACTCAATGTGCCAGCCGGGGTAGCCCACGCCCCAGGGGGAGTCCCATTTCAGGGCCTGGTCCTCAAACTTGGACTTGGTGAACCAGAGGACAAAGTCGTTCCGGTTGCGCTTGTTGGCGTCCTCCTCCACGCCCTCACGGACGCCCACCGCCAGGTCCTCCTCGTTGTGGTCGTTGAAGACATAGTAACGATCCAGTGTGGAGGTGTCGAAGTAGACGTTGCCCCCCGCCACATAGGCGCTGCCCTTTTCGATGAGGCCGGAGACGATCTTGATGTAGTCGTCAATCAGGCCGGTGGCGGGCTGGACGGTATCAGGGATCCTGATGTTGAGCTTTCTGCAGTCGTCGAAGAAGGCGTCAGTGTAATACTGGGCGATCTCCATGACGGACTTGTGCTCCCGCTTGGCCCCGGTGAGCATCTTGTCCTCGCCCTCGTCGGCGTCGCTGGACAGGTGGCCCACGTCGGTGATATTCATGACCCGGTTGACGTCATAGCCCACATATTTCAGGGTCTTCTCCAGCACATCCTCCATGATATAGCTGCGGAGGTTGCCGATGTGGGCGAAGTGGTACACCGTGGGGCCGCAGGTGTACATCTCCACGTGGCCGGGGGTGTGGGTGGTGAATTCCTCTTTTTTATGGGTGGCGGAATTATACAGGTACATGGATAGTGTCTCCTTCCGTATCAGTTCAAAAGTTCCTCATCGTTCGCTCTCGTAGGGCGCCTCCTCCCCGGGCGCGTCCGGTTCCTTTCCGCGGAGGCCGGCGTAGTATTGGTCGTCCAGCAGCTTTTCCACCAGCTCCAGCCGGGAGGACAGGGCGGAGAGCTTCTCGAACACGGGATCGTGGACGTCGATCTGGTCCACCTCGTCGGCGTAGTGGACACTCTCCCCGTGGACCCGGACGATCTGAGCCGGCACGCCCACGGCGGTGCTGTCCGGAGGCACCTCGCTGAGGACCACGGAGCCGGCGGCGATGCGGGCGTTGTCCCCCACTTTGAAAGGCCCTAAAATTCGGGCGCCGTTGCCCACAAGGACGTTGTTGCCCAGGGTGGGGTGGCGCTTGCCCTTGTCCTTGCCGGTGCCGCCAAGGGTGACCCCGTGGTAGATCAGACAGTCATCCCCGATTTCAGCGGTCTCGCCGATGACGATGCCCATGCCGTGGTCGATGACGAAGCGGCGGCCGATCTTAGCCCCGGGGTGGATCTCGATGCCTGTCCAGAACCGGCTCCACTGGGAAACCAGCCGGGCCACAAAGAAGCAGCCGTGTTCATAGAAAAAATGGGCGATGCGGTGGTTGATGGTGGCATGGACGCCGGGGTACAGGAGGAAAACCTCCAGCTTGCTCCGGGCCGCCGGGTCGCGGGCCTGGTAGGCCGCCAGGGTTTCGATCAAATGGGGCAAAGGACCCTCACCTCACAACTTGCTGGGATAGAAGAAAACGGACTGGGTAACAAAAAAACCTCCCGACCATACTGGTCAAGAGGCGATATCACTCGCGGTTCCACTCTCGTTTCTCACTCAAAAAGCCGGTAACGGCGGCTGGCCGGAGGGCGTCTGCATCCCCCTCGCTCCCGGGCGCACTTCCCATGGTTCCCCGTAAGGCGGCTTGCAGCCGGTGACCGCCCCTCTCTGGCCGGTTGTCCCGTGGTACTCTTCCCGTTCAACGCGATGTTCAGTTTTACGAACAGTATATTACCACGGGGCGGGAAAGGTGTCAAGGGCCGGAAGAAAAATGCTCCGAAGCGGATTCCAGACTAGGGCTTGTTTGAAAAACGTCAATATGCCCACTGGCAGGCCTGTTTCCACCATATTTCGCCAAATTTTCTTGAAATCCATACAGGATTCCTGCGAAAAAACGCCCCCGCCGGATGGCGGGGGCGAAATATTACCACTTTGGAGTGATAGAGGATTTGATCAAGTCAAATTACTTGCCAGCAACCTCGTTGATGGACTTGGACAGTCTCTCAACAGCCAGATCGCAGTCAACAGCACGGATGATCAGCGGGGGCACCATACGGATGATGTTGGAGCCGATAGCGGTGACCAGCAGGTGGTTGTCGATGCAGTGATGCTTGACCTCGACGGAATTGATGCCATCCTCGAGCTCGACGCCGACGAACAGGCCGCGATGACGGACAGCCTTCACGTGAGGCATCTTGGCCAGCTCGGCAGCGAAGTAGTCGCCGACGATCTTGGCGTTCTTGGGAGCGTCGATGCGGAGCATCTCACGCAGCTGAGCCAGGGAAGCGGCGCAAGCCACAGGATGGCCAGCGTAGGTGGAGCCGTGGGAGCCGGGGGTGAAAGCGGAAGCCAGCTCGTTGGTGGCGCAGACAGCAGCGATAGGCATGCCGCCGCCCATAGCCTTAGCCATGGAGACGCCGTCGGGCTTCACGCCATAGGACTGATAGCACATGAAGGTGCCGCAACGGCCCCAGCCAGCCTGGACTTCGTCCAGCAGGAACATGATGCCCTTGTCGTCGCACAGCTTACGGATGCCCTGGATGAACTCATCGGTAGCGGGATACACGCCGCCCTCGCCCTGGACAGGCTCGAACATGATGGCGCAGGTGTTGGGGCCGATGGCTTCCTCAAAGGCCTTCAGGTTGTTGTACTCGGCATACTTAAAGCCGACAGGCAGGGTACCGAAACCCTTATGGATGGCGGAGTCGGGCTGACCGGTAGCGGTCATGGCGCCGAGGGTACGGCCGTGGAAGGACTTCTTAGCGGTGATGATCTCGAAGTGGTCGGGACCATAGTGGTCAACGCCATACTTACGAGCCATCTTGATCATAGCCTCGTTGGCCTCAGAACCGGAGTTCTGATAGATGATCTTGTCCATGCCAGCGGCTTCGCAGATCTCCTTGGACAGGACAGCCTGAGGAACGGTGTAGGGATAGTTGAAGGTGTGCATGATGTCCTGGACCTGGTCGATAACAGCGGCAACGACCTTGGGGTTGCAGCTACCCAGGGCGTTAACAGCGATGCCGGCATAGAAGTCCAGATAAGGAACGCCGTTCTCATCATACATATAGATGCCGTCAGCAGTCTCAGCCACGAAATCCATACGCTCATAGGTCTCGATCATGTACTTCTTGACCTGGGCCTTCAGTTCAGCAGCGTCCTTGAAGTTGTCTTTCAGTCTCATAGTAAATTCCTCCCATATAAATATATTGGAATTTTTCCGGCCCTGCAAACCAGGTGCCGGTATTCTCAACAGCCGGCTACTCAATCCGAGCTGTTTTGAATGGCAGCAGCAGGAAATGAACCGTTTTCGGAGCTCTCCTGTAACTTGTGCCCATGATAACACCATTTTCTGAAAAATGAAATACACCTTTTGCACAAATTATTGCCCTGTGTTTTTGGCATTCCGCCCCCCTGCTTCGCAAGATTACCTGCATTTCCCCGGAATTTCTTCCTTGCGCTTTTTATATTTTTGAGAAAATCCCAGGCAAAACTTCCAATTTGTTGAATTTCTCTCCCCCTTTTTGCCCAAAATCACAAAAATGGGCCCCGGTTTTGGTCATTTTGTCCTTCGTCAATTTGCACAAACGAAATTTTTCCGTTCTTTTTCCTCTTGTGCCATTTCATCATGTGTCCCGTATCTCCCTCGGCGGCGGGGCCATTGCCTTTCCCGCCCGTTCCTGCTACAATGGGGAATACCGTGCAAGACACTATATAGAGTATTAGGAAGTGAACCAGCCATGTCATCCCAGCCCATCCCCCACACCGACAACGTCTCCCTGGCCCCCGGCGGCGGGGCCGTCCGCATCCTGGACCAGAGCCTGCTGCCCGGCGAAACGGTCTATCTGGACCTTTCCGCCCCGGAGGAGCTCTACGAAGCCATAGCCTCCCTCCGGGTCCGGGGGGCCCCCGCCATCGGCATCTTCGCCGGGTATGCCCTTTACGTCCTTTCCCTCCGCCCCGGGGCGGAGGACTTCCCCGCTTTCCTGGCCCGTTGCCGGGAGGACCGGGACTATCTCAATGCCTCCCGCCCCACGGCGGTGAACCTCCAGCACATGCTGGACCGCACCCTGGCGGCGGCGGAGGGGGCCTCCTCCATCAAGGAAGCCCGGGCCGCCATGCAGGAGACCGCCTTTGCCATCCACCGGGAGGATATTGAAATGTGCCGGGCCATCTCGGAATACGGCCTGTCCCTGGTGAAGGACGGCGACGGGGTCCTCACCCACTGCAACGCCGGGCCCCTGGCCACCTCGAAATACGGCACGGGGCTGGGCCCCCTGTTCCTCTCCAGGGAGCGGGGCATGACCCTACACGCCTGGGTGGACGAGACCCGGCCCCTCCTCCAGGGAGCCCGGCTCACCGCCTACGAGCTCCAGCGGGCGGGGGTGGACTGCACCCTCATCTGCGACAACATGGCAAGCCTGGTCATGAAGGAGGGGAAGATCAACGCCTGCTTCGTGGGCTGCGACCGGGTGGCCGCCAACGGGGACACCGCCAATAAGATCGGCACCTCCGGGGTGGCCATTCTGGCCAAGCACTACGGCATCCCCTTCTACGTCCTGGGGCCCTCCTCCACCATCGACTTCACCTGCCCCGACGGGGCCCACATCCCCATCGAGCTGCGGGACGGAGGGGAGATCAAGGAGAAGTTCTTCGCCAAGCCCTCCTCCCTGCCGGAGGTCAAGTGCTACAACCCCGCCTTTGACGTCACCGACCACAGCCTCATCACCGCCATCGTCACGGAAAAAGGGGTGTGCTATCCCCCCTTTGATGAGAGCTTCGCCGCCCTCTTCGGGCGAAAGGAGGACTGAGCCATGTCCGTACCCTATCCCACCGACGCCCAGGCCAAGGCCGAGATCCTGGAGGCCGGGCGGCGCATCTACCAGCGGGGCCTGGTGGCCGCCAACGACGGCAACCTCTCCGTCCGGGTGGGGGAAAACGCCCTGTGGGTGACCCCCACCGGGGTCTCCAAGGGGTCTATGACCGAGGAGATGCTGGTGAAGCTGGACCTGGAGGGCAATGTCCTCATGGGCACCCGGAAGCCCTCCTCCGAGGTCAAAATGCACCTGCGGATCTACCGGGAGGACCCGGAGGTCCGGGCGGTGGTCCACGCCCATCCCCCCGCCGCCACGGCCTTCGCCTGCGCGGGGATCCCCCTGGATAACCCCCTCCTCCAGGAGGCGGTGGTCCAGCTTGGGCCGGTGCCCGTGGCCCCCTTCGCCCTGCCGGGGTCCCAGGGGGTGGCGGACAGCGTGGCCCCCTACTGCCGGACCTGCCGGGGGCTTCTGCTGGAATTCCACGGGGCGGTGACCTGGGGGGACTCCATGCAGCAGGCCCACTACCGGCTGGAGTGCCTGGAGCAGACCGCCCTGGTGACCCTCCACCTGCGGACCCTGGGCTGTCAGCGGAAGATGCCGCCGGAGCTGGTCCGGGACCTGGAAGCTCTGCGGCCCGCCTGGGGGATCCGATAACACGATACCATAATAAAAACGGCACAGCGCTGGCTGTGCCGTTTTTATTATCCGCTTTAATCTGGCTTACTCGTTTTCCACGGGGTTGCTCTCGGCCACCGCCATGTGGCCCTGGACCACGCCCATGTGGTCATCGCCGTCGCCCGCCTCGGCCTCGTCCTGGTTGCTGCGGGTGTTGTTGATGTACTCCTGGAGAATGGCCTTGTTCTGCTCCAGGTCGGGCACCAGAACCTCCATGCCGTTGATGTTCTTCATCTGGTAGGTGCCCTCGGCGGGGAGGCGGTTGCTCTCAATGTTGTTCACCCCGTCCCCGGCCAGCATATAGGCGTAGGACAGCAGGTCGGTCCCCCGGATGTCGGTGGTGATGTAGGGGGCCACGCTGTCGATGAGGGACAGGAGCTGGGGCACGCTGCAGTTCTTCACCTGCTGGTAGCAGGTCATAAGGACCTTCCGCTGCCGCTCGGTGCGGTCAAAGTCGGAGTTGCCCAGGTGGCGCATCCGGGCGTAGCATAGGAACTGGTTGGGGGTCAGGGTGTTCCAGCCGGGCTGGAGGTCCCAGGTCTCCCCGATGTCGGCCCAGCCGTATTCCGGGTGGGCGTTCATGTAGTCGGCCTCCTCCTCGGTGAGCTCCATCTGCATATTGCCCAGGGAGGCCACCGCCTCAATGAAGCCGCCGAAGTCGATGCTGACGTACCCGTCCACCCGGACGCCGAAGTCCTCCTGGATGGTCTTCTCCAGCAGCTCCACGCCGCCCCGGGAGAAGGCGCTGTTGATGCGGTTATCTTTATACCCCGGGATGGGGACGTACATATCCCGCATGAAGGAGGTGAGGATGACCTCGTGGGTGTCGGGGTTGAGGGTGCAGAGGATCATGCTGTCCGACCGCTGGCCGGTCTCCCCCTCGGTGCGGGAGTCCTCTCCCACCAGGAGGATGTTGGTGAGTTTGTCCACCTTCTTGATGTTCTCCCCCTGGGAGGCCTCCGCGTCCCCGGGGACGAAGTTGATCTTCCCCATGACATGGTGGAAGTAGGCCGCCCCCGCCGCCAGGGCACAGAGGACCACCAGCAGGAGGACCAGCAGGACGGTCTTGACCCGGGAGCGGCGCCTGCGCCGTCTTCTCTTTTTGGGGGGCTGGCCCCGGGGGCGCTGGCCGCCGGACCGGGGAGGCTGGGAGGAGGGCCGCCAGGGGGACGCGCCGCCGCCGGACCGAGGGGGCTCCCGCTGGCTGTTGAACCAGGGAAAGTCGTCGTCCGGCTCGTCCGGCTCCTGGGTCGGCGGAGCTCCGTACTCCGCGGTCATGTCCTCGATGAAGGGGCCCTCGTCCCAGGAAGACAGATCCTCGATGAAGGGCCCGTCGTCCCAGTTCTCCTGGTCCCAGTCAAATCGTTCGTTATCCATGGGAATCTCCCTACCAAATAAACAAAGTATTCCATCCCGGGTCTTTCTTCTCCTGGGGGCCGGTCCCGCCGGCCCCTTCTCTCTCCATCCCGGGGATACAGCTTATCTATACTACTGGATTTCCCCGGAATGGTCAAGGGCTCAAATGTAAATTTTTCAGCACACGGGGAGAAAGTGTCCCGTTTTTCGCAAAAAAACTTTGCAAAATCCGCCGGGACCGACGGGATGGGGCGCCTCCGCAAGTTTTTCTTCCCCCGGTCATCCCTTTTATGCTATACTGGAAAAAAACTGTCCGCCCATCCCTATGCAAAGGAGCGTGACCGCCTTGAAACGAACCCTCCGCCGGGCCGCCGCCTGGGTCCTCACCCTGGCCCTGGCCCTCTCCCTCACCGTCTCCGCCTCCGCCGCCGGGTGGTTCGACCCGCCGGACACCTCCGGGGCGGGGGTCCTGCTGATGGACGCGGGCACCGGGAAGGTCTACTTCGCCCGGAACCCCGACGTGGCCCGCCCCGCCGCCAGCATGACCAAGCTCATGAGCCTCTATCTCGTCTTCCAGGCCATCGACGACGGACGGCTCTCCCTGGACCAAACCATCCCCTGCTCCAACCGGGCCTCGGTGGTCTCACGGACCGCCGGCTACTCCGGCCACGAGAACCTGACCGAGGGCCAGGAGTACCCCCTGGAGGACCTGATCAAGCTGGTGATGACCGCCTCCTGCAACGGGTCCATGATCGCCATGGCGGAATATCTGGCGGGAGATGAGGCCGCCTTCGTGGAGCAGATGAATGCCACCGCCGCCGCCTGGGGCATCGACGCCTCCTTCGCTGACTGCTGCGGCCTGAAGGACGCGGGCAACGCCGTCTCCCCCCGGGCCATGGCAGAGATCGCCCGGCGGCTCCTGACGGACCACCCGGAGATTTTAAACTACTCCACCCTGAAAAGCACCGTCTTTGAGGGCCGGACCTATACCTCCACCAACACCCTGCTGCGGGACGGGTCCCTGCCGGGGATCGACGGCCTGAAGACCGGCTACACCGGCGGGGCGAAATACTGCTTCACCGGCACCGCCCTCCGGGACGGCACCCGGATGCTCTCGGTCCTCATGGGGACCACCTCCTCCGCCAAGCGGATGAGCGAGAGCCAGGCTCTGCTGGAGTACGCCTTTACCCGGAAGGACCAACTTGCCCGGCTGGCCCAGGCGGACCGGGATTTCACCGTGGATATTTCCTCCAGCCGGGACACCCTGGTGCCCTACAGCCAGGCCACCCTCACCGCCAGGGTGTCGGGCTACGACGCCCCCCAATCCGTCCCCTGCGAGATCACCTGGCTGGTGGGCGGCCAGACCGTATCCCCCCAGGCCGACCGGGTGTGGGTGGAGGACGGGGCAGCGTCGAAGATCACCTTCCGACCCCGGGCCCTGGACAGCGCCGAGGTGGCCGTCCGGCTCCGGTTCCCTGACGGGTCGGTGGCCGAGGCCAGGAAGGTCATGCCCGTCTCCACTGAGGACCTGGGCCTCACCGTCAAGGTCTCCGCCGCCAAGTCGGTCCTTCGGAAGAATGAGAGCCTGAAGGCTGCCTGCAACGTCGTCAGCCCCCAGAACTATGACCTCTCCTTCGCCGCCGGGTGGTATCTGGACGGCAAGGCCCTGGCAGAAGGCCAGCGGACCGATTTTGCCATCAGCCCCGCGGGCACCGACGTCATCACCCTTCAGGGGGCGGACCTCTCTGTGGGAAGCCACACCCTGGAGTTCCGGTGCAACACCGGCAGGCTCCCCCGGCTGGACCAGACCAAGGCCAGCCTGACCTTCACCGTCCGGGACCTGTCCTCAGACTGGGCCGCCGAGACCATTGAATCCGCCATCGCCGCAGACCTGGTCCCCGCCGCCCTCCAAAAGGGGTACACCAAGGCCATCACCCGGCAGCAGGCCGCCCAGATGTTCGTCTCCCTGCTGGAGAAGAAGGCCGGGAAGCCCATCGCCGATCTTCTCAAGGCAAAGGGGGTCACGGCGGACCCCAACGCCTTCACCGACACCAAGGACCCCGCCGTCCTGGCCTGCAGCGCCCTGGGCATCCTCAAGGGCACCGCCCCCGGGGTCTTCGCCCCCAACGCCACCCTCACCCGGGCCCAGGCCGCCGCCATCCTCAACCGGGCCGCCGGGGTCCTGGGGATCTCCACCGCCGGGTACCGCCACAGCTTCACCGACGTAAAGGGCCACTGGGCCGACGGGGAGCTGGGCTGGGCGGCCGCCAAGGGGGTCCTGGCCGGGGTGGGGAACAACCTCTTCGACCCCGAGGGTCTGCTGACCAACGAGCAGACCATCGCCATCGTCTGGCGGGCCTTCGGCGTGCTGGGGCAGCCCTGAGCAGGCTTCTTGAAATTTAATTGCATAAAATCGAATTTTCTATTGCGTTTCCCTCGCACGGAGATTATAATGGAGGCAGAATAGACAGGACGCCGTCCTGCACCCTGCGGAATCGTACAAGGAGGTACTGAATATGGACGCCAACGTCAAGAAAGTATTTGAAGAGAGCCCCTGGTTCCTGGCCACCTGCGGGGACGAGCCCCATGTGGTGCCTGTGGGCTTCAAGTGCATCACCGAGGACAACAAGTTCGCCATCGGCGCGGTGCTGCTGGACACCACCCTGACCAACCTCCGGGCTAACGGCAAGATCGCCATCGCCGCCTGCGTGGGGGCGGAGGCCTATCAGGTGAAGGGCACCGCGGAGCTGGTCACCGACGGCCCCATCTATGATTATTTTGCGAAGATGGCGGAGGACACCTTCAAGGGAGCCCATCCGGCCAAGTGCGCCATTATTGTGACGCCGACGCAGATGATCGTCAATTCTCCCAATGGGGATAATAATAAGTCCATTTCCTGGGCGTGAGGTTGACGGCTGAGGCGCGGTGTATCCTTACCGCCTGTGGTCCTACAGTGTTGTAGTCTGTTAGGGCGACGCCCTGCGGGGTGTCCTCGCCGGACGGGCGCCCTCCCGGGCGGGGCCCGGCTTTTTCCGAAAAAGCCGGGGGAAAACGCCAGGGGGCTGCGGCCCCCTGGACCCCGGGGACTTGTTGTAAACCCGCCGGTCGTCGCACAGCACACGCCATGTGGTCACTCGTTGCTGCCGCCTGCACCTGTTTTTTTGTTTAGTTGTTGAGCATTGGATTTTGTGGGGGGTAGTACAAGTTAAAAATGAGAACAAAATCGGTCTGTCGAACCTTTCTCTTTTGAGAAGGGAATCGACAGACCGATTATCTTTTCAGTGCAAAATGGAATATCCCCACAAAATCCAAGTCAAATCAACCTAACTTCGATGCGTCGGAGACCCAAAGGACCCGCCCCACAATAGTACAGGTGCAGAGCCATCCGAAAGCAGTCAGCACCTACCGACGCGAGCGCCCATAAAAAAGAGGGTCCAGGGGGGAACCCCCTGGGCGTTTTCCGTCCCCTTTTGCGCTCAAAAGGGGACCCCCGCCCGGGAGGGCGCCCGTCCGGCGAGGACACCCGTAGGGCGTTGCCCTAACAAACGGCAAAACTGTAGGACTACAGACGGCAAGGTGCGTCCGCACCCACGCAAGGCCGGCCGCCCCGAGGCGGCGTCCTCAATTCCGCCTGCTGTTGCTGGCAACGATCAGCATCAGCCGCAGCAGTTGCGACAGCGCCACCGCAAGGGAGGCCACATAGGTCATCGCCGCCGCGGTGAGAACCTTCTTGGCCCCCGCCCGCTCATCGTCGGTGAGCAAGCCATACTCCTCGATACAGGCCAGCGCCCGCCGGCTGGCGTCAAACTCCGTGGGCAGGGTCACTAGCTGGAAGACCACGCACAGGCAGAAGGCCAGCACGCCCACCACCGCGATCATCAGGAATTGCTGGCCGAACTGGGCCAGGATGATCCCAAGGATCACCAGCGGCACCGCAAGCTTGGAGCCAAAGTTGGTCACGGGGATGATGGCGTTGCGGATGCGCAGGGGGGCGTAGTCCTGGGCGTGCTGGATGGCGTGGCCGGCCTCGTGGCAGGCCACCCCCACCGCCGAGATGCTGGCCTTGTCGTAGACCGGCTGGGACAGGCGGATGACTCCGGCCTCCGGGTCGTAGTGGTCGGTGAGTTCTCCGGAGATCGCCTCGATCCGGATGTTGGTCAGGCCGTTCCGGTCCAGGAGCGCCCGGGCCGCCCGGGCCCCGGTGAGCCCGCCCCGGTTCCCTACCGAAGAATAGGTTCGGAAGGTGCTCTTGACCTTGGCGCTGGCCGCCATGGCGAAGATCATGGCCGGGATGATCAGGATGATGGTCCAGTCAAAATACATAGGGATCCCTCCTTTGTCCCCATCATAAAAGAAAAGTCTGGCAACGTCAAGCATTACCAGACTTTCGGCGCCCCTTTCAGACGGGGCTGTTGGTCAGCGGATCATAGGACACGCTCTCGCCGCAGGCGGGACAGGGCATCCGCCCATAGGGGACATGGATCTGGCTGCCGCACTTGGGGCAGTCGATCTCGAAGGCGTCGAAGGACGCGGCCTCAGCCGTGGCGAGGGTGGAGTCCAGACGCTTTCTTCCGTCACGGTCGGTCATCAATGACACCTCCATTTTTTGTGGTAGGATGCAACTGTACCATAACCGGGGCCAAATGTAAAGTTACAAAATGTGGAAACGTTATTTCTTACCTTTCTATGAATTTTCCCGCCCGACAGTTGACAACGCCCGCCCGAAGTGGCATCATGGCCTGGGACCAAAGGGTCCCACACTACAAAGAAATACAGGAGGGTACGATCATGAACCTGCTCCATAAACTGACCGGGCTGACCCTGGTCCTGGCCCTGTGCGCCGCCTTGATGGCGGGCTGCGGCTCCACCGCCGACAAAGCCGCCGACGCTGCCTCCCAGGAGGCCGCCCAGACCGAGACCGCCCAGGAGACCACCGCCCCCGAAACGGAAGAGGCCCAGGACGGCGAGCCCGCCGACGAGACCGGGGAACCCGCTGAGGGCGAGCCTGGCTTCGACTCCGCCGCTCTTGCCGAGGCCCTGGGCGGGATCTGCAACGTGGGCCCCGGCTCCGCAGGGAGCGATCTCCGGGCCGTCAGAGCCGCCGGGGACCTGGTGCTCTTTGCCGCGGGCAACGTCACCCCGGAGTCCATCCCCGACGTGACCGAGGGCATTGACGCCTGGTTTGCCGGGCAGGACGGGGAGGCCCTGGAGGAATTCGCCCTGGCCTGGCCCATGGTCTCTGACTACGCAGGGCAAATCGAAGAGGCCCCCGACCTGCTGGCCTCCCAACTGGCCGACGCCGGGCTGGAGGAGGACTTCTCCGAACTGGACCGGAGCACGACCTCCTATCTCCTGGAGATCATCGACGTCTGCACCGATTCCTACGCCCAGCAGTAATTGCCGATACACCGCCGTCACCGGGCCGCCCCTTTGGGGGCGGCCTTTTTTTCGATTATTTTTCCGGATGGGCGCAATTTGTCTTTACCTTGGGAGAGAAATTTAGTATAATAAATTTTGTATAGGGTCATACCACCCAGAAGACCCGAGACAAGGAGACTTGGATCATGAACAAAAAAGACCTGAACTGGTACGACCGCAAGCGCCTCTGGTGCGGTCTGCCCTGGACCTTTACCAAATACGGGATGTCCGACGACCGGCTCTTCGTCCAGACCGGCCTGTTCAACACCCGCGAGATGGAGGTACGGCTCTACCGCGTCCTGAACCTCCGGCTGGACCGTTCCCTCTCCCAGCGTATCTTCGGCCTGGGCACCATCCATGTAGACTCCTCGGACAGGGATCTGAATTGCTTCGAGCTGAAGAACATCCGGGACTGTCAGGGGGTCAAGGAGCTCCTGTCTGAGCAGGTGGAGATCGAACGCAAACGCAACCGGGTCTACTCCCGGGAGAACCTCAACGAGGGCACAGAATTCGAAGACGATATGGGCCACGGAGACGACACCTATGATTGAGGGCGTTTCGAAAAAGATCGGAATCGTCGACGTCGGCGGCGGCACCCGGGGGATCTACGGGGCCGGGATCCTGGACTGGTGCATGGACCACGGGATCTCCTTTGACTACGGCATAGGGGTCTCCGCCGGCAGCGCCAACCTGGTCTCCTTCCAGGCAGGACAAAGGGGACGGAACGTCCGCTTTTACGACGACTACGCCTTCCGAAAGGACTACATGAGCTTCCGAAACCTCGTTCGGGACGGGTCCTATGTGGACCTCAAGTACATCTACGGCACCCTGTCCAACGCCGGCGGGGAGGACCCGGTGGACTACGAGGCCTTCATGGCAAATCCCGCCGATTTGGACATCGTGGCCACCGACGCCCGGACGGGCAAGGCGACCTATTTCAATAAGAAGGACATCCAAAAGGACCGCTATGAGTTCCTCATGGCCTCTTCCTGCGTCCCGGTGGCCTGCCGCCCCTGGCCGGTGGGCAAGCGGGTGTACTACGACGGGGGCATCAGCGACCCCATCCCCTTCCGCCGGGCCTTTGACGCCGGGTGTGAAAAGGTGGTGGTCATCCTCACCCGCCCCAAGGACACCCCCCGGAAGCCCGGGAAGGACCCCTGGTTCGCCAAGGTCCTGAAGAAGCGTTATCCCGCCTCGGCCCGGGCCCTGGCCAGCCGGGCGGAGACCTACAATGCCAGCCTGGCGGAGGCCAAGGCTTTGGAGGCGGAGGGAAGGCTTCTGATTCTGGCCCCGGACTCCATTGAGGGCCTCAAGACCCTTAGCCAGGACCACGGGAAGCTGGAAGAGCTCTACCGGAAGGGGCAGGAGGACGCGGCAGCCATCCCCGCCTTTCTGACCGGACCGTGAAGCAGGCAAAGACCATATCCATTACGATCAATACCAAGGGAAAAGAGGGAGAATCATGGAAAGAAATCGACCCACAGGCAGAAAGAAGGTCGTCACAGACAACTCTCTGGGCGTCCATAAGCGGGGCGAGGGCCAGGGCACCGGCCCCGTAGGCTCCGGCAGCCGGCCCACCGGCGGCGGCGGCAGCGGCAGTGATCGCGGCGGCGACGGAGGGAACCGAAACGCCGGCCCCACCCGAAGCGGCGGGGGCAAAAGCCCCCTGATGCTCATTATCGTTCTGATCGTGGCCCTGCTGGGGGGCGGCGGCGGGCTTCTGGGCTCCGGCGCCCTCACCGGAGGGGGCACCGGGGCCTCCGAGACCGTCATGGAGAGCCTGGCCGGCAATCCCACCTCGGCCTCCACCTCCGCCTGGTACACCGGGGCCAACACCAGCCAGATGGACAACACCGTGGCCACCGGCTCCCGGGCCAAGTACACCAACCTCCTGGGCAACGGCCAGGACACCGTGACCATCATGATCTACCTCTGCGGCACGGACCTGGAGTCCAAGAGCGGCATGGCCACCCGGGACCTGATGGAGATGACCAAGGCCAACATCAGCGACAAGGTCAACGTCATCGTCTACACCGGCGGCTGCGCCCGGTGGCAGAACCAGGTCCTGTCCACCCAGACCAACCAGATCTACCAGGTCAAGAGCGGCGGGCTCCAGTGCCTGGTCCAGAACGCCGGCTCCCCCGCCATGACCAACCCGGAGACCCTGGCCTCCTTTATCCAGTGGTGCGCCAAGAACTTCCCCGCCAACCGCAATGAGCTCATCTTCTGGGACCACGGCGGCGGCTCCGTCACCGGCTACGGCTATGACGAGAAGAACGTCCGCTCGGGCTCCATGAGCCTGGCGGGCATCGACAAGGCCCTGCGGGCCGGGGGCGTCACCTTCGACTTTATCGGCTTCGACGCCTGCCTCATGGCCACGGTGGAAAACGGCCTGATGCTGGACAAGTACGCCGACTACCTCATCGCCTCCGAGGAGACCGAGCCCGGCGTGGGCTGGTACTACACCGACTGGCTCACCGCTCTCAGCCGGAACACCTCCCTGCCCACCCTCCAGCTTGGCAAGAGCATCGTGGACTCCTTCGTGGAGACCTGCGCCACCACCTGCCGGGGGCAACTGACCACTCTGTCGGTGGTGGACCTGGCAGAGCTGTCCAACACCGTCCCCGCTCCCCTCAAGGCCTTCTCCCAGTCCATCAGCGGGCTCATCAATGAGAATTCCTACAAGCAGGTGTCCACTGCCCGGAACGGGACCAGGGAGTTTGCCCAGAGCACCATGATCGACCAGATCGACCTGGTCCACTTCGCCCAAAACCTGAACAACCGCGAGGCCCAGGCCCTGGCCGACGCCCTCACCGGCGCGGTGAAGTACAACCGCACCTCCAACAACATGACCAACGCCTACGGCCTGTCGGTCTACTTCCCCTACCGGAAGGTCAACCAGGTGGACGCCGCCTGCGCCACCTATAAGGCCATCGGCATGGACAGCAGCTATTCCCAGGCCATCCGGGACTTTGCCGGCCTGGAGGTCAGCGGCCAGGCCGCCGCCGGGGGCTACTCCACCGCCCTGCCCTCCCTGCTGGGCCAGCTCTACGGCTCCTCCGGCTCCTATTCCGGGGCCTCCTACGGCGACGCCGACGTCATTGGCTCCCTGCTGGGCTCCTTCCTCTCCGGCGGCTACGGCCGGGTAGCGGGGCTGGACAGCGGCAACACCGCCTTCTACTCCGACCGGACCCTCTCCCCCGAGGACACCGCCGCCTACCTGGCGGACAACACCTTTGACCCCACCAACCTGACCTGGTCCGAGACCAAGTCCGGGGACATCGTCCTCAAGCTCCCCGAGAAGCAGTGGGACCTGGTGGCCGACCTGAACCTGAACCTCTTCTACGACGACGGCGAGGGCTATGTGGACCTGGGCCTGGACAACGTCTTTGACTGGGACGACGACGGGAACCTCCTGGCGGCCACCGACCGGACCTGGCTGGCCATCAACGGACAGCCCGTGGCCTACTACCACGAGCACACCGCCGGAGAGGGGGACGAGGCCGTCATCACCGGCACCATCCCCGCCCTTCTCAACGGCGACCGGGTGGACCTGCTGGCGGAGTTCTCTCCCGACGCCCCCCAGGGCCGGATCACCGGCGCCCGGCCGGTCTATGACGAGGACGTGACCCTGACGGTGGCCAAGTCCCTCACCGAGATCCAGGACGGCGACACCCTGGAGTTCCTCTGCGACTACTACACCTACGACGGGGACTACCAGGACAGCTACCTCCTGGGCGAACCCATGACGGTCTCCGGCGACCTGGTCCTGTCCAACGTGGATGTGGGCGAGGGCAAGGTCCTCATGACCTATCGGTTCACCGACATCTACCAGCAGCACTACTGGACCGAGTCCCTGGTGTTCTGAGATATTGTTGTTCTGGTAACAATTTTATTCCTCTTTTGTTTTCTCGACAACGTGCACAAACAGAGGCAAAATTTTTCCGATTTCTTCGTGAAAACGCTTGCAATTCCCCACCTGTTGTGGTATAGTAAAGGCAAGAAAAGCAAAGGGGTGAGTCCCATGGGCCACATGGAACTGATCGACCACCGCGAGGGGTCCGCTCCCGTCTGAGGCTGAACAAGCGTATCCGCGTGATTACCGCTATGTAATAGGGGCCGTAGCTGCCCAGAGATTTGTACCGCTGTCAGCCTGCGGAGCATGAGACCCGACGGACGATCAACGGAAAGAAACTATACTCTTACAGCAAACGAAGGCTTTCTTTTCTTTCCACGGGAGACCGTGATTTCTCTCTTCGTTTGGGCGCAGGCAGTTCTGCGCGGGGCGAATGCCCATCGGTCCCCTGGGATCGTCGGAATTGAATATAGAACGATGACCGCTCCGGTGTTTCGCCGGAGCGGTTTTTCCGTCCGGGACACGGGCGCACCCAGTCCTTCTGTGGGTGAAAAAACAGGGGATTCCTCGGCTCCCCGGAATCGTTTACAATTTCGAAACAATATTCATATTTTCTTTAAGATATTCCCATAGTTCTTTCATAATTCTATTGTAGGATAACAGCGTAGACAGGGAAACCCACCCCGCTACGTTTCATGAACACCTCTCTTTTCTCTCTCTTTTCTCTCTTTTCTCTAAAATGCCGGCAGCGACTACCCCGTCGCTGCCGGTCTTTTTTATTTTCTCCCGGGAAGCCTTCCGCCGCCCCAGTTCTCCCCATTTAATCAACACAGAACGCTTAATTCTCGTTTTTATCATATTGGGCATTGATTAGCCAAAATGGTTGCTGTATAATTCCCACGCAATCCATATCCAAAATGCGGTCCCTGCCGGACCGGAGAAGGAAGAGAGATCATGCTGGAAACCATCGCCCGGGCAGTGACCCGAAAGCCAAAGCTCGTTGTTCTCATCGCCCTGGTGCTGCTTGTCCCCTCCCTGCTGGGGTATGTGGCCACCCGGGTGAATTTTGACGTGCTCTCCTACATCCCTCAGGACCTGGAGTCCGTCCGGGGGGAGGACCTGCTGGAGGAGCCCTTCCACATGGCGGCCACCGCCCAGCTCATCGTGGAGGATATGCCCGCCGACTACGTGGCCCAGCTTCAGGACCGCATCGAGGCCATCGACGGGGTGAGCAGGGTCCTCTCCTCCGCCGGGACCCTGGGCTCCCAGCTTCCTCAGGGGATGATCCCCCCGGAGCTGGGGGAGATGTTCTACGCCAAGTACAACAACAAGAGTTCCACCCAGATGATGATCTTCTTCGAGAACCCCGCCGCCTCCGACGAGACCATGCAGGCCATCAAGGACATCAAGCAGGTCAGCAGCGAGAAGTGCTTCCTGGCGGGCTTCTCCATCATGATCAATGAGATGAAGCAGACCGTGGACGGGGAAATGCCCCAGTACATCGCCCTGGCGGTGGCCCTGTCCGTGGCGGCCATGACGGTGATGATGGAGTCCTGGGTCCTCCCCTTCGCCATCATCTTCAACATCGGCGTGGCCATCCTCTATAACCTGGGCACCAACATCTTCTTTGGGGAGATCTCCTTCGTCACCCAGGCCCTGGTGGCCATCCTGCAGCTGGGCGTCACCATGGACTACTCGGTCTTCCTTTACTCCCGGTATCACGAGGAGCTGGAGCACCACGAGGACAAGCGGGACGCCATGGCCGTGGCCATCCAGGCGGCCTTCGTCTCCCTGGCGGGGAGCTCTTTGACCACCATCGCGGGCTTCGCCTCCCTGTGCGTCATGCGGATCACCCTGGGCCGGGACGTGGGCGTGGTGATGATGAAGGGGGTCGTCCTGGGCATCCTCTGTGTGGTGCTGGTCCTCCCCTCCATCATCCTGGTGCTGGATAAGCCCATCCACCGGTTCCGCCACAAGGCCCTGAACCCCGACACCACCGGGCTCAACCGCTTTCTGGTGAGATTCCGCTGGGTGTTCCTGGTGCTGGCCATCCTTGCCTACCTCCCGGCGGTCTACTCCCAGGTCCACACCGAGACCTACAACGACCTGGTGGGCAATATGCTCCCGGAGACCGCCCCCAGCGTGGTGGCCACCGACAAGCTCCGGGACGACTACGGCATCGTCAACCAGCACTTCGCCCTCATCCACGCCGACGCCCTGACCACCGGGGAGGTCAATGCCATGGTGGACGACCTGGAGGCCGTAGACGGGGTGGACAGCGTCCTCACCTTCCGGTCCTACGTCCCCGACTCGGTGCCCGACTTCTTCCTGCCCGACGATATCATGGAGATGTTCCAGCAGGACGGGTGGACCTATGTGATGATCAACACCTCCTTTGAGACCGCATCGGAGGAGATGGACACCCAGATCAACACCATCCATGACATCGTCAAGCAATACGACCCCGGCGGCTATCTCACAGGCTCCGCCACCATGGCCAAGGACCTCTATGAGACCGCCAGCGAGGACTTTACCTGGACAAGCTGGCTGTCCATCGCCGCCATCGTCCTGCTGGTGGCCATCGTCTTCCGGTCTCTGACGGTGCCGGTGATCCTGGTGGCCTGCATCGAGCTGGCCATCTTCATCAACGAGGGGGTCCCCTACTGGACCGGCGAGGTGGTCCCCTTCATCGCCAACACCTTTATCGGCTGTATCCAGCTGGGGGCCACGGTGGACTACTCCATCCTCCTGGCCACCCGGTACCGGGAGGAGCTCCAGAACGGCCACGACCGAAAGGAGGCCATGGTCATCGCCGCCGCCTCCTCGGACCACTCCATCATCACCGGCGCCCTGGTGCTCTTCTGCGCCACCTTCTCCGTGGCCATGGTCTCCCACATCGACCTGGTGGCCTGCCTGTGCAAGATGCTCTGCCGGGGCACCCTGATCTCCGCAGCGGTGTGCCTCTTCCTGGTGCCCTCCATCCTGGTCATCTGCGAGCCCCTTATCGCCCGCACCACCCTGGGCTGGCGGAGGCCTTACCAGCCCCGGAAGAAGAGAACGGCCGCCCTGGCCGCCGCCGAGGGCCCCGTCCCTGACGAGACCGGCGAAGCCGAAGCGGACGTCCCTGCCCTGGTGGCCGGGGGCGACAAAACCCATTCTGAATGAGGTGATCCCATGTTTTCCAAGTCCTTTGTCAAGCGCGCCGGCGCCGCGGCCCTCTCCCTGGTAATGGCCGTCTCCCTGGTCCCCTGCGCGGGAGCGGTGGACCCCCTGGTGGATGAATCCTACTATGGCACCCTGGACTACTACGGGGGGCTCACCGACGGCAGCGTGGTCAAGAGCTACCGCCTCAACGGCAACACCGACCTGGCGGACATCGGCAGCTACACCGAGGTCAACAACCTCACCGACCGCACCGAGCCCGAGATCGAGGGGGACCACGTGTACTTCCACCTCCCCGGCGACGGCCTGAAAAACTTCTACTTCGAGGGCAAGACCGACAAGCCCTACCGGGAGATGCCCTTCCTCATCTCCATCTCCTATAAGATGAACGGCGCGGCCTGCGACGCCGAGGACATGGCCGGCCAGACCGGTCTGGCTGAGATCACCCTGGACGTGAAGCCCAACCCTGCCGCCTCGGCCTACCAGCGGAACAACTTCGCCCTGGAGGCCGCCACCATTCTGAAAGACAGCGACCTGATCTCCATTGAGGCCCCCGGGGGCCAGCTCCAGAAGGTGGGGGACCTGTCCACCGCCCTCTACCTGGTCCTCCCCGGAGAGACCCGGTCCTTCACCCTGCGGATCGGGTCCGAGAACTTCTCCTTCCCCGGCTTCACCTTCCTCTGCCAGCCCGCCACCCTGGCCCAGCTGGATCAGATCGCCGAGCTCAAGGAGGCCAAAGAGGAGCTGGAGGGGGCCGCCCGGGACATGAGCGACAGCCTGGACGTCATCCTGGACAGCCTGGAGGGCATGGACGGGGACCTGGCCCGCACCGCCGACGGCCTGGACCAGCTCAACCGGGCCCGGGGGACCATCTCCGCCGGGAAGGGCCGGGTGTACACCCAGGCTGACCGCACCCTGGCCGACCTCACCGACCTGGCGGAGGTCCTGAAGCCCGCCGTGGACCACATCCGCACCGCCAAGGAGGCCCTGACGGAGAGCACCGACCAGGTCATCGTCCTCACCGAAACCGTGGACGGCCTCCGGCCGGACCTCCAGGACCTGCGCACCGACCTGGTGGCTATCCAGGGGGACATGAACGCCCTCAACGACACCCTGGAGCTCCTGAAGGCCGACGGCCTCACCGCCCAGGACCAGCTTGGGGCCCTGTCCGGGGACCTGGGGGATCTGAACCTGGACCTGGACCGCTTCAAGGGGGACGTGGGGAACATCGAGAAGAACTTGGGGGACCTGGACCGGGAGCTGGACGACCTGGACGACGATCTGACGACCCTCCAGGCCGATCTGAAGAAGGTAACCAACCGGTCCGGGGACCTGGAAAGCTCCCTGGACAAGCTGAATCTGAAGAAGCTGAACCTGTCGCCTATTGACTCTATCACTATCAACGGTAACGAGTACACCGTACAGAACATCCGAAACACCCATGAGCAGGCATACGGCATCTACTATCTCTGTACCAATCTTCCCACCGGGGCATTCGATGACAGCAATGATTCCATCCTTTTGACCAAAGAGAACCGGTTCGCCCGGTACCTGCAGGAAAACGCTGAAACGGTGGCCAGAGCCCTTGTGATCAGCCAGGGCGGAGAGGCCATCCAAGCGGGCGTAGCCCAGGCCCTGGCCAGCCAGAAACCGCCCGTCACCCCGGACCAGGAAAGGTATCAAGCGATCTTCCAGCAGGCTTATCTTGCCGAAGTCGAAAAACAGTCTGCGACCTACAAGGAAAAGCTTTCCGATCCCGTTCAGGCCCAGCTTCTCTCCTTCCTCCACTATCAATGGGATGCCGGCATCAACGTCCAGCAGCAGTTACAGACCTTAAAACAGTTTAACGGCTTCATCCAGAAGGGCACCAAAGAGATCAATTCCTACATCACCGCTCTCAACGGCGTCACCGGCGGGACCGCCGATCTGCTGGCCGCTCTGGACACCCTCCTGAACCACGTCAACACCGGGGCCCTGGAGGATGCCCGGACCCTGCTGGACGACAGCCAGTCCCTCCTGGGCAACGCCCGGACCGCCCTGGACCACACCAAGTCCGCCCTGGACACCGCCGGGACCACCCTGGAGGACGCCCAGGCTCTGCTGGACACCGGCGGAGCCCTCATCGGGCACCTGACCGCTTACGATAACCAGGCCCTCAACGACCACGCCAACACCCTCTTCGACAATACAGCGGGGACCATCGACCAACTGGACGCTATCCTGGCCCAGGCCAGCCAGCTCAGCCAGACCGTCACCAAGTACGAGCCCGCCGCCCAGGACGCTCTGACTTCTGCCCAGCGGCAGATCAACGCCGCCGTGGGCCTCTTGGGGGATCTGAACACCTTCGGCAAGTCCCTGGAGGACCTGATGCGCTCTGCCGGGACCGACCTGGACGGGGGCAGCAAGACCGCCCTGGAGAGCCTGTCCTCCACCCTCCGCCGGGCCTCCCGGGGGCTGAACACCACCTCCACCGTCCGCCGGGCCAAGGACACCGTCACCCGGCTGGTGGAGGACAAGTGGGAGGAATACACTGGCGGGGAGAACAACCTGCTGAACATGGACAGCCAGGCGGAGAAGGTCTCCCTGACCTCCCCGGAAAACCCCGTTCCCAACACCATCACGCTGGTGCTCCGGAGCCAGGAGATCAAGACCGACGACGAGGCGGACAGCCGCCAGGCGGCCCGTCAGGCCGAGAGCGAAAAGCTGGGCTTCTGGGGCCGGGTGGGACGGATGTTCCACGATTTCGTGGCGATCTTCACCGGGGACTGATCCCGATCACGGATCAAATCCCTGCATCGGGTACGCTGTGCTGTGCGAGGGGCTTTCCCCGCTCTATGCTGAAACCCCGTCTCGTGCAGGCGCCAACGCGCACCGCGACAAAAAACCGCTGGAAAACCAGAACCGATCGTGGTATGATACAATCAGAACAGAAAGGAAAAGAGGGTTTGCCATGACAAAGATCCTTCTCCCCATCGACGGCAGTCCCCGCAGCGCCCGCACCGCCGCCATGCTCCGCCAGATGTTCGACCCCAGCGACGTGGAGGTCACCCTTGTCACGGTCATCGTCCGGGAGATCCGGTCCGAGGTCTCCCAGGAATATGAAAAGGTCTTCCACGCCGAGCAGGCCAAGCTGGACAATATGCGGGACGAGCTCCCCCTGTACACCGTCAAGACCAAGATCCTGGCGGGCGCCCCGGGGCCGGAGATCGTCCGGTACGCCGAGAGCCACGACATCGACATTATCATGATGACCCGGTCCAGCCGGGGGCCCCTGCGCAGGATGGGCTCCGTGGCCACCTACATCGTGAAGAAGGCCCCCTACATCGACCTGATCATCATGCACGAGGCCCATGAGAGCAAGGAAGAGGCCGCGGAATAGGATACGATAAAACAAGGGGCCGTTGCAAAAGGTGAAAAGCGCCCTCTCCGTCACGGCTTCGCCGTGCCACAGTTTCTGTGGTTGCTTCGCTTTATCTTATCAAACTGTCCCCCGGACAGTTTGACTCCCGGAGGGAGAGGCAAGATTTAATGCCTTGTCTGCGAAGTTGCACTAAACTCTTGGCTCTCCCTCTGGGAGAGCTGGCATTCGCGAAGCGAATGACTGAGAGGGCGTCCTTTTGCAACGGCCCCTTTGCTTTTCATCAGTCGTCCCAGTCAGGCAGGTCTCTGTCCTCTTCCAGAACGGCCCCCGTCCGGGCGTCGATGGTATACTCATACTCGACACCGCCGGCGGTATAGAACTCGATCTCGTAGACCGGCACGCAGTCCTCCCGGTCCTGCTTGGCCTTGGTGAAGGTGACCTCGCCGACGCTCAGACCCGCCCGGGTCAGCGCGATGGTCTTGGCTTTCTCCACACCGAGGTACGCGGCGTCCCCGGCCTTCTTCTCCGGCTGTCTCTTGGGTGCGGACGGGGCCGCAGGCTTGACAGCGGCGCGGTTCCAGTCGTCCTCGATCTCCTGCTGCAGCTCCAGCACCTGGCCGGTCCGGGCATCCAGTGTGAGATCATATTCCACCCGGTCTCCGGTGAGGAACTCCACCTCATAGACCCGGCGTCCGTCCTCCCAGGTCAGCTTCAGGGTGCGCATCTGCACGGTCTCCGCAGACTGTCCGGTCCGTTCCAGGGCGATGGCTTTGGCCCGCTCTGTGCCGATGACCGCCACGGTGCTCCGCTCTCTCGCCAAGTACCAGTGCCGCTTTTCCAGCTTGCCGCCTCGTTCCGCAGCATAGGCCGAAATGCTTCCAACGGCCATGACGCACACCAGGGACAGGGCCAGGATCATTGTCTTCTTTTTCATCGGGATCCCTCCTTTGGTCTCCATAGGGGTTTGCTGCAGCCTCACTTTAGCATCGGAACATTAGAGGAAGATGAGAAGGCCGCCGGCGTTGGAAAACGGACCGAAAAAACGCTGCCCGCGCCCGGCCGGCTCTCCAGGGAGACCGCCGCCCCGTGGAGCTCCGCGATCTGCCGGACCATGGACAGGCCCAGTCCCGTCCCCGGGACGGTCCGAGCGGCGTCCCCGCGATAAAACCGGTCAAAGATCTTCTCCTGCTCCTCCAAGGGGATCCCCGGCCCGTCGTCCGCCACGGACAGGACCGCTGTCCCGTCCTCCGCCCGAACCAGGGCCACCCGGACCCGGACCGCCGGACCGCCATGGCGAAAGGCGTTGCCGATTCAGATCCCGCTCGTCCTCCGCCAGTAAAATGCGCATGAATGACACTCCTTTCCGGGCTCCGGCTCCCTCGCCGCCCGCTGTTCCTTAAGGCATCCCCGCACAATGCATGGCGCGCTTCGCATACCGGGATTGTGCGGGAATGCCTTAAAAAACAAGGCCACTCCCATCGGAGCGGCCTTGCAATCGTTAACCCTGCGAATTATTCGTAATCATAGAAGCCCTTGCCGGACTTGCGGCCCAGACGGCCGG
The DNA here is from genome assembly GCA_902781745.1 of Oscillospiraceae bacterium. GTDB lineage: Bacteria > Bacillota > Clostridia > Oscillospirales > Oscillospiraceae > Evtepia. The sequence continues at coordinate 53,722 of CACZKM010000006.1, forward strand.
CCCGGTAGAGGACCTTGTACAGGTGCGCGGGACGATACTTGGAGTCGGCGGTCTCCTGGTACAGGGACTCCATGACGCTGATCATCACGTCGATGCCGATGGCGTCGGCCAGCTTCAGGGGACCCATGGGCTGGTTGTAGCCCAGCTCGCAGGCCTTGTCGATGTCCTCGTAGGAGCAGACGTTCTCGCCGGCCAGGATGGCGGCCTCGTTCATCATGGGGCACATGACGCGGTTGGCGATGAACATGGGCACGTCGGAGACGGTGACGAACTCCTTGCCGAAGCCCTTGGCGATGGCCTTGCCGGTCTCGATGGTGTCCTCGGAGGTGTCGTAGGCGTTGATGATCTCCACCAGCTTCATGGCGGGCACGGGGCTGAAGAAGTGCATGCCCAGGAACTTGGCGGGGCGGCCGGAGGCGGCAGCCAGCTCGGTGATGCTCAGGGAGGAGGTGTTGGACACGAACACGGCCTCGGGCTTGATGACGCCGGCCATCTTCTCGAAGGCGTCCTTCTTCAGGTCCATGTTCTCCACCATGGCCTCAAAGACGATGTCCACGTCGGCCAGGTCCTCCAGGGTGGTGGTGGCCTTCAGGTGGGAGAGCCACTCGGTCTTCTGGGCCTCGTCGATCTTGCCCTTGGCGATCTTCTTGTCAAAGTTCTTGTTGATGCCGGCCACGCCCTTCTCCAGGGTGGGGGTGCGGTGGTTGTAGAGGACCACGTCGTAACCGCCCTCCAGAGCAACCTGGGCGATCCCTCTGCCCATAGAACCTGCGCCGTACACGCCAACAGTCTTAACTTCCATGATTGTGCAACTCCTTCTCCATGTTTGTGGATGATTATTTTTTAATGCGCGGACGAACGGTTCCGCGCGGCTTGATCAGTGACGGATAAGGCGGAGCGTGAAATTACCGCCATTATCACGATGTCTGCCCTATCTTACAGGAATATCGCCCCGCCGTCAAGTGCTGATTCTTTAATTTTCACAAGTTTTCCTTCATTATTTCCACCTCCCATGGTGTTTTCCACGGAAAGGTGGCGGAAGGATGTCAGAATACCGGAAAAACAGTAGTTTCTGTATAGTAATATTTATGGGGAAAATCATCAATATACGGTATGTGCCCTCTGCTTTCTTATGCTATAATAGTTTCTGTAGAAGTTGCCCCGTATGGTACGTGTTACCGCGGGCATCCTTCTCATGCCTGCGGTAATATGTTGAAATCATGTTACTGAAAAACTTTTATACTGGAGGAATTTATTATGGACTTTTTACTGAATGAAGACCAGCAGATGATCCACGACCTCGCGCAGCAGTTCGCTCAGGACGTTCTGCAGCCCCGTATCGACGAGATCGAAGAAGGCGTTGACGTCCAGGTCAAGGACGGCACCATGCAGAAGCAGCTGCCCCAGGACATCTATCAGCAGATGGCCGAGTGCGGCTTCATGGGCATCTCCTTCCCCGAGGAGTATGACGGCATGGGCATGGGCCACCTGGAGCAGGCCATCATCATCAAGGAACTCTCCCGCGTGTCCCCCTCCGTCGGCAAGGCGCTGGACGTGTACATCCTGGGCCTCGAGGCTCTGGACCTGTATGCCAACGATGAGCAGAAGAAGAAGTGGCTGGCTCCCTGCTGCCGCGGCGAGCAGACCGTCTCCTTCGCTTTCACCGAGCCCGACACCGGTTCCGACCCCAAGATGCTGAAGACCCGTCTGGAGAAGCAGGCTGACGGCACCTACAAGGTCAACGGCGTCAAGCGCTTCATCTCCAACGCCGGCTATGACGGCCCCTGCGTCCTGTTCGGCCTGCTGAAGGACGAGGAGAGCGGCAAGGACCTGGTCACCGGCTTCGTCGTTGAGAAGTTCTGCCAGGGCTACTCCGTCTCCTCCCCCTGGGAGAAGATCGGCTATCACGGCTCCCACGTCTGGGACATCTTCCTGGATGACGTGATCATCACCGACGAGAACATCCTGGGCAAGCCCGGCGACGGCTTCACTCAGCTGCTGGGTACCACCGCTTACGGCAAGCTGGGCTTCACCGCCGTGTTCACCGGTACCGCTCTGGGCGCCGCTGACATCGCTCTGAACTACTGCCAGGAGAAGCTGCATCGCGGCAAGCCCATCACCAAGTTCCCCACCACTCAGCTGCGTCTGTCCACCATGCTGACCTATGCGCACACTGCCGAGCTGCTGCTGCTGGAGGCTGCTGACTTCTGCGACAAGCATCACTTCGAGCCCGACGACATCGCCACCATGCGCGAGGTCCAGGCTCACACCGCGCAGGCCAAGGGCTATGCCGCCGAGACCGCCACGAAGGTCGCCACCATGGCCGTCAACGCCATGGGCGCCTATGGTGTCTGCGACGAGTATCAGGCTGAGCGCTTCGTCCGTGACGCCGCCATCGCCCCCAACATCGAGGGTGCCGGCGACATCCAGTACCTCATCCACGGCATGTATGTTGGCGCCAACGGCAACACCGTGTTCCACTAATTCGCCAACTGCCGCGTAAGATTACCTACGTTTGAATGACTTCGTCGTCCGGCCCACTCGGGGCCGGACGCCGGGTCTTAGGTCTTTGACCTAAATATTTTAATGGAGGATTGATTACTATGAAACCCAATTATCCTGCTGCTCGTCCCCTGCCTTCCTATGAGAACCTGCTGCTCGAGATGGTCGAGCCCAACATCCTGAAGGTTACCCTGAACAGACCCAAGGCTTACAACGCTCTGTCCCACGGCCTGGTTTCCGATCTGATCAACCTGTCCCAGTGGCTGGTCGATGAGTATTACAACATCCGCGTCGTCCTGCTGTATGGCGGCGACGAGTCCAAGGGCTTCTGCGCCGGCCTGGACGTCAAGCAGGGTCTGGACGAGTACGAGCAGACCGTCCCCGGCTTCTATCACTATCAGGTCAAGCTGGGCGAGCTGGAGATGTATATGTCCAAGACTCCTCAGCCCTGGATCGCTCTGATCGACAACGTGTCCGCTGGCGGCGGCTTCTCCCTGGCTATGGTCTCTGACATCCGTGTCTGCACCAAGACCGCTCGCTTCTCCTGCTTCTATGCCAACGTCGGCATCGGCGGCTGCGACATGTCCTCCTCCTACTTCCTGCCCCGCCTGATCGGCACCGGCCGTGCTTTCGAGATGATGCTGACCGGTAACTTCATCAACGCTGACGAGGCTTGGAACCTGGGCCTGGTGTCCAAGGTTGTTGAGGATCGTCCCGCTCTGATCCCCGCTGGCCTGGAGCTGGCCCGCGTGATCGCTGCCAAGGATCCCATGGCTGTCCGCCTGACCAAGGAAGCTATGCGCGCCAACGTCGACGCTGCCGGCTTCGACAACGCCCTGCAGGTCGAGAACCGCAACCAGACCCTGATGATCGCCCACAACGTGAACAAGGACGCTTCTCAGGACCCCATCGGCAAGTATTGGATCGAGGATCGTGTGACCGATCCCATGAATCCCACCGGCGCCAACTAATTCTTACCACTCGTAAGATCGCGGTTTAACGCATGAAAACGCCCCGGCTTCGGCCGGGGCGTTTTTTGTCGTTCGGTGTTTCCGGACTTCATGGCCTGAAGCCAAATTTCCGAAGGACCTCCACCGCCTGGGCAGCAAAATCCGCATTGGCTCCCAAACTGATGTTGAAGAGGCCCTCTCCGCCGCCGGAGCCCACGATGGAAGCCGTGCGCCTGTCCTCCCAGGCGGTCAGCATCACGGTGAGGCTGGCGTAGCTTCCGTTGCGCCAATAATAGCGCTCGAAAGACAGAAGAAGCGCCTCTCCCTCCCCCAGGCTCTGCCGGTCCTCCAGCAGAAGGTCCCCGCCGATGGCCGACTTCAGCGCCGCCGCCACCTCGGACAGGGTGACTTCGCTGTAACACTGTAAGGTCCGCGTCGTTCCGCTCATGGTCTTCTCCTCCCTTTTGGGGTTTTGGAAAGAGTATATCAGATCTCTCCCGGTTTTACAATCGGTTCGATCTGTGGTACACTGTCACCAATGAATCCAAGGATGTGAGGCTTAATGAAACGGATCGCCCTGGTCTGCGCCCTTTGCCTGGCGGCTCTGCTCCTTCCCCTCTCCGCCGGGGCGGCGGGGACCGTCACCGTCACCATCAACGGCACGCCGGTTGCCTATAACGACAGCTACGGCTATCCCTTTGTGGACGCCGCCGGCCGGACCCAGGTGCCCTTCCGCCGGACCATGGAGACCTTCGGCTGTACCGTGTCCTGGAACGGATGGAAGGGGATCGCCACCGCCAAAAAAGACGGCGTCACCGTAGACGTACCCATCGGCCAGAAGTATATCCTGGTCAACGGGAACAAGGTGGCCATCGACACTGCCGCCCTGCTGAAAAACGACCGGACCTACCTGCCCATCCGGGCGGTGGCCGAGGCCTTCGGGGCCATGGTCACCTGGGACGGCAGGACCCAGACCGTGGCCATCACCACAGGGTCAAGCCTGGTCCGGGTCCACTTCATCGACGTAGGCCAGGGGGACGCCACCCTCATCGACTGCGGGACCACCGAGGTCCTCATCGACGGGGGCGACAACGCCGCGGGGTCCACGGTGGTCAGCTACCTGAAGCCCTACGTGGACGGCAAGCTGGACTACCTCATCGCCACCCACCCCGACGCCGACCACATCGGGGGGCTGGATGACGTGCTGAGGGCCTACCAGGTGGGGACCATCATCGACAGCGGCTGCCCCGCCTCCACCAGGTCCTACCGGGACTATCTCACCGCCGCCCAAAACGAGGCCGGGGCCTCTATCTCCTACAGCCGCTCGGTCCACTACGACCTGGGGCGAAACAGCGCCCTCTATCTCATCGACACCGGCAGCGACTGGGACAACGCCAACGACAACAGCGTGGTCTGTCAGCTCATCGCCGGGAACGTCCAGGTCCTCTTCACCGGGGACATGACCCAGGACGTGGAAAAGGCCAGGCTGGGGCTCTTCGGGGACATTGATGTCCTCAAGGTGGGCCACCACGGCTCGGCCTATTCTACCAGCGCCGGGTTTTTGCAGGTGGTCCAACCGGAATACGCCGTGATCTCCTACAAGGTGGGCAACGACTACCACCACCCCGCCAAATCCGCCCTCCGGCGGCTGCTGGAGGCCGGAGCCACCATCTACGGCACCGGAAAGAGCGGCTCCGTGGTCCTCACCACCGACGGGACGTCCTATACCTTCAACACCTCCAAGGCTTTGACTCTGGCGGATGCCGGGGCATAACAAGACAGAATAAAACGCGGCCGGCTGCTCCGAGGAGAGCGGTCGACCGCGTTCTGGTTTTCTGCTCGGTTTTTGAGGGGCTTACACCCGCATCAGCAGCATCGCCATACTGACGGCGATGACGATGACAGCCGCCGGGGCGGAGTACTTGCAGTACCGGCCCCAGGAGATGGAGTGGCCTGCCCGGGCGGCGATGGAGGTCCCCGCCACGTTGGCCGAGGCGCCGATGGGCGTGGCGCTGCCGCCGATGTCCGTACCCATGGACAGAGTCCAGGCCAGGGTATGGAGGTCCACCCCCATGGTGGCAGACAGAGAGGAAATCACCGGCACCATGGTGGCGGCGAAGGGGATGTTGTCCACGAAGGCCGAGGCGATGGCCGAGAGCCAGATGATGACAATGATCATCATGGCCATGCTGCCGCCGGTCAGGGCGCCCACGCCGTGGGCCATGGCCTCCAGCACCCCGGATTCCTCCAAGCCGCTGACCGCCAGGAACAGGCCGATGAAAAAGAGGACGGTCTGCCAGTCCACCCGCTTGATCAGGTGGGCAGGGGCCTTGTTGGTGGCCAGGGTGAGGATGGCCGCCAGGACGCCCACCGTGGCGATGGTCAGGCCGGTCTTGGCGTGGGTAATCAGGAGGACGACGATCACGGCGAAGATGGCCACGGCGATGCTAAACTTTTTCCAGTCGCTCACCGCTCCTCTGGGATCCAGCTCCTCCTCGTCATAGATGATCGCCTCCCGGGAGACCAGCTCCTTCCGGAAGCAGAAGTAGAAGTACGGAACGATGATGATGAGCCCCACCAGGGCAATGATGCCGGTGTTCCGCAAAAAGTCCCCGAAGGTGTAGCCCAGGGCGGTGCCGATGATGATGTTGGGGGGATCGCCGCTCATGGTAGCGGAGCCCCCAAGGTTGGCGGTGAAGATCTCCGCGATGATCATGGGCACCGGGTCGAATTTCAACAGACGGCCCAGGTTGACGCTGGCCACCGCCAGGAAGAGGATGACGGTGATGCTGTCGATGAACATGGACAGCACCGCCGAGAGGATCATAAAACTCACCAGCAGGGGCACGGGCTTATAGTTGACCAGCTTGGCCAGCCGGAGGCAGAGCCAGTCGAAGAAGCCGGCCTCGCTCAGGCCCTCCACCATGATCATCATGCCGGCGATAAACAGGATGGTGCTCCAGTTGATGCCTGAGTTCATCTCGCTGTGGGGACCCTGGCCCACGTACCAGAAGGTGCGCTCGGCCATGCTGTCCAGGCTGAAGGCCGTCCACACCGCGCTGGGGCTGCGCATCACCGCCAGGAAGACCACCAGGATGGTGCACCCTCCTGCCACCAGGGTGACAAGGTACCGGGGAAACCGCTCCCGCACGATCTCGATAAACATGATGATAAAGATAATGACTGCCAGTATCTGGGCCAACAGCATGGCCGACCCCCTCCTTTTCCGGGCAGCGACGCCCTGATGTCTCTTTGTTCCGGCGGGACCTTCCCCCCGCCCTATGTATCACTGTATCTCCGGCCAGGCCGGACTATGCCCCTCTCTTCCCCGCTTTGACGGGATCATTCCCCACTTTTTTGTTTTTTGCCGTTTATTTCCATTTTTCCGGGGTCAGCAAAAGGGAGCAGGGCTCAATCGGGTCCCACTCCCCACAAAAGTCCTCACATGGGGATATTTACAATTTGTTTCTGTGAATAGTATACCATGAGATCCCCCTTTCGTAAAGGGATTTTTTCTAATTCCCACCAGAAAAGCCCGTGAAAATTCCGGGAAACTGTGGTATAATCTTTCCTTGTATTATGGGGTATCACATCATCCGCCCCGCTGCCTGCAAAGGAGGGCCCTGCCATGTCCGCCAAAGAGGAATTCATTGAGATCTTCCGGGAGAACATCCACCGGGAGGGCGCCGAGGCCCTGCTGGACTTTCTGGAGAACAAGAGCGACTTTTTCACCGCCCCCGCCTCCGCCCGGTATCACGGGGCCTACGCCGGGGGCCTGTGCGAGCACAGCCTGAACGTCTACCACTGCCTGGCGGACTACCTGGCCCGGGAGCGGGTCACGGACCTCTACGGCCTGGAGTACTCCCCGGAGTCCATCGCCCTGGTGGCCCTCCTCCACGACGTATGCAAGATCGGCTGCTACAAGCCCTCCACCCGAAACGTGAAGGGCCCCGACGGCAAGTGGCAGCAGGTGCCCTCCTTCACCTATGAGGACCCCCTCCCCTACGGCCACGGGGAGAAGTCGGTCTATGTGGTCAACGGCTATCTCCGCCTGACCCGGGAGGAGGCCATGGCCATCCGGTGGCACATGGGCTTCTCGGGCACCGAGGACAACCGGCTGGTGGGCCGGGCCTTCGTGAAATACCCCCTCGCCTTCGCCCTGTCTGTGGCCGACATGGAGGCGACCTATTTTCTGGAAGAGGAGAGCGTGTTTTAACCCGCTGTGCAGGTCCCGGCCAATCAGGATATGTTGGACGCTGTACGTTGGAGGATTCTATCAGCGCAAAGCCTTCCCCCTGGGGGAAGGCGCCCCGAAGGGTCGGATGAGGGGACGCCGCCGCTGATTTCAGCCAACGCCCGTTAGGATTCTGGGTTTTCCCCTGTATCGCTCTCCACAGCATAAGGTCCCAATGCGGGACTTACGGAAAGGAACCATCAACACACTATGACGACATTTGACAAACTGGGGATCTCCAAGCCCATCCTCACGGCCCTGACGGCCTGCGGCTACGAGACGCCCACCCTTATCCAGGAAAAAGCCATCCCGGCGGGCCTGGCCGGACGGGATGTGCTGGGCAGCGCCCAGACGGGAACAGGGAAGACCTGCGCCTTCGGCGTGCCCATCCTGCAGCGGCTGAACAAAGCCGGACACAAGAAAGACGCCATCCGGGCCCTCATCCTCACCCCCACCCGGGAGCTGGCCATCCAGATCGACGAGAATCTGAAGGCGTATGGCAAAAACCTCCCCCTGAAGGAGGCCGTCATCTTCGGCGGCGTGGGCCAGGGGCCCCAGGTGGACCAGATCAAGAAGGGGATCGACATCCTCACCGCCACCCCCGGCCGGCTGCTGGACCTCTGCGGCCAGGGCCTGCTGGACCTGGCGGGTATCGAGATCTTCGTGCTGGACGAAGCCGACCGGATGCTGGACATGGGCTTCATCCACGACGTGCGGAAGGTCATCAAGCTCCTGCCGGAGAAGAAGCAGACCATGTTCTTCTCCGCCACCCTCCCCCCGGAGATCATGGACCTGGTGGACTCCCTCCTCCACGACCCCGCCAAGGTGGCGGCGGCCCCCATCTCCTCCCCGGTGGAGATCATCCGCCAGGAGGTCTGTCTGGTGGACCGGGGGAACAAGACCGCCCTGCTGGTGCAGATCATGGAGGAGGAGAACGTAGGCAGCGCCCTGGTCTTCACCCGCACCAAGCACGGGGCGGACAAGGTGGCAAGGGACCTCAACCGCAAGGGGGTCTCCGCGGCGGCCATCCACGGCAACAAGAGCCAGACCGCCCGGCAGGAGAGCCTGCGGAAGTTCAAGGCCGGAGAGATCCGGGCCCTGGTGGCCACGGACATCGCCGCCCGGGGCCTGGACATCGAGGACCTGTCCCACGTCTTCAACTACAACCTCTCTGAGGTCCCCGAGACCTACATCCACCGCATCGGCCGGACGGGCCGGGCGGGCAAGGGGGGCACCGCCATCTCCTTCTGCGACTATGGCGAGCTGCCCATGCTCAAGGACATTGAGAAGCTGCTGAAAAAGCCCATCCCCCGGCGGGAGCACGACTTCCCCATGGAGGTCTTTGAGGCCCCCAAGAAGGACAAGAACGGCAAGGTCATCAACGCCGACGACGCCGAGGCCCGCCAGGCCGCCCGGGAGCGCAGCGCGGAGCGGAAGCGCCAGGCGGCGGAAAAGAAGGCCAAGGCGGAGCCGGCGAAGAAGCCCATCCCCGTGGCCCCCGCGCCTCCCATCCAGAAGAAGGAAAAGACCCGCCGGCCTATGCCCCACGGCAAGCAGGACCGGGAGGACCTGGACGTCTTCCTGGCCAGCCAGCCCAAGGAGGCCGCTCCCGTGACCTTCATTCACCGAGACCCCCTGGAGGGGGACGTCATCATGGATGCCACCGCCCGGCTCCTGTCGGCAAAGCCCCTCTACCGCTACGCCAAGCCCCCTGCCCAGCGGCGGCAGGAGGAGAAGCAGGAGGGGCAGGCCCAGAGCAAGGGCAAAAAGCGGAACCGGAAAAAGGGCAAGGAGGTCCAGCCCGCCCCCGTGGAGACCAAGGCCGCCCGGAAGGTCAAGGAGAAGGAGCAGCGGAAGCCCGCCAAGCACGCCGCGCCCGCCCCCAAATCCAAGGCCAAGGCGGAGAAGCCCGGCCGGGGCCGGGGCCGCATCCCTCCCAAGATGGACCTGCCCAAAAGCCGGGTGAAGGACTCCACCGAGCAGCAGAGCCTGATGAAGCCCTTTTACCTCAGTGACGAGTAAGGCCCTATGGCACCCATGAAGCGCCGACACCCCCTCCGGCGATTTTTCCTGGGGGTGCTCATCCTGGCGGCCCTGGCAGGGTGGTTCTGGTGGCAGCAGAACGGGCTGGTCACCGAGACCTATACCATCCCCGGAGCCCCGGCGGCCTTCCAGGGCTACCGGATCGCCGTGCTCTCCGACCTCCACGGCAAGCAGTTCGGGGAGGACAACCAGCGGCTCATCGACTACGTGGCGGGGCTGGACCCTGACTGCATCGCCCTCACCGGGGACTTTATCGACCGGGAGGCCCAGAAGGCCCATCTCCCCGCCCTGATCCGAGGCCTGTCCGCCGTCGCCCCCACCTATTACGTCACCGGCAACCATGAGTGGGCGGTGGGGGGTGTGCCCGAGCTGAAGGCCATGCTGGCGGACAGCGGAGCCACGGTCCTCTCTGACGAGTATGTCATAGAGACCCGGGACGGGGCCACCCTGGCCATCGCCGGGGTGGACGACCCCAACGGCTACGCCGACCAGAAGACCGGGGACGTCCTCCGGCAGGAGATTGACGCCGACTTCGTCCTCCTGCTGGCTCACCGGGACACCGTGGAGAAGTACGACGGCTGGGGCTACGACCTCATCCTCTCCGGCCACGGCCACGGGGGGATGTTCCGCATCCCCTTCCTGGACAAGGGGCTCATCAGCTCCAAGCACACCCTCTTCCCCGAATACGACGGCGGGTGCTATCCCCTGTCCGACGGGGGGTACTGCCTGGTCTCCCGGGGGCTGGGGAGCAACACCGTGCCCTTTCATATGTTCCGGCTGTTCAACCGGCCGGACGTACCTCTGGCGATTCTGGAGTGAACCGGACCGTCTTTATTTCAACCTAACTAGGCCTTGTTTGAAAAACAGGCCCTAATTCCCAAGCAAGAGAGAAGCAACGCCCATGAATAAACGACAATTCCTCCGCGGCCTCCGGGTGGGCATCCCCATCTCCCTGGGGTATCTGGCCGTGTCCTTCGCCCTGGGCATCACCGCCCGGGAGGACGGCCTCACCGCCCTCCAGGCCACCCTCACCAGCCTCCTGGTCAACGCCTCGGCGGGGCAGTACGCCGCCTTCACCGTCATGGCCGCCCAGGGAGGCTATCTGGAGATCGCCATCGTGGAGGCGGTGACCAACGCCCGGTACATCCTCATGTCCGCCGCCCTGAGCCAGAAGCTCCCCGCCACCGCCAGGCTGTGGCACCGGCTGGTCATCGGCTTCAACGTCAACGACGAGATCTTCGGCATGGCCATCGCCGAGGAGGACAAGCTCAACCCCTTCTACTACTTCGGCATGATGGTGGTGGCCATGCCCGGCTGGGCCACGGGGACCTTCCTGGGGTGCTCCGTGGGGAACATCCTGCCGGAGCGGCTGGTCAGCGCCCTGAGCGTGGCCCTGTACGGGATGTTCCTGGCGGTGATCATCCCCGCCGCCAAGAAGAACAAGGTCATCCTGGGGGTGGTCCTGGCCTCCATGGCGGTGAGCCTGGGGCTGTCTGTGTGGCCCCTCTTCGCCGGGATCTCCTCCGGCACCCGCATCATCATCATCACCGTGGTCCTCTCCGCCATCGCGGCGGTGCTCTTCCCGGTGAGAGAGGAGGCCGACGGCCATGGAGCATAACGTATACATCTACATCGCCATCGTGGCCCTGACCACCTACCTGGTCCGAGTCCTCCCCCTGACCCTCATCCGGAAGGAGATCAGGAACCGCTTTATCCGCTCCTTCCTCTTCTACGTCCCCTATGTCACCCTGGCGGCCATGACCTTCCCCGCCATCGTCAACGCCACCCACAGCGTGTGGTCCGGCGTGGCGGCCCTGGCGGTGGGGGTGCTGGTGGCCTGGATCAGCGGCAACCTCTTCCTGGTGGCCTCCTCGGCCTGCGCCGTGGTCTTCCTGGTGGAGCTGCTGGCGGTGCGAGGGCCCATGCTATGAACGAAAGAACCATCCCCGTCCCCGCCTATGAGGCGGGGACCTATGATATCGCCGTCATCGGCGCGGGCCACGCGGGCATCGAGGCCGCCCTGGCCGCCGCCCGGCTGGGCCTGCGGACCTTGTGCTTTACCATCAACCTGGACGCCGTGGGCAATATGCCCTGCAACCCCGCCATCGGGGGCACCGGCAAGGGCCACCTGGTCCGGGAGCTGGACGCCCTGGGGGGCGAGATGGGCCGGGCCGCGGACAAGGCCTGCATCCAGTACCGCATCCTCAACCGGGGGAAGGGTCCCGCGGTCCACTCCCTCCGGGCCCAGGCGGACCGGCGGGAGTACCAGAAGATCATGAAGCACACCCTGGAGAAGGAGCCCAACCTCTGGGTGAAGCAGGCGGAGGTCACCGACCTGCTTACCGAGGACGGGGCCGTCACCGGAGTGCAGACCGCCACCGGGGCGATCTACCGGGCGAAGGCGGCGGTGGTCTGCTCCGGTACCTACCTGGGGGGCAAGACCATCGTGGGAGAGGTCACCCGGGACAGCGGGCCCGACGGGATGTTCGGAGCCAACGCCCTGACCCGAAGCCTGCTGGCCGCCGGCCTCACCCTCCGTCGGTTCAAGACGGGCACTCCCCCAAGGGTCAACGCCCGGTCCGTCGACTTCTCGATATTGGAGCGCCAGGACGGGGACGAGGACGCCATCCCCTTCTCCTTCGAGAGCCGGGCCCCGGCCCCCAACCGGGTGTGCTGCTACATCACCTACACCAACGAGGCCACCCATGCCGTCATCCGGGCCAACCTCCATCGCTCTCCCCTGTTTTCCGGGGTCATCGAGGGGGTGGGGCCCCGGTACTGCCCCTCCATCGAGGACAAGGTGGTCCGCTTTGCCGATAAGCCCCGGCACCAGCTTTTCCTGGAGCCCATGGGGCTGGACACCGAGGAAATTTACGTCCAGGGCTTCTCCTCCTCCCTGCCGGAGGACGTGCAGATCGAAATGCTCCACACCCTCCCCGGCCTGGAGCACGCCGAGATGACCCGCCCGGCCTACGCCATCGAGTATGACTGCGTGGACCCCACGGAGCTGCTGCCCACCCTGGAGCACAAGAAGATCCGGGGACTCTACGGGGCGGGGCAGTTCAACGGCTCCTCGGGGTATGAGGAGGCCGCCGTCCAGGGCTTCGTGGCGGGAGTCAACGCCGCCCGGAAGCTTCTGGGCAAGCCCCCCTTCCTCCTGGACCGGAGCCAGGGATACATCGGGGTCCTCATCGACGACCTGGTGACCAAGGGGACCAACGAGCCCTACCGGATGATGACCTCAAGGACGGAATACCGCCTCCTCCACCGCCAGGACAACGCCGACCGGCGGCTGACCCCCATCGGCTACGAGCTGGGGCTGGTGAGCAAGGAGCGGTACGAGGCAGTCCTTGCCAAATATCAAGCGGTGGAGCGGGAGATCAAACGCCTGGACCACTGCGGCGCGCCGGCCTCGGAGGCCCTGAACGCCCTGCTGGCCGAGAAGGGGGAGCCCCCGGTGAAGAACAGCGTCCGTCTCTCCGATCTCCTCCGCCGCCCCAGGCTGACCTACGACGATCTGGCCTCCGTGGACCCGGAGCGGCCCGAGCTGCCCAAGGCCGTCACGGAACAGGTGGAAATTTCCATCAAATATGAGGGCTACATCGCCCGTCAGGAGCGCCAGGTGGCGGAAATGCGCCGGCTGGAGGGGAAGGCCCTCCCGGCGGAGATGGACTATCTGTCCATGAACGGCCTGCGGCTGGAGGCCCGGCAGAAGCTGGACGCCATCCGGCCCCTGAACCTGGGCCAGGCCAGCCGGATCTCCGGGGTGTCCCCGGCGGATGTGGCCGCCCTGATGATCGCGCTGCAAAGCCGGGAGGAGGTTGGATGGAAATGAAAAAAGTAGTGGTCGGGATGTCCGGCGGCGTTGACAGCGCCGTGGCCGCCTATCTCCTCAAGGAAGCCGGCTATGACGTCATTGGGGTCACCCTGCGGACCTGGGAAAGCGACGACGGCCAGGAGAGCCGCTGCTGCGAGATCGACGACGCGAGGCAGACCGCAAGGCGGATCGGGATCCCTTACCATGCGTTCAACTGCACCCTTGATTTTGAGCGGGAGGTGACCCGGCCTTTTATTGACGACTATTTACACGGGCTGACGCCCAATCCGTGCGTCATCTGCAACCGGAAGATCAAATGGGAGCGATTGCTCTACTATGCCGGGCTCCTGGAGGCAGACTATGTCGCGACAGGGCATTACGCATCCGTTGAAAAGCTTGCAAACGGAAGATATACGGTCCGCAACGCCCGGCACGCGGAGAAGGACCAGACCTATATGCTCTATCGGCTGTCTCAGGAGCAGCTTGCGAAAACCCTCATGCCCCTGGGCGGCTATACAAAGGATACCGTCCGGGAGATCGCGGCGAAGGCGGGCCTGCCCATCGCGGCCAAGCCGGACTCCCAGGAGATCTGCTTCGTCCCGGACGGAGATTACGCCGGCTATATCCGGGAAAACGCCGAGGGCGGCGTTCCGGGCGAAGGAACCATTGTGGATGAAGCCGGAACCGTTCTGGGGACCCACAAAGGGATCATCCACTACACCGTCGGCCAGCGCAAAGGGCTCGGGCTCTCGGTGGGCCATCCTGTCTATGTGAAACGGATCTGCGCGGAGACCAACGAGGTCGTGGTCGGATCGAAGCAGGAGATCCTGTGCAAGGCGCTCCTGTGCAGAGACCTCAACTATATGAGCATCCCCGGCCTGGAAACGGGAGACGCGCTTCGCTGCAAAGTCAGCACCCGGTACCGCCACCCGGGGCAGGACGCTGTGCTGGAAGGGGCTTCGGACGGCCTCGTCCGTGTGACCTTTGACACGCCGGTCCAATTTGCCGCCCCGGGTCAATCCGCCGTTTTCTACGATGAAAACGCCTGTGTGATCGGCGGCGGCATCATATCCGAGGTGTATTACAGCGCGGCGGAAACCACAGGGGGCTGAGACCATGAAAGTCGAACACGTCAAAGGCAACACCTGGACCCTCATCGACTGGGAGTACATCCCCTTTTACAAGGTGGACGAGTCCCACTGCATCCTCCTGGACACCGGCACCCACGAGCAGCGGGAGGACCTGGAAAACACCCTCCTGGACCTGGGCCTTACCCCCATCGGCATGGTGGGCAGCCACGCCCACATCGACCACATGGGGTCCTTCGGCTATTTCCAGCGGAAGTACGGGGCCAAGCTGGCCCTGACCCTGGGGGAGGCGGGGCAAATTTACTCCCATATCGGCCTCCACCTGCAATACAGCAACCTGGCTCTGGAGGAGTTCCCCAAATACCCCGAGCTCTACACCGCTCCCTGCCTGCCGGACATCATCGTGCTGCCCGGGGAGGAGGAGGTTGAGGTCTGCGGGGTGACCTTCGGCCTCATCCGCACCCCGGGCCACACGGTGGACCATGTGTGTATCCGCACCCCGGACAACGTCCTCTACCTGGGGGACGCCATGATGACCGGGCGGACCCTCCACCGGTCCAAGTTCCCCTATGCCTTCGACGTAGGGGTGTATCTAGACTCCCTGGGCAAGCTGCGGATGGCTGAGGCGGACAAGTTCATCGTGGCCCATCAGGGGGTCTATGATGAAATTCTCCCCTTCATCGACCTGGAGCTCCGGTTCATGACCACCCGGATGGTGGAGCTGCTGGACCTGGTGCCCCCCGGCGGCTTCACCACCCCCAAACTGATGACCCAGGCCATGTGCCGGAAGTACCGCATCCACTCCGAGAGCGTGCGGACCATGGCCTACTACGAGAGCGCCGGGGGCATCTACATCCACTATCTGGTGGGCCAGGGGTATCTGGAGTCCTACGTGGAGGAGGACCAGATCCGTTACCGCCTGACCCAGCTGGCCCGGGACCGGGACAAACCAAAAGGCGACGGCCTGCCCAAGGCGGGGCTGTTCGGGGCGCTGCCTATGGAAGAAAACAAATAAAAAAAACGAGACTGTCTCACCGCTTTGGTCAGACAGTCTCGTTCTCTTTTTGTCGCTTTATTCCTCCTCGTCCGTGGGCAGGGGGATACCGGGCTGATTAGTGAGGGTAAAGACCCACACCGCCTTCTCCGCCATGTCGTCCCGCTGGTC
Organism: Oscillospiraceae bacterium; assembly: GCA_902781745.1. Lineage (GTDB taxonomy): Bacteria > Bacillota > Clostridia > Oscillospirales > Oscillospiraceae > Evtepia. The sequence continues at coordinate 69,521 of CACZKM010000006.1, forward strand.
GGAGAAGTCCATCCAGCTCAGCCACAGCTCATCGTCCAGGTGGTAGAGGCGATAGCCCACATCCTCGCCCTGCCCATTCAGGACTGCGATCATATCCCGGGACCCATAGCCCGTCAGATCGATAGCCCCGCCGTCTCGGGTGAGGATCTCGTCCGGGGTCTCTCTCTGCTGGTAGGTGGGATTGACACAATCCTCCATTTGGGGCCAGGCGGAGCTGAGGGCGTGGGTCATCTGCACGGAAAACAGGTCTCGGGCGATGGTCACGGTCCCGATATACCCGGGGGTATCCCGCCACAGCATATCGTCGGAGAGGTACAGGGCCTCCCCCAGGGAGTACCGGGTGGTCTCCCCGGTGGCCGGGGTGTCCGTCAGGGTCCCCAGCGCCTCCCGATAGGCGTCGTAGAGCATCCGGAAGGTCCCCTGGGTCACGGGCTTCTGCACCCCCAACTGGACCCCGGCGCTACCCAACACCTGATCTTCACCGCCCACTCCGGGGACCAAATAATCCCAGTGGAAGAAGGAGGCGTTGTCCACCAGGGCGGTGAACAGGATGCCCACCTGGTGAAGATACTGGTCGTTGTCGGCCCGGTCCCGGTCGGTTTCGGGATAGTTCTCCAGGTGGAGGGTGACGCCGTAGGGCTCCTCCTCCGTCTGCAGCTCCATGGTATAGGGCCCCACCACCTGGCTGACGTTCAGGGCCTCCAAAATCTCCCCGTCGGCGATGTGGTTGCCGATGTAGGCATTCCGGAGGTCATACAGCGCGTCGGCCCGGTCCTTGATCAGATATTGGTCCAGCTTGTCCCGCCACCGGACATAATCCGGGTCGTCCTTCAGCCCCGTCAGGGTGATCCCCTTCCGAGGGGAGGTCCAGCCCATGGTGTCGTGGTTGATCCGTACCAGGGTCATCTCCCGGTCCAGGGAGGAGGTGAGGTAGAACATCGTGCCGCCCCGCTGGTCGGAGAGGACCAGGTCACCCGGCGCGGGGAGGTAGCTGTCCAGGTCGTTGAAGTCCTCGTCGTCGTACTGGCGGATCAGGAGGATGACGTCATGGGCCAGGTGCTCCGGCAGGTCCACCGGGACCCCCTGGTCCAGGATCTGCGCCCGGGTCATCTTCACCCCGTCGATCTGGTCGCTGCGCTCTCCGGGGTTGGCCAGAAGGAGGGCCCCCACCGCCACGCACACCGCCGCCGCCAGGATCACCACCAGGATGTGGGGCCGCTTGAAGTCCATGACATGGCGGATGCGGCCCTTGGCATCCTGCTCCCCGAAGGCCAGGGGGACGGCCTGGGGCCCTCTCCCCCGCCGGCCCAGATGGAGAAGGGCGGCGGCGTAGCCCGCGGTGTCGGCCCGGTCAAAGCGCCGGATGACCTCCTGGTCGCAGGCGGTCTCCACGTCCCGGCTGTAGAGGACGAAGGCCAGCCACAGCACGGGGTTGAACCAGTGGACCGACAAGGCCAGCCAGGCCAGGGGCTTGTCGATGTGGTCCAGCCGGGCGATATGGGCCCGCTCGTGAAGTAGGACGTATTTCCTGTCGGCCTCGGGCAGGCCCACAGGCAGGTAGATGCGGGGCTTGAAGAAGCCGCAGACGAAGGGACTGTCGATTTGGTCGGTCTCGTAGATGTTGCCCTCTACCCGCACCGCGTCGGCGATCCGCCGCCGGAGGGCGTCGTAGGACAGAGCGGCCCAGAGAAGCATCCCCGCAGCCCCGGCGGCCCAAACTCGGAAATAGACGCCATACACATCCAGTGCCCGAACGGTCTCCGTTGGCTCCATCACCGGCTCCCCGGCCTCGTCCAGGACGGTGGTCTCCGTGCCGAAGTCATTGACCTCCGTGACAGGCCGCTGCTCGGCCACATAGCCTGTCACCGTGGGGACCAGCCCCTGGGGCTCCTCGGGGATGAGGCTCACAGGCAGCGTAATGCTCACCGGGCAGACCATCCGCAGGAAAACCACCAGCCACAGGCCGCAGATCACCCACCGGGGGACCTTTCGGTTCAGCGCCAGCCGCAGAGCCATCACCACCAGGGCGGCCACGGCGGCAGTCCAGGTCATGTGGAAGAGGGTTTGACAGAATGTCTGGAACATATCGCCAGCTCCTTTCTTCTCAGGATGGGACAGGCGGGTATTTCATTCTCTCTGTATTGTACACCATCTGTGTCTGTCCGCACAACAGGAATTCCCGTCAGTTCACGGTTTCCAGGTCCATGGCCTCCGGGCTCCCGTTGGGCCAGTCGGGAAGGGTCGTCTTGGTTTCCAGGGGCACGGAGAAGAAGGGGGCCAGGGACAGGATCTTCACATCCTCCCGGAACCGGATGGACCGGAGGATGCCGTCGATCTGTGCCTGCATTTTCAGGTAGTTCTTAGGGTTGTCCTCGTCGTAGTAGGAGAACTTGAACCCGTCCTCGAACTCCGTCTCTGGATAGATCACGTACAGGTCCATCTTTCCCTGGGGGGTCTGGACGGTGCACAGCCGCCCGGACTGTCCGGTGACGGCGTCGGGGAGCCGCTCCAGGTTCCCGAAGTTATCGGAGCCCTTCCCCACGGGCCAGAGGGTCAGGGTGAAAAGCATCCCCAAACTGGACCGGGGCTCCTGGTTGGACAGGTCCCAAAAGATCATGCTGAAGGCGTTGGGCACCCCCTCATAGCCGGCGATGCTGGCACTGTAGCCTCCCATCCACCGTTCGGGGATGGCCAGGGAGAGGACACTGCCGTCCCAGGGCGTCACCCGGACGGCGGCGGTGTCAGCGCCGTCCAGATAGGTCCGGCAGAACCGGGACAGGAAGACCGCCACCTCCGCCCGGGTCGCGGGGTCCTCCACGCAGAACTTGAAGACGCTGCCCCCCTGGGGGTCGATCCCCGGGATTCTCCGCCGGGTGAGGAAATCCTGCTCCGCCGCCCAGACCACGGCGTCCTCCGCCCAGTGACTCACGGAGCGCCCCGCGGGGACCACCCTGGTATAACTGCCTGTTTCGGTCTCCACCAGGGTAAGCGTCTGGATGTCCGCCTCCTCGGCAAGGATGGCGGGGTTGGGGGGGAAGGTCACGTCATAGCCCTGCCCCCGGGCCCAGCGGTAGAAGAGGACGGCCATCTGCTCCCGGGTCACGGGCTCGTCAGGGCCAAAGAGGTTGTTGCCCACCCCCTCGGTGACCCGGTGCTCGTTGGCCCAGGCCACGGCATAGGAATACCACTGGACCTGGTCCACGTCAGAAAAGGGGATGGGGGTCTTGACCATAGGCTGGCCCGCCAGCCGCCAGAGGATGGTCACCATCATAGCCCGAGTGAGGGTGCCGTCAGGGGAAAATCGGTTGTTTCCGGTGCCCTTGAGGAGGTCCCGCTGCCGGGCGTCGTTCACCGACCAGGCGTACCAGGCGTCGGGAGCCACGTCGGAATACCCCGCCGCCAGAGCGGACAGGGGGAGGCAGGCCGCCGCCAAAAGGGCAGCCAAGAGCAAAGCGCAAAGTCGTTTCATGTCAGGTCTCTCCTTCCGGTGGGGGGAATGTCAGGTCCAGGCTCTCCGGCATGGCGGTGCGGTCCGTCCCCTCTTGGGGGAATGCCTCGGAGACGGGGAGCTCGGTCACGTCCTGAAGGTGGGGGGACGGGGGCTCCCCCTGGGTCTGCCCGGTCACCGTTCCCCCGGAGACCGCCGGAGCAGAACTGGAAGCGGCGGTCCGGGCGGTCTGGGTCCGGGGGGCGGTTGTCTGGGCCGGACGGGCAGCCGCTGAGGTCTGGGCCGCCTGGCTCTGGCGGTCAGCGCCGTCAGGGGGCGTGTAGGTCCCGCTGATGACCTTGAAGGGCGGTCCGGCGGCGGGGGAACGGTCGTTGAAGAGGGCCACGAAGCCGTCCTCGTCCAGGGGAGAACTGTTGGTCAGGTCCACCTCCAGTTCCACACCGTCTTTGGTAATGTAGACCACCCGGTCCACATCGTCCACATCCTTCAAAACGGTCTGGAGCAGTCTGGAGGCGCTTGCAAGATAGGTTCGGACCAGTTCTGCGGCGGCTTCGCTGTCGTTTTCCAGGTCGATCTGGGCCAGGTTCAGGCGGAGGGTGCCGCCCTCCCAGGCGTCCAAGGGGTCCTCCCCCTCCAGGACGAGGTAAAAGCCCAGATGAGCCAGCACCACCTGAAGCCGTTCCTCCCGGGACCAACTGTTCATTTCCGGGTCAGTGCACTGGGCGTAGACCTGGTGGGGCCATTCCTCCGTCAGCCATTGCCTGGCGTGGTCCTGCCAGGCCAGGAAGTCCGCCAACCTCCCCAGGCCGGGGATCAGGGCGACCTGCTGGGCCCTGCCGTCGTTGAGCACGCCCAGGCCGTCGGAGAAGACGTACAGCCCTACGCTCCCCTCTTTGGCTGTCAGGATGGCCATATCGCTGGCCCCAGCCAGGGGGAGCAGGTCGCCGTGGCCAGCCAGCCGGTCTTCCTCACTCACGGGGCGGTAGTCCTCGTGGGGATGGGCCCGGAGGACTGACAGGAATTCCCTGGTCAGGTCCTCGGGGAGGATGACATTCTGGCTGCCCCGCCCGTAGCGGTAAACGGGGAGTGTGACGTCATCAATGGTCTTTCCGTCCAGTTGGAGCTGTCCGTCCCCGGCGGAGGCGGTCACGCCCACCCCGTCGAAGCCGTTGACGTACCAGTCGATAAACTCCTCCCGGCTGGGCTTGTCCTCCAGGATGAGGGTGACGCTGGGGCCGGGGATACCGGTGGGATAGATGTAGTCGATCTCGTCAATGGTATCCACCAGAGCGATGGTGCGGAGGGAGGCCTCCCGGAGGTACTGGTCAAAGACCTGTTCAAAAATCGCCGGGTCCGTGTAGGGGGCCCCCTCCTGGATGCGGACGGTGAGGGTGCGGTCTTCCTGGGTGATCACCGCCTCGGAGGACGTGGGGTAGATCTGGCGGATCCCGGTGTAAAAGAGCACGCCCCGGGGGCTCCGGTCGATCTGCCGGAGAGCAGTCCCCTCCTGGCTCAGGTCGTACATCTCCCCCGCCCAGTCTGTGGTCATGCACTGATCCACATGGGCTGCCCAGGTCTGGAAGGCCTCGCTGTCCTTGACGTCGGGATAGAGCAGGTAGGTGTCGTGATCGCTGTCGGCCCAGAGCACCGTGCCGTTGCCCCAGCCGTACAGCACGGCGTTCTCCCCGCTTGTTTCGAAGCACTGCACCACCCGGATATCTCCCATCAGGTTTTCCTCTCTGCCGTCCCAGCCCGCCAGGGCCGGGTCCTGTTCGATGGATTCCTGGTCATGGTAGGTCCGGCACTCCGCCCCCTCCAGCACCGTCACCATCTCCTCCGTCAGGGCAAAGGGGAGGGTGAAGGCCCGCTGGCCGGGGCTGCCGTCCGTGACAGTGAACAGCGTCTCATAGGCGTCGGCAAACTGGATCGTCGTCCCGGCAAACTCCACTTCCGTGGTCTCCTCCCTGGCCGGGCCGTTGAAGGCGATGAGCATCCCCACCGCCGCACACAGGGCCACCACCAGGACCGCCACCCATTTGGCGGGCTTCTGATAGGCCAGCACGGCCTTGATCCGCCCCTTGGCGTTCTCCTCCCCGAAGGGGAGCACCGCCTGGGGCACTCTCTCCCGCCGGCCCAGGTGGTACAGGGCGGCGGCGTAGCCCGCGGTGTCCTCCCGGCGGGTGGCCGGGTCAAAGCCGTCAATGACCTTCTGGTCGCAGACCGCCTCCACGTCCCGGCACAGCAGGCGATAGGCCAGCCACAGGACGGGGTTGAACCAGTGGAGGGACAGGGCGATCCAGGCCACGGCCTTGAGCACGGCGTCGTACCGCTCCGCATGGGCCTGCTCGTGGAGGAGGACGTACTTCCGGTCCTCCTCTGCCAGCCCCACCGGGAGATAGATGTTCGTCCCCAGAACGAAGGGGGTGTCGATGGCGTCGGTCTCGTAGGCCTCCCAGACGTCCCCGGACTCCGTCCGCACCGCGTCGGCCACCCGGCGGCGGACCCGAAGGTATGCGGTCAGGGACCACAGAAGCATCCCCGCCGTGCCCGCCAGCCAGATCACGGGGATAAGCTTACCGGGGGTGATGGGGGGCGGCGCGTGCTTCTCCACGCCGGAGTCGGCTGCCTCCGCGGCGGGCATGGGCCCGGCCAGGGCGCCGTCCCCGTTGGCGGGCAGGTCCGCGGTCTGGTAGGCGGGCTCCGCCGGGGACAGGCTGTCCGCGCCTCCGGCCTCCAGGATGACCTCCGCCGCCCGGCCGCTGCTCACCGCCTCGGGGATGAGGCTGACGAAGCCCTCGCCGTAGCCGAAGGGGGAGAGCATCCGCACCAGGACCAGAAGCCATAGGAACATCATGTACTTCCGGGGGACCTTGCGGAGAACCAGCCGCAGGACCATCACCGCCAGGGCGGCGACGGACGCGGACAGGGTCATGGTCAGCAGGGTGGGGGTCACCCCGCTCAGGCGGTCCAGAAGGACCGCAAAGAAATCAAAACCGTTCATAGCTGCCTCCTCTTTTCTTTCTCTCTTTGGCAACCGATGTTACTTTTTCTTGCGATACTCCTCCAGCATCCGCTCGATCTCGGCGGCGTCGCTGTCGCTGACCTGGCCCGCCCGGAGGAAGGCCGCCAGAAAGGAGGGCAGGGAGCCCCCGAAGGAGCGGTCCAGGACCTCCCGCCCGTCGGCCTGCCGGACCTCGTCCCGCTCCACCAGGGCGGTGACGATGGTGGCCTCATTTTGCAGTACGCCCTTGTCGCACAGGCGCTTGAGGACGGTGTAGGTGGTGGTGCGCTTCCAGCCCAGGGCGGCCTCCGCCGCCTTGCAAAGCTGGGGGGAGGGGATGGGCTGGTTGTCCCACACCAGGTCCAGGAGCCGGTGGTCGGCCAGGGTCAGGTTGGTCTTTTTTTCCATGGGTCATACCTCCAGTCGAGATAATTAGACTATCCTCGTCGGATGTAGTCTAACATATTAGACTGGCTGTGTCAATATGGTTTTTTGTGGGAGAGGGCGGGGGCTTGTCTTGCCGTCTGTGATCCGACTATAACCATGTCTGGTTAGAGCGGCGTTGCTGCAAGCAGTACCTATAGAAATACCATCGGATATTCAGCAATCGTTGCGGGGCGGGCGGGTGACCTCGATCCTGACCGTCTGTAGTCCGACTAGAACCATGGCCGGTTAGGGCGGCGCTGCGACACACAGGACCTACAGAAATACCGTTAAGTATTCAGCGATCCTTGCTGGGCGGGTGGGGACGTACTATCCTTACCACCTGTACGCCTACTGTTACGCACCAGGTGTAGGGCTGCCGCCCTACCGGGAGTGGCCTGCCCGGCCAGGTCGAACAGTCCGGGGGACTGTTCGATCAAATCCAAAGCGAAGCCACCTTGATTCTTTCCGGCTTTTCTGGAAAAGCCGGGGGAAAGCACCAGGGGCTTCGGCCCCTGGACCCCAGGGGACTCGTTGTGAATCCGCCGGTCGTCGCTCGACACACGCCATGTGATGGCTTGACGTTGCCGCCTGCAACTGTTTGAGTGTTTGATTGTTGAGCATTGGATTTTGTGGGGGTAGTGGCGTTTTGCTGATTCGTGGGCAGCTTTTGCTTTGTTTGCGGGGTTGCTCAAACCTCTCGGCCCCCCTTGCCAAGGGGGGCTGGCACGGCGAAGCCGTGACTGGGGGGTGGAGACGTAGGGGAACGGAATATCGTTGCGTATAAGGAGCGATACGTCCCATCTTCTGTTGCCATGATATCGCTCCCTGCAACGTAGCCACCCTTCCGTCATTTGCTTCGCAAATGCCACCTCCCCTTGGCAAGGGGAGGCAAGAGGTAGTGCGTCACTTCAACCAACAGCAACTATCCCCCCAAAATCCAAGTCAAATCAACCTAACTTCGATGCGTCGGAGACTGAAAGGCCCCGCACCACAAAAGAACGGGTGCAGGGCTTAACGAAAGCAAAATATCGAACCGAAGCGAGCGCCCATAAACGGGGGGGTCCAGGGGGGAACCCCCTGGCGTTTTCCCCCGGCTTTTTCGGAAAAAGCCGGGCCCCGCCCGGGAGGGCGCCCGTCCGGCGAGGACACCCGCAGGCGCACCCACCCGCCCGGCAACGATTGCTGAATACCCAACGATATTTCTGTAGGTCCTGCGTGTCGCTACGACGCCCTAACCGACCATGGTTCTGGTCGAACCACAGGCGGCAAGGGAGAGGTCACCCACCCCACCAAATCCCCCGGGAACTTTCCCAAAGAAAGGTTCCCTTTTCCCCCATTCTATGATACAATAGAAAAACTTTCGAAAAGGAGCGTGACCCCCATGTCCACCCCCTTCACCGCCTGCGTGGTCCAGCCGGTCCCCGGCCCCTACGACAAGGCGGGCAACCTCAACCGGGCCCTGGCCTGGATGGACGAGGCCGCCGCCCACGGAGCCAGCCTCATCCTCTTCCCTGAGATGTTCCTCACCGGTTACCTCATCCGGGACAGACTGGCGGAACTCACCGAGCCCCTCCCCGGCGGCGCGGCCGTCACAACCCTCCGGGAGAAGGCCAAGGCCCTGTCTCTGGCGGTGGTCATGGGAATGCCTGCGGCGGACCCGGCGGGGGGCAGGCCCCGGAACGCCATGGTCATGATCGACCGGGACGGGTCCATCGCCCACGTGGCCGCCAAGACCCATATGTTCGGCGGCGAGGAGAAGATGTTCGCCCCGGGCAACGAGCTGAAGGCCTTCGACACCTCCTTCGGCCGCATGGGCATCCTGGTGTGCTACGACGGAGAGTTCCCCGAAACCGCCCGGACCCTGGCCCTGGACGGGGCCAAGCTCCTGGTGATGTGCGCCGCCAACATGACACCCTATGAGGACTACCACCCGGTCTATATGCGGGCCCGGGCCATGGAGAACTGCGCCTACACCCTCTACTGCAACTATGTGGGGGAGGAAAAGCGGTTCCGCTACTGCGGCCAGAGCGGGGCCTGGCACCCCACGGGCAAGGTCCTGGCCCAGATGGACACCGAAACCGAGGGCCTGTTCTATGTCCCCGTGGACCTGGCCGAGGCCGATCCCTCCCGGGGCTTCCTCAGTGAGCTGGACTACCTCAACCACCGGCGGCCGGAGATCTACCACCCCGACCTGCGGAAATGAACCTGAAAAAATTGAATTGATATAAAAGGAGAGTTTACCCATGCCCTTCACTTTCAACATCCCCACCAACTTCGTCTTCGGCCCCGGCTCCGTGCAGAAGCTCCACAAGCAGCGGCTCCCCGGCAAGAAGGCCCTCATCGTCATCTCCAGCGGCAAGTCCACCCGGGCCAACGGCTACCTGGACACCGTCCAGGACCAGCTCACCCAGGCAGGGGTAGACTTCGCCGTCTTTGACAAGATGGCCGCCAACCCCGTCATCGACAACGTCATGGACGGCGCGGCCTGCGCCCGGGAAAACGGCTGCGACTTCGTCATCGGCCTGGGCGGCGGCTCCTCCATCGACGGGGCCAAAGCCATCGCCATGATGGCTCCCAACGAGGGGAACTACTGGGACTACATCTACGGCGGCACCGGCGGCGGCCAGAAGCTGAAGAACAAGCCCCTGCCCATTGTGGCCATCCCCACCACCGCCGGCACCGGCACCGAGCTGGACGCCTGGACCATCATCACCAACGAGGCCACCAACGAGAAGATGAGCGGCGGCAACCGGAACACCTTCCCTGTCCTGGCCATCGTGGACCCCGACCTCATGTCCACCGTCCCCCCCAAGTTCACCGCCTACCAGGGCTTCGACGCCCTCTTCCACTCCACCGAGTCCTACATCAACAAGACCAAGAACCTCATGCGGGATATGCTGGCCCTCCGGGCTATCGAGGCCGTGGGCCGGAACCTGGCCCGGGCCTGTGAGGACGGCAAGGACATGGCCGCCCGGGAGCAGGTGGCCTTCGCCAGCAGCCTGTCGGGCATGGTCATGAGCGTGGACAACCTGTGCTCCGAGCACTCCATGGAGCACCCTCTGTCCGCCTATCACCCGGAGATCCCCCACGGGGCGGGCCTCATCATGATCTCCAGGGCCTACTACACCCACATGGTAGAGAACTGCCCCGCCCTCCACGACCGGTTCATCGACATGGCCAAGGCCATGGGCAAGGAGGACGCCAAGGAACCCATGGACTTCGTCACCGCCCTGGTTGACCTCCAGAAGGCCTGCGGCGTGGACGACCTGAAGATGTCCGACTACGGCATCACCCCCGAGGAATTCCCCACCTTTGCCCAGAACGCCCGGACCACCATGGGCATCCTCTTCAAAATGGACCGCATCGAGCTCACCGACGAGGATCTGGTGAAGATCTACACCGCGTCTTTCAAGTAAGCCTCAAAACGTAAAACAGGAGCCGTCTCCCCGCCCAGGGAAACGGCTCCTGTTTTCTGTTCGGCCTAGGGCGTCACCGCACAATTCATGGCACGCGGATCGGTTGCAGAATGATCCGGGAATGCCCAAGATTATGGGATCAGTCCCAGGCGGCCCAGCATGGCCGCCACCTCGTCCCGCTTGGCGGGGCGCTCCGGAGCGGCGCCGTCGGTGACGCCAGCTTGGACGGCCTTCTGCCACCAGCCCTCAGCCTTGCTCCAGTCGGGCTCCCCCTGGGCGGCCATGGCCTTGAGGGCCTTCCGCACCAGGGCCAGGGCCTCCCGGTCCGTGAGGTTTTCGATGATGGTCTTGACTTCCTTCTCGGTCATATCCGGTTCCTCCTTTTTCGGTTCAGATGCAGGGTCTGCCGCTGTCTTTGGCGCTTTGACGATCCAATACAGCTTGACCTGCTGCTTGAATACGGCGTAGTTTCCCCGGGTCCGGGCGTTTTTAGTGGAAGCGGGGTCGTTGATATACACCAGGTTCCCCTCGATCTTCCAAACCAGCACATAATGGCCGGAGCTGGTCCACAGGCCCTTGCCCATGCAGGCGATCACCAGGTCCCCGTTGTCCAGCGCCGCCTTGGCCTGGGCGTGATAGGGGCTGTTGGCGTTGCCGTAGAGATAGGCCGGGGTGATCTGCCTGCAATCCAGGCCGTACCGCTTGGCGGCAGCGGCGAAATAGGTGTACGCCGTGCCCTGATGGGGATACTTGTACCCGTGGGCCAGGGCCCAGGCGCACTCGGTCCTGGGCGTCACCCCAGGGTCGGCCCAGGTGGCCAGGACCATGGCCATGGCCGTGGGGCCGCAGCCCGAGGCCCCGATGGTGGTGGATTCCCCCTTCGCCGAGTAAGAAACGCTCTTCCACCGGGGATCGGTCTGCAGATAGCTGACAGGGGCCTTATCCATCGCTTCGTCCCTCCCCGCCGTCGCTCTGGGAGCGCTTGGTGAAGAAGTAGGTGATGATGGCCCCGTAGGCGGTGCAAAAGAGGCTTTGGGCCTCGGGGTTGGGTTCCCCGCCGGTAAAGAGCAGGGCGATCATGGCCCCGGTCATGGCCAGGGTCACGATGCTCTTTACGTCGATGAGATCCAGCAGCTTTTTCATGGTTTTCCCTCCTTTTTTGATGGATCGGTGCAAAGACTGCTCCACCCTTGGAGGAAATGATGGCAAAGTTGTACGCAAATGTACAACTTTGCAAAATTTCTTTCTCTTTCTTGACGGGAAGTCCCTTTCCAGGTACAATATCTGTGTATACGGTTTTTTCGGGAGGTGAGCTCATGGCAACAAAACCCATCGGTCCCCAGCGGGCAGTCTCCATCGAGATCCTGCTCTTTCTTGCCTACTGCTTCTTCAGCGCCTCCTGGATGGTGGGTTCCGTGGTCACCCCGGACATCATCTCGGACTTTCACATGGTCCGCCTCCCAGCCTCGGTGAACAACGCCATCTCCCTGGCCAAGATCGTGGGCAACTTCGTGGCGGCCTGGATCCTGGTGAAGCTGGGGCCGAAGAAGACCGTCACCTTCGCCTGCATCCTCATCTGCACGGTGCTCCTGGCGGCCTTCTCCCCCAACCTGTCCCTCTTTGTCATCACCCGGTTCCTCCTGGGCTTCGGCGGGGCGGTGCTGATGATCACCATGACCCCCTATGTCGTCTACCTCTTCGAGCCCTCGAAGCACTCCCTGTGGATCGGCGTGAACAACGCCGGGCCCAACACCGGCAACCTCATCGCCCTGCTGTCCATCACGGCAGTGCGGGCCTGGCTGGGGAACTGGCGGTATGTGGTCTTCTTCTACGGGGCCTTCAGCCTGGTCTTCCTCCTCTTCTGGCTCTTCGTGGGCAAGGACTATCCCATCGCCCCGAAAAAAAAGGAGGAGGGGCCCATCTACCGCTACCGGGACGGTCTGAAGGAGCCCTTCCTCTATGAATTCCTCTTCACCATGACCGGGCGGCTGGTGATGTACACCGTCCTCCTCTATCTGGTGCCCCTGAACCCCACCCTGGTGGTGGACGGCCAGTTCATCTCCCTGATGATCGCCCTGACGGGCATTCCCGGCACCATCATCGGCATTATCCTGGCGAAAAAGCTCAAGCGGCAGATGTCCCTCTTCCGCTTCTCGGGCATCGCCCAGTCGGTGCTCTTCTTCATCGTCATCCTCATCCCCCACGCGCCGACGGTGACCATCTGCTCGGTGCTCCTGGGCTTCGTGATCTTCATCTCCACCCCCTCCCTCTTCACTCTGCCCACCAAGCTCCCCGGGGCCACCCCCCAGAAGGTGGCGGTCATCCTCACCCTCTACTGGTCCATGGCCTACACCCTCCAAATGATCATCTACGCCATCGTGGTCCGGCTGGTCAACTACAAGACCTGGCACGTGGCCATGGTGGTCACGGCGGTGTACTCCCTGACCTTCCTCATCGGCACCTTCCTCCTGCCGGACTTCGACAAGCCCAGGGGGCGGGAAGAGCTCCCCAAACCCCAAGACGAAGCCGAGCCGTAACAACAAGTGCATGCAAGGATAACATGACCCGGACGGGAGCTCCCGTCCGGGTCCTTCTTGTATCAGATCCTATGGCTCCGCTTCCCGTTCTCCCGATAGGCCAGAGCGATGAACAGCAGGGTCAGGGCCAGGAAGCAGGAGAAGAGGATGTAAGCCGGGATATAGCTCCCCCCGGCCCGGTCGGCCAGAATGCCGGGCACGCTGGCAAAGAGGAGGGCGCCTCCGGCGTAGACCACCTGGAGCCGCCGGACCACCTTGGGATAATTGTCCGGAGAGGCCATGTCCCCCGCCCACACCGAGGGACCGATGGTGGCGATGGGATAGCCCACCCCCAGGCAGGCCACGGTGACCACCGCCAGGGGGGCGCTCCCCAGGAAGGCTAGGCAGCAGAGGACATGCCCCGCCAGGAGGACCGCCCCGAAGAGGAGGCTGGAGGTCCTGCCTCCCACCCGGTCGGTGGCGCCGCCGTAGAGAAGCTTGCCCACAGTGATCATCAGGCCGGTGCCGCTGATGAGCACGGCCACGGTCATGGCGGAGAAGCCCTCGGAGGTGAAGAGGACGGAGAGATGGGAGAAGCCGGGGTTGGCCAGGCCCCCCATGGTCAGGCTCACCAGGAACATCAGAACCCACATCTTCGGGGTCAGGCTGAAGGACCGGACCGGGGCAGCTTCCCCGCCCGGGGCGTTCTCCGGCCGGGGCTCCTGCCCGTAGGGGGACAGGCCCTTTTCCGCCGGGTCGTTCCGCAGAAGGAGAAAAATCAGGGCCGCGGCGGCAAAGATGAACACCGCCTCAATGCGGAAGGCCGCCGCCATGGACAGGCCCTCCACCAGCCGAGTGGTCACCGGGGGCAGGACGATGGTGGCAATGCCGCTGCCGGTGGCGCAGATGCTCAGGGCCAGGGCCCGGTGCCTGACGAACCACCGGGCCATGAGGATGGACACGGGAATCATGGAGCCGAATCCATAGCTCAGCCCCGACACCGCCGCGCCGATGCAGAAGGTCCGGTAGTCCCCGGCCACGCTGTAGAGAAAGAAGGCCGCCCCGGCACACCCGGCGGCGATGACCGTGCCCACCCGGATGGAGAACACCTTGTAATACCACCCGATGACCACCATGGCCACGAAGGCCACCAGGCACCGGAGGGTGACCAGGGAGGAGGTCTGGGCGTGGGTCAGGCCCCGCTGGGCCTGGATGAAGGGCAGGTAGACGGAAAACCCGTTGGACACCGTGCCCATGGTGATGAAGATGAGAAGGGTGGCGGCGGCGCACACCAGCCACCCGTAATAGACGCGCTTCATGGTCCCTCCTCCGCCATCCGGCGGGCGATCTCCCTGACGGCCTCCTCGTAGAAGGCCTTGTAGCCGTCATTGTCCAGGTCGGCCATGCCCAGGGTGACGCACTGGGCGTCGTAGGCCCGGAGAAGGGCGTGCTTGGTCTCGGCGCTCCGCCGGTCGGGCTCGATGAAATACAGGTCCCCGTGGGGGGCCCGCTCCCGCTTCTTCCGGCACAGGAGCCACCACAGGTCCATTTCTGAGGTGTCGAAGCCGAAGCCCAGGCAGTACACGTCCCCCAGGATGAAGTAGTCCAGCCAGCTATGGACGGTGAGGCCTCCCTTCCCGATCCGGTACTGGCCCCCGGGGGCCCGGCGGGTGAGGTAGTCATCGTAGCAAAAGAGGAGGTTTCCGTAGTAATAGTGGCCCAGGATCACCGAATCGGGCTTCCGGGCCTCCCCGTGGATGTGGAAGAGGGGGAGGGAGCCCCCGGGAACGGGCAGGTCGTAGTAGGTGTGGAGCATGAACTGCCGCTCTGCCCGGGCCACCGCCGGGGTGTGGCGCTGGTACCGGCGGGTCCTGTGGGGGGCGGCCAGGAAGTCGGGCAGGAGGGCGCACTCGATCTCATAGGTGAAGTTGGGGGTGAGGACGCAGTCGAAGGGGAGGGCCAGCAGGGTGCGGAGCTGCTCCTCCAGCCAGGGATGGCCCTCGTACCGGCTGAGCTCCCGGCGGAGGTCCTTCAGGGAGACGTCCACATGATCCTCGCTGAGGAGCACCGCCTGCATGGGCATAGGGATGCCCTTCACCTGGTCCGGGGTGTACCCCGTGCGGTTGAGCTTGTCCAGCAGCCCCGCCCAGGAGGCCCCGCCGTAGACCCGGTTGAGGCCGTTGCCCAGCAGGAGGACCCTGGGCCGGCGGTCCGGCCGGATGGTCAGGTTTTCGTGCTTTGCCACGGCGCCTCCCCCTTTGCTTCTGTCGATAGCAGTATCATACTTCCGAATCCGGGGGGATGTCAATACGTCCCGTCTCCTTCCATGGGCCCGGCAGAGGCGGTTTTGGCCCTGCTCCGGCCCCTTGAACGGGGCATGAGATACATCTTGCGTATTGCCGCAAAAAAACGTATAATACTGTCGAGTGAATAAACCGCAATGCGTATTGTTCGCAACGCAGCGTTTCTGCTTTGCGAACAGAGGCAAGGCTTGCGGATTTGTTCCGTACGCATTATAATAGGCATGTATCCGTGGGCATCCCACGAAACGCTGCTCGGAGACCGTCCCCGCGGTCCCCTCGGGCAAGAAAAGGAGGGAGCGGTATGGCCAATGTGGTGGGCGTGTATCTCCACATCCCCTTCTGCCGGAGCAAGTGCGATTACTGCGATTTTTATTCCATGCCCGCCGGCGACGACCTGATGGACCGCTACCAGAAGGCCCTCCTGACCCAGATCAAGTCCATGGTCCCCCGGCTCAAGGGCCGGACCGTGGATACCATCTACATCGGCGGCGGCACCCCCTCCTATTACGGGGAAAAGCGCCTGCGGGAGCTGCTGGGCTACCTCCAGCGGCACCTGAGCGTGGCGAAAAACGCCGAGATCACCGTGGAGTGCAACCCCGACACCGTAGACCTCAAGTCCATGATCCGCCTGCGGAAGGCGGGGGTCAACCGCATCTCCCTGGGGATGCAGTCCGCCGACCCGGACCAGCTCCGGTGCGTCCACCGGGTCCACGACCCCCAGCAGGTCATCTGGGCGGTGGAGGACATCCGGGCCGCCAAGATCGAAAACCTCAGCCTGGACCTCATCTACGGCCTGCCCGGCCAATCCATAGACTCCTGGACGGACACCATCCGGGCCGCCCTGGCCCTCCACCCTGACCACCTGTCCTGCTACGGCCTGAAGGTGGAGGAGGGCACCCCCCTGGCCCGGCGGGTGGACGAGGAGGGGGACATGGACCTCCCCGACGGCGACAGCCAGGCGGACTTCTACCTGGAAGCCGTGGAACAGATCCAGCAGGCGGGCTTCCGCCAGTATGAGATCTCCAACTTCGCCCGGACGGGGATGGAGTCCCGTCACAACCTGAAATACTGGATGGGCCGGGAGTACGCCGGCTTCGGCCCCGGGGCCCACTCCTACCTGGACGGGATACGCTATGCCTGGCCCCGGGACCTGGCGGGCTACCTGGAGGCCCTGGAAGCCGGGGAGCCCGTAGCCATGGCGGAGAAAGAGACCGTCCCCCCCAGGGAGCAGGCCCGGGAGTACCTTCTCCTGCGGATGCGCACCATGCGGGGCATCGAGGAGTGGGAATACCGCCGGTCCTTCGGCCTGAACTTCGAGCCCATTTCCCGCCGGCTGGAGTTCTTCGAAAGCCATCGCTGGGCGGAGCAGTCCGACCACCGGTGGCACTTCACCCCCCAGGGCTTCCTGCTGTCCAACACCCTCATCGCGGACCTGCTGGACGCCCAGGCCGGGACCCTTACCGAGCAGCAAATCGACTGGGAGGCCCTCCGTCCCCCGGTCCAGGAACCCAAATTTCTAAACAGATGGAGGAATTCACCATGAGCAAAAGCGCTTTTTCCCCCGCGGACATCCTGATCCCCTTTGACTGCGGCCTGACCAAGTGGGCCGTGGTGGCCTGCGACCAGTACACATCGGAGCCCGAGTATTGGGACCGGGTGGACAAGTACGTAGGCGACGCCCCCTCCACCCTCCGCCTCATCCTCCCCGAGAGCAAGCTGGAGGCCCCCAACGTAGAGGAGGAGATTGAAAAGATCCACCAGACCATGGACCAGTACCTGGAGGAGGGCCGTCTCCGCGCCGTGGAGAACTCCCTGTTCTTCCTGGAGCGGAAGCTGGACGACGGCAAGACCCGCCTGGGCCTCATCGGCAAGCTGGACCTGGAACAGTACAACTATGAAAAGGGCTCCGGCACCCCCATTCGGGCCACCGAGGGCACCGTCCTCTCCCGGATCCCCCCCCGGATGAAGGTCCGCCGGGGCGCCGCCGTGGAGCTGCCCCACATCATGGTCCTCATCGACGATCCTGACAAGCAGATCATCGAGCCCCTGGCCACCGCCGAAGCCAAGAAGGCCATGAGCCAGATCTATATTTCCACCCTCATGGAAAAGGGCGGCCGGGTCACCGGCTACCGTCTGAGCCCCGAGCAGACCCAGGCCGTCATCGACAAGCTGGAGGCCCTGGCGGACCCCGCCCGGTTTGAAACGTTCTACAACGCCCCCGGCAAGCCCGTGCTCACCTTCGCCATGGGCGACGGCAACCACTCCCTGGCCACTGCCAAGGCCTGCTGGGAGGAGATCAAGGCCACCCTCTCCCCCGAGGAGCAGGAGAACCACCCCGCCCGGTACGCCCTGGTGGAGCTGGTGAACCTCCACGATGACTCCCTGGAGTTCGAGGCCATCCACCGGGTCCTCTTCGACGTAGACCCCCAGGCCCTGCTGGCTGACTTCATCGCCGCCTACCCCGGCGCCTACAAGGGCCAGGGCGAGGGCCACCAGATCAAGTATTTCATCGGCGATGAGAGCGGTTATGTTACCGTGCCCAACCCCACCCACCAACTGGCGGTAGGCACCCTCCAGTCCTTCCTGGACAAGTACCTGGAGGAGAAGGGCGGCAAAATCGACTACATCCACGGCGAGGACGTCACCGCCCGGCTGGCCAGCCAGCCCAACGCCATCGGCTTCGTTCTGCCCGCCATGGCCAAGAGCGAGCTCTTCCCCACCGTTATCTTCGACGGGGCCCTCCCTCGGAAGACCTTCTCCATGGGCCACGCCCACGACAAGCGCTTCTATCTGGAGGCCCGCAAGATCAAATGATCCCCATCACCCTGAAAGCCCCCGCCAAGATCAACCTGACCCTGGACATCCTCTCCAGGCGGCCGGACGGCTACCATGACATGAGGATGGTCATGCAGTCGGTGTCTCTGGCGGATACCGTGACCCTGTGCCCGGCCTCTCAGGGAGGGGTCTGGGCGGAGTCCGGCCTGGGCTTTCTCCCCCGGGACGGGAAGAACCTGGCGGTCTCCGCCGCCCTGGCCTTCTTCGCCGCCGCCGGCGTCCAGCCCATGGACCTGCGCATCCTCCTGGAGAAGAACATCCCCGTGTGCGCCGGCACCGCCGGGGGCAGCAGCGACGCCGCCGCCGTCCTCCGGGGCCTCAATGACCTCACCGGCGCGGGGCTCTCCCCGGAGGCTCTGGCCAAAATCGGGGAACAGGTGGGCTCCGACGTGCCCTACTGCGTCCTGGGAGGCACTAAACTGGCGGAGGGCCGGGGCGAGATCCTCACTGCCCTGCCCGACCTGCCCCACTGCCCCATCGTCCTGTGCAAGCCCGCCTTTAACATCTCCACCCCGGTGCTCTTCCAGGCCTGGGACCGGCAGAAGAAGAAGCTCCGGCCGGACACCGAGGGCCTCATGGCCGCCCTGTCCGCCGGAGACCTGGCCGGCGTTGCCCAGCGGGTGTACAACGTCTTTGAGGCGGTCCTCCCCTCCCACCAGCGGCGGGAGATCGACCGGATCAAAAACGCCCTGATCCAGGCAGGGGCTCTGGGGGCGGCCATGACCGGCAGCGGCCCCACGGTCTTCGGCCTCTTTGACAAGGAGGACCGGGCCCAGGACGCTACGGCCCATCTCCGGGAGCAGTACAGCGAGGTCTTTTTGACCCACCCTGTATAAATCAGAACACCACCGTCCATACTTTGGGTACTTCCAAGGTTTGGACGGTGGTGTTTTATGATGATGGGAAACAAGTTCCCCTGGCGGCAGGCCCTGGCCCTTTTTCTGGTCTTTCTGGTATGCACCTGCCTCTGGGCGGAGGCGAAGCAGACCGCCCTGGCAGAGAAGGTCATCCGCCTCCACATCCTGGCCAACTCCGACAGCCAGGCGGACCAAGCCCTCAAGCTCCGGGTCCGTGACCGTGTCCTGGCGGGGGCCCGCCCCCTCCTGGCCCAGGCCTCCAACGCCGGGGAGGCGGAGGTCCTTTTGTCGGGCCAGCTCTCCTACCTTACCGCCCTGGCCCGGCAGGAGGTCCTGCGGCAGGGGTACGATTACCCAGTGGACGTGACCCTGGAGGACGTATGGTTCCCCACCCGGACCTATGACGCCGCCGCCCTCCCCGCTGGGACCTATCGGGCCCTCCGGGTGGTCATCGGGTCGGGGGCGGGGCGCAACTGGTGGTGCGTAGTCTTTCCCTCTTTGTGTCTGCCCGCTGTGAGCGAGACTGCCCTCCAGGCCGCGGGGCTGTCCGAGGGGGACGTGGCCCTCATCACGGAAGACGCCCCCGCCTATGTCTTCCGGTTCAAGACGGTGGAATGGTGGGAGACGCTGAAGCACACGTTGTCCGGCCCACAGAAATAGCTTGCGGAGCAGCCATTGTCATGGTATCATGAGAGAAAGAATCTTGTGGGAATCTGATCCCTCCTGAAAGGAGTCCTTCCGATGAAAATACTGTGGACGACCCTCCATGTCAGCGACCTGGACCGAAGCATCGCCTTTTACAACGGCCTGCTGGACCTGCCCGTGGTAGAGCGGTTTTTCGGCAACGGCAATGAGATCGCCATGCTGGGCGAAACTGACGGCACCCATCTGGAGCTGCTGTGCAAGCCCGGCAAGCCGGAGACGGTCGGTCAGGGCGTCAGCGTAGGCTACGCCTTCCCGGACATCACCGCCATGGGCGAGAAGCTCACCGCCGCCGGGTATCAAGTCTCCCCCATCATCCAGCCCAATCCGGAGACGAAGTTCCGGTTCGTCAGTGACCCGGACGGGTATCAGGTACAGTTGGTGGAGCGGTAAACAAGAATGATACTAGTCTCAATTAAAAAGCTTGAAAAGCTTTTTATAGCGCCGAAGGCGCGTTTGAGACTGCATGAGACGGTATGACGCGCTTGCGCGGCAT
>CACZKM010000007.1 GCA_902781745.1 Oscillospiraceae bacterium
GAACGGCTTTCTTCGCCGCACATCCGTGCGGCGGCCATGGGCATAGCCCATGGGAATAAAAACATATGAAATGTTTTTATCAAGAAATAGTATAAAATCCAGATATGATCTTGCGAACGGAGGGAATCCCTATGATCGTCGTACCTGTTTACAATATGCTCCTCACCCCCGACGCCACCCTGTTCTTCCAGACCGACCAGCTCCGGGAGAGCGCCGGCGGAAAGGGCGTGGCGGTGAATGAGAAGATCATCTTCATCGTGGCCAGGGAGAACCAGGCCCTGTCCGAGATGTCCGCCGAGAGCTTCTATCCCATCGGCCTGGCCGGGGCGGTGACCGAGCTGACCCGCCAGGGCTACGCCGTCATCCGCACCCAGTACCGGGTGAACATCGAGAACGTGGAGATCAACCCCGACCACACCATCAGCCTCTCCCTCTCCCGCCGGGCGGAGATCGAGGACCTGGACCAGGCGGTGGCGGCGGAGAAGCTCAAGAACCTCCTCCAGGAGATGCGCCACTTCTCCGCCGGGTTCCAGTGGGCGGACAGCGCGTCCTACTACATCGACCGGATCGACTCCCTCGGCGGGGCGGCCTGCCTCCTGTCCCCCTGGCTGAAGCTCACCAACGCCAAGCGGTACGAGCTTTTAGCCGAGGACAGCCGGAAGGCCCGGGCGGAGGCCATCGAGACCATCCTCTACGACTTCCTGGAGGTGGGGCGGATCACCAACGAGGCGGTGTCCTCCCAGCAGAAGGAGCACCAGCAGATGATCCGGGAGGCCGCCATCAAGCGGCAGATGGAGCACCTCCAGAAGGAGCTGGACGAGATGCACCCGGAAAACGTCACCGACGCCCAGCGCTTCGCCCAGAAGATCGCCGAGTCCGGCATGAACGACGCCGCCCGGCGGGAGGCGGAGAAGGTCCTCAACCGCTTCAAGCAGGAGGGGAAGGAGAGCGTGGAGTCGGGCATCCTCTACGACTGGCTGGACTTCGTCACCTCCCTGTCCTGGCAGAAGGAGGAGGCCACGGTCATCGACCTGGACCGGGCCCGGCGGATTTTGGACGAGGACCACTACGGCCTGGACAAGGTGAAGGACCGGGTGATCCAGCAGATCGCCGTCATGAATCTGAAGCGGCAGCAGTCCGGGTCCATCCTCCTCTTCGTGGGGGCCCCGGGCACCGGCAAGACCTCCATCGGCAAGAGCATCGCCCGGGCCCTGGGGCGGCAGTACGTCCGGGTGAGCCTGGGGGGCGTCCACGACGAGGCGGACATCCGGGGCCACCGGCGGACCTACATCGGGGCCATGGCCGGCCGGATCATGGACGGCATCCAGAAGAGCGGCGTGTCCAACCCCGTGGTGGTGCTGGACGAGGTGGATAAGCTGGCCGACTCCTTCCACGGCAGCCCCGCCAGCGCCCTGCTGGAGGTCCTGGACCCGGAGCAGAACACCTTCCGGGGCTACACCCCCCTGGAGAAGCTGGCCATCGCCCGGGAGCACCTGGTCCCCAAGTCCATGGAGGCCATGGGCATCCCGGCGGACCGGCTGTCCGTGGGGGAGGAGGCCCTGGAGACCCTGATCTCAGACTACACCATGGAGGCGGGGGTCCGGGGCCTGCGGAAGCACATCGACGCCCTCTGCCGGGCCCTGGCGGTCCGGGTGGCCTCGGAGCCGGAGGGGACCATCGCGGTGACCCCCGATCTGGTCCGGGACACCATGGAGACCCGGCCCGTCCAGCATGAGAAGGTCCTGCCGGAGCCCCGCGCCGGGGTGGTCACCGGCCTGGCCTGGACCCCTGTGGGGGGCGAGATCCTCCACATCGAGACCCTTCTCACCGAGGGGAAGGGGGAGGTGGTGATCACCGGCCAGCTTGGGGACGTGATGAAGGAGTCCGCCCGGATCGCCCTGAGCCTGGTGAAGAGCCTCTTCCCCCAGGCGGCGGAGCTGCTGCGGAAGAACGACCTGCACATCCACGTCCCCGCCGGGGCGGTGCCCAAGGACGGGCCCTCCGCCGGGGTGACCCTCACCACCGCCCTGGCCAGCCTGGTCACCGGCCGCATCGTGGACCCCCACATCGCCATGACCGGCGAGGTGGCCCTCCGGGGGGCGGTAACCCCCATCGGCGGCCTGCCGGAGAAGCTCATGGCCGCCCAGCGGGCGGGGGTGACCAAGGTGTTCATCCCCAGCGCCAACCTCTTCGATCTCCGGGACGTCGCCCCGGAGGTGAAGGAGAAGATGGAGATCGTGGCCGTGTCCTCGGTGACCGAGCTCCTCACCGGCGTGGGTATCCTGGCCCCGGCGGCGCTGACGGCGTGAAGGGGATGAAAAAGAAGATGAAAAAAAGAGACAGACCCCGGAGAAAAGGGGCCTGTCTCTTTTTTGGTACGGGTAATGGGATTTGAACCCACACGCCTCACGGCACAGGAACCTAAATCCTGCACGTCTGCCAGTTCCGTCATACCCGCGTGGCGGCGTGTTCTCTGAGAAAACGTCACCTGTATCTACATAGTATATCAGGAATTGGCGTGGAAGTCAATTCTTTCCATCCCCGAAAGGCCGTCCCCGGCGAAAAGGGGGCGGTTCCCCGGACATTTGACACGATGTATGCCCAGATCACTCCCATTCGATCTCGCCCCGGTCCAGCACGGTCTTTCCGGTGGCGTCGTTGCGGAGACGGAAGGCGGCCTTGCCCGGCTCCAGCGCCCAGAGCTCCAGGGCCAGGGGGGTGTCGGGGTAAAGGACGGTCTTCATGGCGGCGTACATCCGGCGCAGACGCTCCGGCTGCCCCGGGAAGAGGGCCTTCACCGCCAGGCGGCAGACGAAGCCGAAGGCGCACAGGTCGTGGACGAAGGGGCCCTCCAGGCCCCGGGCCTGGGCCACCGCCCGGTCCACGTGGACCAGGTTGGTGTCTCCGGTCAGGCGGTAGAGCAGGTGCTGGGCGGGGCCCACCCGGTCGGTGAGGGTGCAGTCGGGGAGCCCGTCGGGGATGGGGCTTTTGGCCTTCACCAGGGGGGTGCCGCCGTAGCCCCCCAGGGTGGGGAAGAGGGTGGTGCAGCGGTTGGTGCACAGCAGGACCCCCGCCTCGTCAAAGACCTCCTGCTGAGAGCGCACCGCCATGCCCCGGCCCTCTCCCCGGTCGAAGAGGTCGGTGAGCACGTCCCGGTAGACGAAGGACCCGGCGGTGGGGATGGGCCGGTGGTACAGGAACTCATAGTCCAGATTCACATAGGAGGCCGCGGGCTTCAGGACCTCCTCCACCAGCACCGGCACCGAGGTGGGCCGGGGAAGCCGGGGGGTGACGTTCACCGTGCCCCAGTAGGGGGTGACGCCGAAGGTGGGGAGGACCTGCATCCCCTTCTCATAGGTATACTGGGGCTCGTCGGGGCCCGCCCCCACCGCCAGGGCGTAGAGGGCGCAGTCCCGCCAGTTGTAGGTCATGGTCCGCCAGCCGGTGGCCAGACCGGCGAGCTGTTCTTCCCGTCTGCTCAGTTCCATGTGTAGTCTCCTTTTCAGTCAGTCTTTCAAAAAGTCCCGCAGGGCGGCCAGGCGCTTGGTTCCCACCTGGCGGCCCGCGTCGTAGGCGGCCTGGATCTTCTCCGGGTCGTGCTCCACCTTGCCGATGGCCAGGGCCTCCTCGGGCCGGAGGACGAAGACGGTCCCCTCCCGCTCTTTGGCCCGGAGGAAGGCCACGGTCTCGTTGTAGACGTCCTGGCGTTTGGCCATGGTGTCCACCAGGGCGGGGTAGCGCTTGAGGGCCAGGCGCATCAGGGGGAGGAGGCTGTTTTTCTTCTTCACATAGCCCAGGGGCTGGGTGAGCACCACCACGCATCGCTCATACCCCAGCGCCAGGGCCTTGCGGATGGGGATGGAGTCGGACACGCCGCCGTCTAACAGGTGGTAGCCGTCCACCTCCACCACCCGGGAGGCCAGGGGCATGGAGGCCGAGGCCCGCATCCAGATGAGGTCGTGGGCGTCCCCCTTGGGGCAGAGACGGTACACCGGCCGGCCGGTGACCGCGTCGGTGCACACCACGTAGAAGTCCGTGGGGTCGGCGGCGAAGGTCTCGTGGTCGAAGGGGTCCAGCTCGTCGGGGATGGCCCGGTAGCAGAAGTCCGCCCCGTAGAGGTCCCCGGTCTTCGCCCAGGACCGGAGGGAGCAGAACCGGGGGTCCTTGCAGAATCGGAGGTTGTACCGCAGGACCCGGCCGGGCTGGTGGGATTTGTAGTTGCAGCCGGAAAAGACGGCTCCGGCGGAGACGCCCAGGATGGCGTCGAAGGTCATCCCCGCCTCGTTCATTACATCGGTGACGCCGCAGGAGAACAGGCCGCGCATGGCGCCGCCCTCCAGGACAAGGGCTGTTTTCATGGATATCACTTCCTATGGGAATCAGAGGGACGGGGTCAGAGCCCGTCGTCCTGTTCGGTTTCAAAGAGTTGGCGGCTGACCTCCGCCTTCTCCGGGATGCTGTTCTCGAAGGTCACCTTCCCCGGCCGGGTCCGGTCCGAGAGGAGGTTCCGGGCGGCAAGCTGCCGCCTGAGCTGCCGGGCGGTGCCGGCGCTGCCGTCGATGATTTCCACCGGCCGGCCGAAGTTCTTCCGGATGGCCTTCTCCACGAAGGGGTAGTGGGTGCAGCCCAGGACGATGTACTCCACGTTGCAGTGGCGGAAGGGGAGGAAGAGCTCCTGGAGGTAGGCGTCGATCACCGGGCCCTCCCGGTGTCCCTCCTCCACCAGCTCCGCCAGCCCCCGGCAGGGCAGGGAGATGACCCCCGCCTCATGGCAGAAGGCCGCCGCCAGCTTCTGGTACTTCTCCTCGTGGATGGTGAGGGGGGTGGCCATGACGATGACCTGGGAGCTGTCGTCGGCCTGGGCGGCGGGCTTCACCGCCGGCTCGATGCCGATGACGGGGACCTGGGGATACTTCTCCCGGAGAAGGGAGATGGCGGCGCTGGTGGCGGTGTTGCAGGCCACCACGATGGCCTTGGCCCCCCGGTCCAGCAGCTCCTTCGCCCGCCGGAGGGTGAGGGCCCGGACCTCCTCCAGGGTCTTTTCCCCGTAGGGGGCGTTGGCGGAGTCCCCGAAGAAGAGAAAGTCCTCGTGGGGGAGAAGCCGGGCGCAGGCCCGGAGGACGCTCACGCCCCCCAGACCCGAATCGAAGACCCCGATGGGGCTGTCCTTGTTGGTCATGCCGCGACCCCCTTCTCTCTCTGTGCGCTGTGTAAAGGCATCCCCGCACAATTCCATGCGCACGGTCTGCTTGCCGATGCTTCCGGCAGCTATCACAAAAACCCTCGCCAATGCACAAAGGGATTGGCTGCGGTTTTTGTGATAGCTGCCGAAAAATCGGCTGGCGCATCCCGCACACGGCAATTGTGCGGGAATGCCCTAAATCGTGCCAGTTGTATGCCGCCGATTTGTCACCGGAATCCCTTCATTGGCCCTTGACACTGGCACGGTTATTCTTTATTATTGGATACAGAAACCAACCGATTGTTGTCGAAACCCTGCCCGCCCGGCAGGGGCTTGTCATGCTTTTGGGTCCGCGGGGCGGACCGGGCGGTGACGGAGGGTTCTGCAGCAAGCTTGATTATAGCATCTTTTCCCGGAATACGCTATAGACTTTTGGGAAAAGAAATGAACCCGGGCCCAGGGCCCGGAAACAGAGAGGAGGCAGCCCGGTGAAACAATCGGAACGCGATCCCGCCCGGCGGGAGAAGTCCGGTGCGGCGGCCCGGACCGTCAAGAGGACCAAGGTCCCGGCCCGACCCGCCGCCAAGGCCGCCAAGCAGACCAAACAAACCGGCAGGGGAGAACCTCCCCGGAAATTCCGCCTGATGGACGCGGCGAAGTGGACCGCGCTGTGCTTCCTGGCGGCCCTGCTGATCTTTTCCGCGGCCTCCATGGCCCGGGCCCACGCGGAAAAGAACGCGAAGTGGGAGAACCCCTACGTGGACGTGATCCAGAGCATGTGGAGCTACCAGTATATCACCGAGCTCAACAAGCTGGGGGTCTATCCCGACGACACCAACTTCGAGCCCGCCGCCTCCGAGAGCCGGGGCGGCCTGGCCCAGGCCCTCTACAAGATGGACCAGAACGTCTTCGCCCCCCAGCGGGAGGCCCAGGACAAGAAGGCCGCCAAGAAGGCCAAAAAGACCAAGGCCGAGGACCTGTCCCCCCTGCCCTTCTCCGACTTGGACGCCGAGGGGGAGATCACCGACGCGGTGCGCTGGGTCTATGACAACGGCCTCATGAAGGGCACCTCGGACACCACCTTCGACCCCGGCTCCCCCCTGACCCGGGAGCAGGTCTGCGCCATCGTGGCCCGGTTCGGCGCCCTGGAGGAGGTCCCCCTGATGCAGGTGGTGGAGCCCGACCAGTTTGACGATTCCCTGGACATCCAGGACTACGCCCGCTCCGGGGTCACCGCCTGCCAGATGGCCGCGGTGGTCAAGGGCAACGACGAGAACTGCTTCCTCCCCACAGATCCCATGTCCCGCCAGGAGGTGGCCGCCGTCCTCTACCGGATCATGACCGCCGCCCAGGCCCCCCTGATCGAGGGAGTCCCCCTGGTGGACCTGTCTCCCGGGGCCTACGATGCCCTCTATGAGAAGTACACCCGGCCCGGCGCCTACACCCAGGCCCTGGTCCCCGCCGGGGAAGAGGTCACCATGGACTACTGGGACCACACCGTCTTCATCGGCGACTCGGTCTCCGTGATGCTGGAGAGCTACTGCAATTCCTCCCAGGCCCTGGGGGGAGCCAAGTTCCTCTGCGCCGGGTCCATGAGCGCCACCAATATGCTCACCTCCACCATCCTGCCCGAGTGGCCCAAGGGCTCCGGCCAGCACCCCGCCATCCAGGACAGCGTCAAGGCCACCGGGGCCGACGTGGTCTATATCATGCTGGGCATGAACAACATCTCTATGGGAGACCGGGCGGTGGAGGATATGCTCACCATCGCCACCAACATCCAGGAGGCCAACCCCGACGTGACCCTGATCTTCCAGTCCGTCACCCCCATGACCGAGACCAGCCCCCGGAAGAGCAAGAACCTGAACAACGACACCATCAACGCCTACAACGAGAAGATCAAGGCCATGGCCCAGGAGCATGAATGGTACTTCGTCAACGTGGCCGAGGCCGTCCGGGACGAGAACGGCTTCCTCCGGCCCGAGTTCTGCTCCGACCCCAAGGCCATGGGCATGCACTTCACCTACGACGGCACCAAGGCCTGGGTGTCCTACCTGAAGACCCACGTGCCCTACGAGCTGCTTGAGCGGCTCCGTCTGGTATGAGCCCGGCGCTCCGGGGGGCGGCCCTGGCCCTGGCCCTGGTCCTGCTGTGCGCCTGCGCCCCTCTGGGGCCCTCCACCGGTGAGGCTGCGGCGGAAGAGCCCCCGGCTCCGTCCCAGGCGCCCCTCAGCCCCAAGGCCCAGGCCCGGGCGGACCTTCTCCGCCACAGCGAGCGGATGGTCCTGGACACCCTGGCCTTCCGCCGGGTGCCCCAGAGCGACCCGGTGGACCCCGCCTGGTTCGACGACGCGGCCTTCGTGGGGGACTCCGTCTCCGTCATGCTGGAGTACTACAACAACGCCTATCACACCCTGGGGCGCCCCGCCTTTTTCTGCGCGGAGAACCTCAGCCCCCGGAACGCCATGCACGCCGAGGCCGGCAGCCAGCGGCTGCCCGAGTGGCCCAAGGGCTCCGGGGAACACCCCACCCTCCCCGAGGGCATCGCCGCCTGCGGCGCGAAGAAAGTGTATCTCATGCTGGGAATGAATAGTATTTCCGGAGGGGTTGACAACGCGGCGGCGGATTTGGTAACATTAGTCGAGTCCATCCTCCAGGCTTCGCCGGAGGCCGTCATTTTCATCCAGCCCACCACCCCCATGATCGCCACCAGCCCCCGGGCCGACGACAGGCTCAACAACGGGACCATCCGGGCCTACGACCTGGCCCTGTCCCGGATCTGTCAGGAGCGGGGATGGTACTACGTGGACGTGGCCCGGGCCCTGATGAATGAAAACGGCGCCCTGCGGGGAGACTACAGCGGAGATCAGGCCATGGGCATCCACCTCAACTTCACCGGGGCGGCGGCCTGGGCCGAGTATCTGCTGACCCACGTGCCGGAGGAGCTCAAATAGAGACAGCGCCCGGGACCCGGGCGGTGCCATGCAAACCACAAAAAACCGGGCGGGCCGGCGGATCCGGCCCTGTCCAACACAAAGGAGATCGAATGAAAATGAAGCGTATCTTATCCATCACCGTTGCTCTGCTCTTGCTGATGCTGGCCCTGGCCGCCTGCGGCGGCAACAGCGAGGAGCCCGCCGAGACCGAGTCCACCGAGGTCACCGAGACCACCGAGGAGCCCGCCGAGACCACCGAAGAGTCTGCCGAGCCCGCCGAAGAGGTGGAGGAGGCCGCCGAGACCGTGGCTGAGACCTCCGACCTGATGGCCCTGGCCAACCAGATGATCCAGGAGGCCGGCATCACCGACGCCATCCCCGTCTCCGCCGAGGCCCTGACCAACGTCTATGGTCTGGACCCCGCCCAGATCGTCGCCGCCGCCGGCTACAACGCCGCCTCCGGCGGGGCCTTCCCCCAGGAGATCGTCCTGGTCCAGGCCTCCAGCGCCGACAACGCCGCCGCTGTGGCCCAGGCCTTCACCAACCGCCTCAGCGACATCGCCGCCCAGGCCGAGTCCTATGACCCCGACAGCCTGGCCCTGGCCCAGAAGTGCTCCGTGGTCACCAACGGCGACTATGTGGGTCTCTTCTTCTCCGAGCACTACGATCAGTTCGTGGACCTCTTCCAGAACGGCCTCAACTAAGCAAGCAATCAAACAAAACCTCTGGACGGGCAGTCTTTGGGCTGCCCGTCCGTGATTGTTCCAAGAAAGTACGCCATCCAACCTAGGAGAACCGACACGCTATGGTATTTTCCAGTCTGCCCTTCCTTTTTCTCTTTCTCCCGGCGGTCCTGCTGGTGAGCCACATCCTGCCTTTCCGGTTCCGGAACGGCTTTCTTCTGCTGGCCAATCTGGTCTTTTACGCCTACGGGGAGCCGGTCTATGTCCTCATCATGATCGGGTCCATCCTGGTCAACTACTTCTGCGCCCGGATCATGGACCGGGCGGAGGGGCAGAGCCGGCGGCGGGGGGTCCTCATCGTGGGCATCGTCCTGAACCTGGCGGCCCTGGGGGTCTTCAAGTACGCGGGGCTCTTCGTGGGCACCCTGAAGCACATCCCCGCCCTCTCCGGCCTGCCGGAGGTGAACATCGCCCTGCCCATCGGCATCTCCTTCTACACCTTCCAGGCGGTGTCCTACCTCATCGACGTG
The DNA here is from genome assembly GCA_902781745.1 of Oscillospiraceae bacterium. Taxonomy (GTDB): domain Bacteria; phylum Bacillota; class Clostridia; order Oscillospirales; family Oscillospiraceae; genus Evtepia. Next base: position 9,331 of record CACZKM010000007.1, read on the forward strand.
TACTGGCGGGACTGCCCGGCCTCCGACCGGTTCGTCAGCTTCGCCTGCTATATCTCCCTCTTCCCCCAGCTCATCGCCGGCCCCATCGTCCGGTACAAGGACGTGAACGACCAGCTCTCCCACCGGGTGGAGACCCCCACGCTGTTCAACTCCGGGGCCCGGCTCTTCGTGGTGGGCATGGCCAAGAAGGTGCTCCTGGCCAACCAGTTCAGCCAGCTCTGGGACCTGACCTCCGCCGACCCTGTGGCGGCGGGGGCGGCGGCCGCCTGGTGCGGGGCCATCGCCTACACCCTCCAGATCTACTTCGACTTCTCGGGCTACTCCGACATGGCCCGGGGCCTGGGGCGGATGCTGGGCTTTGAGTTCTGCATCAACTTCAACTACCCCTATATTTCCCAAAGCGTCACCGAATTCTGGCGGCGGTGGCACATCTCCCTGTCCTCCTGGTTCCGGGACTATGTGTATATCCCCCTGGGGGGCAACCGCTGCTCCAAGGTCCGCAACTGCGTCAACATCCTGGTGGTGTGGGCCCTGACCGGGTTCTGGCACGGGGCCGGGTGGAACTTCCTCTTCTGGGGGTTCTACTACGGGGTCCTGCTGCTCATCGAAAAGCTGGTGCTGGGGAAGTATATCAAACGCTGGCCCAAGGCCCTCCAGTGGCTCTATGCCATGGTCATCGTGGTCATCGGGTGGGTCTTCTTCGCCTCCCCGGACCTGTCTTCCGCCCTGGCCTACCTGGGGGTCATGTTCTCCGGCGCCCCCGGGGACGGCACCGTGGTCCTCCTGCCCTGGCTGGGCCTGGCGGTCATCGGGGCCGTGGCGGCCACCCCCCTGGGCAAGACCCTGTGGGAGAAATACCGCGACAGGAACTGGATGCCCCTGGCCGAGGGAGTCCTCACCCTGGCGGCCCTGCTGCTGTGCGTGGGCAGCCTGGTCAGCGACAGCTACAATCCCTTCCTATACTTTAGATTCTAACGGGGGTGGATGGAATGAAAAAATGGTACTCTGTGCTCCCCATGGTTGTCTTTCTGGTCTTTCTGGCCGTGATGACCGCCCTCCTCCTCTTCGGGCCCAAGGGGGACTTTTCCGTGAACGAAAAGCGGGTCCTGGCCCAGGCGCCGGACCTCTCCCCCTCGGCCATCCTCAAGGGGGAGACCCAGAAGGAGCTGGAGGACTTCACCTCCGACCAGGTCCCCGGGCGGGACTTCTTCGTGGGGGTCAACGCCTACTGGACCCTGGCCACCGGCCGCAACGGGGCCCAGGACATCTACCACGGCCGGGACGGCTACCTCATCAATTCTCCCAAGCCCTATAACGAGGCCCTGCTCACCGACAACCTCACCCGGTTCGACGCCTTCGCCGCCAAGACCGGCCTGCCCGCGGACCTCATCATGGTCCCCACCACGGGGTATCTCATGGAGGACAAGCTCCCGGCGGCCCACGGGGCCTACCACGACGATCAGGTCTATGACCTGGCGGCGGAGAAGGTCCAAGCCCTCCGGATCCTCGACGTGCGGGAGACCCTCCGGGCGGGGGCGAAGGAGGGCCAGGTGTGCTACCGCACCGACCACCACCTGACCTCCTACGGCAACTATCTGCTGGCCCAGGCCTACCAGAAGGCGGCGGGGGGGGAGGACCTCCGGCAGGACTACGACGACATTTCCGTCTATGATGGTTTCTACGGCACCACCTGGTCGGGCAGCGGCTACTGGCTGACCAAGCCCGACACCGTGGAGCTGTGGGACAGCGGGGCCCAGGTCACCGTCACCCTGGACGACGGGGCGGGGCAGGTGAAGACCGCCCACAGCCTCTTCTTCCCGGACCACCTGGAGGATTTGGACAAGTACCCCGTCTTCCTGGACGGCAACCACGCCCTGGTGACCATCGAGAACCCCAGCGCCCCCGGGGGGAGCGTCCTGGTGATCCGGGACTCCTACGCCCACTGCTTCGCCACCTTCCTGGCGGAGAAGTATCAGAAGGTGACCCTGGTGGACCTGCGGTACTTCCGCACCCCGGTGTCCGACCTGCTGGCGGAGCACCCGGCGGACCGGCTGCTGGTCCTCTATGGGGTGGACAATCTGCTGACGGACAACAACTCGGCCTGGCTGAGCTGAACCATGGAAAAAACGAATCCCGCTCTCCGCAGGCGCAAACCCTGCGAAGGGCGGGATGTTTTTTGTGGGTAAAGGGGATCAGAAGTCCGCGCTGCCCACCGTCCGGGGATGGGGGAGCACGTCCCGGATGTTGGCAACGCCCGTGAGGTACATGACCATCCGCTCAAAGCCCAGGCCGAAGCCCGCGTGGCGGCAGGAGCCGAACCGCCGCAGGTCCAGGTACCACCAGTAGTCCTCGGGGTTCATGCCCAGCTCCTTGATGCGGGCCTCCAGCACGTCCAGGCGCTCCTCGCGCTGGCTGCCGCCGATGATCTCCCCGATGCCGGGGACCAGGCAGTCCGTGGCGGCCACGGTCTTGCCGTCGTCGTTCAGACGCATATAGAAGGCCTTGATGTCCTTGGGGTAGTCGGTGACGAAGACCGGGCGCTTGTACACCTGCTCGGTGAGGAAGCGCTCGTGCTCGGTCTGCAGGTCGGTGCCCCACTCCACCTTGAAGTCGAACTTGTCGTTGTTCTCCTTGAGGATCTCCACCGCCTCGGTGTAGGTCACCCGGCCGAAGTCCGAGGAGGCCACATGCTCCAGCCGCTCCAGCAGGCCCTTGTCCACGAAGGAGTTGAAGAAGGCCATCTCCTGGGGGCACTTGTCCAGCACGGTGCGGATGATGTGCTTGATCATGGCCTCGGCGATGTTCATGTCCCCCTCCAGGTCACAGAAGGCCATCTCGGGCTCGATCATCCAGAACTCGGCGGCGTGGCGCTGGGTGTTGGAGTTCTCCGCCCGGAAGGTGGGGCCGAAGGTGTACACGTTGCCGAAGGCCATGGCGAAGTTCTCGGCGTTGAGCTGGCCGGACACCGTCAGGTTGGCGGGCTTGCCGAAGAAGTCCTGGGAGAAGTCCACGGAGCCGTCCTCCAGCCGGGGGGGATTTGAGGGGTCCAGGGTGGTCACCCGGAACATCTCCCCGGCGCCCTCGGCGTCGGAGGCGGTGATGATGGGGGTGTGGACGTAGACGAAGCCCCGGTCCTGGAAGAAGGTGTGGATGGCGTGGGCCGCCACGGACCGCACCCGGAAGGTGGCGGAGAAGAGGTTGGTCCGGGGCCGCAGGTGCTGGATGGTCCGGAGGAACTCAACCCCGTGGCGCTTCTTCTGGAGGGGATACTCCGGGGCGGAGGGGCCCTCCACGGTAATCGTTGCGGCCTTGACCTCCAGGGGCTGCTTGGCGTCGGGGGTGAGGACCACCGTGCCGGTGACGATGAGGGCGGCCCCTACGTTCTGCTTGGCGATCTCCTTGTAGTTCTCCAGGTCCCCGTCAAAGACCACCTGGAGGTTCTTGAAGCAGCTTCCGTCGTTGAGCTCGATGAAGCCGAAGTTCTTCATGTCCCGGATGGTCCGGGCCCAGCCGCAGACCGTGACGGTCCGGCCGCCGAACTGTTCCATATCCGCGAAGACGCGGGCGATTTCCGTGCGTTCCATGTTGGTTCACGTCCTTTTCCTGTTGTATTGTGTATGGATAGTGTATGGGTGATGCCGCCCCGGGGGGGCGGCGGGCAGAGGAAGGTCACTGCCGGTCCACGATATCCCCGTTCTCGATGTGGTAGGCCATCCGCTGGATGAGCAGCAGCAGGCCCGCGCCGCTCTCGCCCCCCTCGGGGAGGATGAGGTCGGCGTACCGCTTAGAGGGCTCCACGAACTGCCGGTGCATGGGCTTGACGGTGGAGAGATACCGCTCCGCCGCCTCGTCCAGGGTCCGGCCCCGCTCCTTGGTGTCCCGAAGGAGGCGGCGCAGGAGGCGCACGTCGTCGTCGGTATCCACGAAGAGCCGGATGTCGAAGAGGCTCCGCAGGGCCTTGTTCTCGAAGAGAAGCATCCCCTCCACCAGGATGATCTTGGTGGGGTGCACGGTCCTGGTCTCCTCCAGCCGGTCCTGGATGGCGTAGTCGTACACCGGGACCTGGACGGTCCGGCCCTCCCGGAGGGCCTCCAGGTCGGCGATGAGGGCATCGGTGTCGAAGGAGGCGGGGTGGTCGTAGTTGACGGCGTCCCGCTCCTCGTCGGTGAGGTCGGGCCGGGGGGTGTAGTAGCTGGCGTGGGTGAGGACGGTGACGTCCTGGCCGAACTGCTCCGCCAGCCGGTTGACCAGGGTCGTCTTGCCGGAGCCGGAGCCGCCGGCGATGCCGATCATGAGAGGTCTCATAGAAATTGCTCCTTTCTTCCTGCACATATTTCTGCCGAAAAATCGGCTGACGCATCCCGCACACAGCAATTGTGGGGGAATGCCTTATACTAGTCTCAATGAAAAAGCTTGAAAAGCTTTTTATAGCGCCGAAGGCGCGTTTGAGACTGCATGAGACGGTATGACGCGCTTGCGCGGCATGAGCGTGCGCAGCACGCGGACCCCGCAGGGCCGGGTCATTGGGTGCTTTGGACAGGCTGGACGGTCCGCTGGCAGATGACGGCCAGCTCCGCCCGGGTCACGGGGTCTCCGGGGTTGAGGGTGGTAGCGGTCTTGCCCCGGATGATCTGCCGGTCCACCGCCCAGGCCATGGCCTCCCTGGCCCAGGCCGAGACCCTGCCGGCGTCGGTGTAGTCCTTCAGGGAATCGGCGGTGCCCCCTTCCTCCGCGGTATAGCGGTGGAGGATGGTCACAAGCTGCTCCCGGGTGAGGGTGTCCTCCGGCCGGAAGTTCCCGTCGATGCCCTGGATGACCCCCTGCTCCTTTGCCCACAGGGCGGCCTGGGCGTAGGAGGCGCCGTCGGCTACGTCGGGGAAGGGGACGGCGGCCTCACCCGCCGCCGGCTTCCCGGCGGCCCGCCACAGGGCCTCGGTGATCACCGCCCGGGTGGCCGGGGCGTTGGGGGAGAAGAAGCCGCCGGCCCCGGCGTCCATCAGGCCGTTGGTCAGGCAGAAGGCCACCCCGTCATGATACCAGAGGGGGGCGGGGAGGTCGGCGGTGGTCTGATAGGGGATCAGGGCGGTGTGCAGGTCCTGGAGCCAGGTCTTTCCGCTGGCCCGCCTCACGTCCAGGGTGCTGAGGACCACGCTGCGGATCCGCTGGGTCTTCTCCCCGGCGTTGTTCATGATCTTGCTGACGGAGCTGAGCACGTAGTACTGCCCGTCGATGTGGCCCAGATAGAGCATGGTGTGGCCGTTGAAGTACAGGGCGGACCCCAGGGGGAGGGCGTCCAGGATGCGGCATTTCTCCTCGGAGCAGAGGCCCGTCAGGTCGGCCTTTGCCGCGGGCATGGCGGTCTGCCAGGTGGTGTTCCGGGGCAGATCCAGGCCGAAGCAGTGGTAAATGTCCCGGAGGAGGCCGGAGCAGTCGTTGCTCTCCAGCATCCCGCCCCAGCCGTAGGTGGCGCCCAGGGTGTTCATGGCCACCCTTGCCAGGTTTTCACTGGTGAGGGGCAGCCGGCCCAGGCTGACGTCCTTCCCAGCGGGCAGGAGGGCGGTGCGCTTTTCATAGCTGCCGTCCTCCCCCCGGACGGGGAGGTAGACCACGTGGTTATAATAGGTGGCCCGGTTGGAAACCAGGCTTTCCGGGTCCGGCCAGTCGGCCAGCTCCAGGACGGTGCCCATGGTGAGCATCCGCTTGGAGGTCTCCGGCTGGAAGTTGGAGGCGGCGGTCCATACCTTGTCGCCGCAGATCACCACCGCCTTGTCCGCCGGGATATCCCAGGCGGCCAGCCACTGGGCCTTGTCCGCGCAGAGGGCCACGTCCTCCGCCCGGACCCAGCCGGAGGCACTGTCGGTGAGGACGCAGTAGTAGTTCCCGTCCGCCGACGCCGCCCGGATGACCAGGGGCTCGTTGACCCGGATGGTGGACAGGTTCTGGTAGTCGAAGTCCGGGTCCTTGGGGTCGTCCAGGATGGGCTCCGTGGAGGGGAAGGTGAGAAGCTGGGTGCGGACCACCGCCACGGCGTAGCCCACCGGCTGGCTCTCCTTGGCGTCGGGGTCGGCGGAGTTGGCGATCATTTCGTCATAGAAGGCCTGGTCGGCCTTCTCCCCGTCGGAGGAATAGGTCCAGCCAAGGTAATACTTGGCGTTTTCCTCGGCGGAGGCCTTCAGGCTCTGGGCCAGGGCCTTGGCGTTCACCGTCTCGGGCTGACGCTTCAGGTCGTGCATATTGGCCCCCTTGGCGGTCAGGGACGCGGCGCTGAGGGCGGCCAGCTCCTCCGGGGTGGCCAGCAGGCCGTCCGGGTCCTCGGTGCGGCCCGACCAGAAGGCCGGGTCGGTCATCTCCTCGGTGACCCCGGGCAGATAGCTGACCTGGTCCGCCCCCTGGGCCGGGATGGGCGCCACAAGGGCCGCCGCCAGACAGAGGGCGGCCAGGGAAGAGATCCATCGTTTCATATTCAGTTCCTCCATAGGCTGGAATTGGGGGGATTATTCGTTCTCCTGGTTCTTTTCGTTAAATTCCGTCAGCACCAACTGGGGGTTGTGGTCGGAGACCCACTTGATGGACCAGAAGGCCCCGAACAGCAGGAGCTTGTTGCCCTTGTAGTCCTCCACCAGCTTGCAGTCGCTGCCCAGGACCAGGTCGGTCTCGTGGAACTCCTCGGGCTCCTTGATCCACCGGAGGAACTCATAGGGCAGGGTCTCCATCCGGATCTCCACGTTGTATTCATTCAGCAGGCGGTACTGGAAGACGTCAAACTGCAGGGTGCCCACCACGCCCACGATGACCTCCTCCATGCCGGTGTAGGGGATCTTGAAGATCTGGATGGCCCCCTCCAGGGCGATCTGCTCCGCCCCCTTGAGGAACTGCTTCCGCTTCATGGTGTCCACGGGCCGGACCCGGGCGAAGTGCTCCGGGGCGAAGGTGGGGATGGGGTCGAAGCGGAACTTATGCCCCGGGGCGCAGAGGGTGTCTCCGATGGAGAAGATCCCCGGGTCGAAGACGCCGATGATGTCCCCGGCGTAGGCCTCCTCGATGATCTCCCGGTCGGCGGCCATGAGCTGCTGGGGCCGGGAGAGGCGAAGCTTTTTCTTCCCCTGGACGTGGTAGACCTCCTTATCCGCGTCGAACCGGCCGGAGCACACCCGCAGGAAGGCGATCCGGTCCCGGTGGGCCTTGTTCATGTTGGCCTGGATCTTGAAGACGAAGGCGGAGAAGTCGTCGGAGAAGGAGTCGATGACCTCGTCCCCGGCGGTCCGGGGCAGGGGCGGGGTGGTCATCCGGAGGAATTCCTCCAGGAAGGGCTCCACGCCGAAGGTGGTGAGGGCGGAGCCGAAGAAGACGGGGGAGAGCTTCCCGTGGCGGACCCGGTCCATGTCAAACTCGCTGGAGGCCCCGTCCAGGAGCTCGATCTCCTCGATGAGCTGGTCCCGCTTGGCCTGGCCCACCATGTCCGCCAGGACGGGGTCGTCCAGGTCGATCTGGGTGGTGGCGGACTTTTTCCCCGCCCCGGTGGCGGAGAAGTGGATGATCTCCCCCTTGGCCCGGTCGTAGACCCCCTGGAACTCCTTGCCGGAGCCGATGGGCCAGTTGACGGGGTAGGTCTCGATGCCCAGCTCCTTTTCGATCTCCTCACAGAGGTCGAAGGGGTCCCGGGCGTCCCGGTCCATCTTGTTGATGAAGGTGAAGATGGGGATGTCCCGGAGGACGCAGACCTTGAAGAGCTTCCGGGTCTGGGCCTCCACCCCCTTGGCGGCGTCGATGACCATGACGGCGGAGTCGGCGGCCATGAGGGTGCGGTAGGTGTCCTCGGAGAAGTCCTGGTGGCCGGGGGTGTCCAGGATGTTGATGCAGAAGCCGTCGTACTGGAACTGGAGGACGGAGGAGGTCACGGAAATGCCCCGCTGCTTTTCGATCTCCATCCAGTCGGACACGGCGGCCCGGGTGTTTTTCTTGCCCTTGACCTGGCCCGCCTGGGCGATGGCGCCGCCGTAGAGAAGGAACTTTTCGGTCAGGGTGGTCTTGCCGGCGTCGGGGTGGGAGATGATGGCGAAGGTCCGCCGCCGGGCGATCTCGGTTTCGTATTTGGACAAGGGGGTTCCCTCCCTTAATGGATGATGATATCGGTAACGGTCTATTTTACCATGGCCAGCGCCCGGACGCAAGGCGTTTTCCGGGAAAAATCCGGCGGAAGGAAAAGATGGGAAGTTCACTCTTTTCTTTTTCCTCATGTTCTGCTATAATAACACCCTATTTACTCGATTGGGAGGCCTGCCGCCATGTCCTATCCCTTTTTCGCCACCATCGCCCGGATGAAATACATCGGCCGCTGGGGGCTCATGCGAAACACCGTCCAGGAGAACATCCAGGAGCACAGCCACATGGTGGCCGTCCTGGCCCACGCCCTGGCGGTCATCAAGCGGGACAGGTTCGGCGGGACCGCCGACCCCGACCATGTGGCGGTGGTGGCCCTGTACCACGACGCCCCGGAGATCTTCACCGGGGACCTGCCCACCCCGGTGAAATACGCCAACGACGCCATCCGGGACGCCTACAAGGCGGTGGAGCAGGGGGCGGCGGACAGCCTGCTGGCCATGCTCCCGGCGGAGCTCCGCCCGGCCTTCGGCCCCCTGTTGTCGGAGAGCGACCCGGAGGTCCTCTCCCTGGTGAAGGCCGCCGACAAGCTCTCGGCCTACCTGAAATGCGTGGAGGAGCTGAAGGCGGGGAACATGGAGTTCAAGTCCGCCGCGAAGCAGACCCGGGCGGCTCTGGAGAGCTATGGCCAGCCGGAGCTGGACTACTTCATGGAGCACTTCCTGCCGGCGTTCTCTCTGACGCTGGATGAGTTGCAGGGGGAAGGGTGATTATTTGATGATAAACGGCGGAACCCCTTAGAATGCAAAGGGTTCCGCCGCCTTTAATATCTCCCGCTTAATAACTATTATTATGCCACTAACCACTGCTCAACACAATTCTTTATTCTTTCAGCCCAGTCATTTTCATCAACAGCAATGGTTTCTTGATGCATTACTTCATCTAGGAATTGTTTGATATTGTGAGAGGTCGGCTGACTTGGATAATTATATGAATTTTCTACAAGCCGCATAAACTGATCCAATTCAAGCGGAATGATTTTTGGTGTCCCACCATAATAGGAAATATTGTTAATTCTATTCAGAGCAAAGAAAAAGGCTAAACTTGCTTTGTTGATAGTTGGAGCGATAAACAGACAGTATGCTTCTTTCCTTGTTCTTTTCTTCATTTGCCCAAAATGCCGCGCCACGGATTCGCCTTCACTCTCGTATTGTCGTTGCCCTCGCTGCATTGTAACTTCCACAGACAAAACGAAATTATCATAATCACATTCAATATCAGGCATATTTCCAGATGCGGTAGAAAGGGGCTTTCCAGCATCATCAAACTTGAAGTTTCCCTTTATACTTCCGCCATCAAGCATGGTCATAGCACGCCACGTGTTGTATTCCAACATGAGTGGCGCATCATAATAACCTATAGATACTATTTCATTGTAGGTATCTATTATCTCGGAATACAGGGCATACGATTTGATTTCTGCAACCTGTGCATTGATAACCGCTTCTTTGCGTTCTTCCACGATTGCGTCCCGCAAATCTTTTAGCTCATCAATATCCTTGTCCGCAAGTTGCCGCTTCGTAAAATCACTTATGCGCATAAGTTGGTCAACAACATGTTCAACATTATCAACATATAATGTAGGTATATTTGCATTGAACAGATATTCTTTGTATCTCACTATATCATCAACAAAAACAGGCTTTCGACTTATTGTTTCAAGAATATAGTCGACCTCTTTCAGTTTATCGGGAAAAAAATTAATAGAACGATTATCGTAGGAAATAGAAACAAGTCCAGTGTAACGCAAATACCGGAAACATGCATCTGTATAGTCCCAAGCATTTTTCTTTTTTGTTTTCAAGAATTTTTCCAGGCTGTTGTCTGTTGTTTCCCGGGTTTTCGTTCTTCCTTCTTTAATATCATCTGAATATATATGCAATATTGCTTCAGTCCAAGCTTCATTAACGATTTTTTTATATTGTCCCTTATTCGCCTCTTTTTCTGCTCGGAAACCTAATATGTTGTCTTTTACGGCATCATATTTTCTGTAATCAGTAAGCATAAGAGCAAAGATTTTCAATTCATCAAAAGAAAGGCCATCTAAATCCCTGATAAGCCGCAAAATCTCCAGATATGGTTTAACAAAAAACGATCCTTTAATCTTCTTTGTTTCGATATGATACGGGGACGGCAACTGATATTTTAACAGTTGACGTAAAAACACTTCCTGTGGCCGCTTTCCATATATAAAAGCATTTCCTGCGTCTGTCAATTCAATATGCGGAGACAAATTAACAAAACCTAACGCTTTGGGTGAACGGTTGATTCTGTCCCTTGCGCTGAAATCTTTATTGTTCAGCGAACCTTTGCCCTGAAAAAAGTCAGATTGCGCTAAAAGATCTGCAAACTCATTTTGTACTTGCCGGTTTCTATCCCATTTCCTGCCAGAAAACTGCTCAACCAGTAATTGAATCTCTGGTATCATTTTAATCGGGGAACGAGGTGATGTTGTAAAAAACAAGGCCTTGCTTCTTAGATTTGCCATACATCTGCCCCCTTGTTCAGTAGTTCTTTACAACAATGTGCATTTTGTCATTATTAAACCGATTTCGGATATTGACGGCATAGTTTTTATAATATTCATCAAAAACATACTCTCCGTACAGTTCCATTGTTAAGGGTGTTTTACCAATTACCATAAGTGCACGGCAAGGAAGATTCCGAAAGTCGGCAGCTAATCGTCTGTGCTCAGCCTCATCAAAGCCATTCATCATATCTATATTTCCATAATCATTAAAAACACAATCATATGGCGGATCAAGAAACATAAAATCGTCCTTTTCAGCCATATCAAATATTTTTCTATAATCAAGACTGTACAACTCTGCACCCTGCAACAAGCGGCTATGTTGTTCTGTCACCATCTTTGTATTAAGGTTGGGATACCGGCCAAACGGAACATTGTATTCGCCATTATTATTGTATCTTATCATTCCAGAATACGCTGTTTTGTTAATAAAGAAATAGACTACTCCATCTAAATAACTGTTATCTGGGTGGTTAAACAGCTTCCGCATCTTATAATATAGCTCTTCATTTGCGTTAGGCACTCGTTCATCAGGCTTTTTGGCCTTTAGTTTTTTGAACTCAGCCTGATTCCTTTCATAAATGCTTTGTACACTATCGAGCTGCGCTCTCATTTCAGAATAATTATCACGCAGTTGTTGATAAAACTGCATAAGGCGTTCATTCACATCATTAATGATGGCATTTTCCGGCTCAAGGTAAAAATAAACTGCGCCGCCGCCCAAAAAAGGCTCAATATACCTATCAAAATCATTGGGAATATATTGAAGAAATCGAGGAATCTCCCGCGATTTTCCACCCCTATACTTTAATACTGGATTCATTCGCGGTACCCCCTTGTCAAATAATTTAATGCATTTTATCACAATCTGTTGTAAATTGGTAGCTTTTTTTGAAAGAATTCCATTTTATCGCTGTTGCAACTGACCACAATTAGGTAGCGGAGATAAGAATGCCATAACTAAAACAGGCTATAACGTCATCAAACATACTTCGGAATAGTAAGACTTGCTCTTTTTTGATTCATCATCTCTTCCCTTTTTCCCTTTTTTCTGCTATACTACCCACACCCCAAAACAACACACCGAAAAAGATAGTGAGGTATCACATATGCGCGCAGTCGTCACCGTCGCCGGCACCGACAAGGTGGGCATCATCGCCGCCGCCACCGGAAAGCTGGCCGAGCTCAACGTCAACATCCTGGACATCACCCAGACCATCCTGCCCCCCAACTTCTTCACCATGGTCATGCTGGTGGACGCCTCGGGCAGCGACCTGCCCTTCGGGGAGATCGCCGACCAGATGGAGGCCCTGGGGAGGGAGCTGGGGCTGGACATCCACGCCCAGCGGGAAGAGACCTTCCAGGCCATGCACCGCATTTAAGGAGGGCCGGCTATGATCTCATCGGCTGAAATTCTCCAGACCATCCGGATGTTCGACCAGCAGCACCTGGACATCCGCACCATCACCATGGGCATTTCCCTGCTGGACTGCGCCCATCCTGACCCCCGCACCGCCTGCAATAAGATCTACGACAAGATCTGCCGCCGGGCGGGCCACCTGGTGTCCACCGGGGAGGCCATCGGCAAGGAGTTCGGCATCCCCATCGTCAACAAGCGGGTGGCCGTCACCCCCGTCTCCCTGGTGGCCGCCGCCAGCGACACCGCCGACTACGTCCCCTTCGCCAAGGCCCTGGACAAGGCCGCCAAGACCGTGGGCATCGACTTCATCGGCGGCTTCTCCGCCCTGGTCCAGAAGGGCTTCACTTCCTCGGACCGGAAGCTCATCGCCTCCATCCCCGAGGCCCTGGCCACCACCGACCTGGTGTGTTCCTCGGTGAACGTGGGCTCCACCAAGGCGGGGATCAACATGGACGCCGTGGCGGAGATGGGCCGGGTCATCAAGTCCGCCGCCGACCGCACCGCCGCCCAGGGGGGCTTCGGCTGCGCCAAGCTGGTGGTCTTCGCCAACGCCGTGGAGGACAACCCCTTCATGGCCGGGGCCTTCCACGGCCCCGGGGAGCCCGAGTGCGTCATCAACGTGGGCATCTCCGGCCCCGGGGTGGTCCACCACGCCGTCAGCCAGGTCCCCGGCCAGCCCTTCGACGTGGTGGCCGAGACCATCAAGAAGACCGCCTTCCGCATCACCCGCATGGGGATGCTGGTGGCAAGGGAGGCCTCCGCCCGGCTGGAGGTCCCCTTCGGCATCGTGGACCTCTCCCTGGCCCCCACCCCGGCGGTAGGGGACTCCGTGGCCCGGATCCTGGAGGAGATGGGCCTGGAGGTCTGCGGCACCCACGGCACCACCGCCGCCCTGGCTCTCCTCAACGACGCGGTGAAGAAGGGGGGCGTTATGGCCTCCAACCACGTGGGGGGCCTCTCCGGGGCCTTCATTCCCGTCAGTGAGGACGAGGGCATGATCGCCGCCGCCGCCAAGGGGGCCCTGGGCCTGGACAAGCTGGAGGCCATGACCTGCGTGTGCTCCGTGGGCCTGGACATGATCGCCGTCCCCGGGGACACCCCCGCCGAGACCATCGCCGCCATTATCGCCGACGAGGCCGCCATCGGCATGGTCAACGCCAAGACCACCGCCGTGCGCATCATCCCCGCCCCCGGCAAGACCGTGGGGGACACGGTGGAGTTCGGCGGCCTGCTGGGCTCCGCCCCGGTGATCCCGGTGCACCCCTTCTCCAGCGCCCCCTTCATCGCCAGAGGGGGCCGCATCCCCGCGCCGATGCAAAGCCTGAAGAATTGACGGACGCCGGGAGGAGAACCAGGAATTTTTCATGAACTTCCCCGATTTCCATTGCTTTTTTCCCGTCAAAATGGTAACATGAGGGTAACAGGTCCCCGGCCCGTTCCGGCCGGTGGGACCGGCAGGGAAAAACAAGGAGAAGACAAGTCCTTTTTACAACAAATTTCTATTTTTACTGCGATATAAGGAGTGATCGTGATATGGTAAGAGTCATTATGGGCGCCAAGGGATCCGGCAAGACCAAGCAGATGGTGGAGCTCATCAACTACGCCGCGGAAAACGAGATCGGCAGCGTGGTCTGCATCGAGCTGGGCCGCAAGATGATGTTCGACATCAGCCGCAACGTCCGTCTGGTGGAGGCCGGGGAGTTCCCCTTCGGCGGGTATGAATTCCTCAAGGGCTTCATCGGCGGGCTGTACGCCTCCAACTATGACCTGACCCATGTGTTCATCGACAGCCTGTGCAAGATCATCCCCTCGGAGCCCGACTCTCCCGAGGTGGAGGAGTTCCTGGCCTGGCTGAGCAAATTTGCCGAAAAGAACAACATCAAGTTCACCATCACCATCAGCGCCGACGTGGCCCTGGCCACCGAGGCCATGAAGACATATTTCTGATACCGATACCCATTCCAACGACCGGGAGGTTGAAACCATGGCACTGAAAGACAAGCTGACCAACCTGGGGAACCTGGCCTCCACCGTAGGCGGCCGGGCCAACAACGCCATTGAGAACGGCAAGCTGGGCCTGAAGATCAACAGCGAGGAGAAGAAGATCGCGGAGTACACCCTCCACATCGGCGAGCTGCTGGTGGAGAAGCTGGACGCCGGCGAGACCTTCGACGACGAGATCGCCGCCCTCTACGCCTCCATCCAGGCCAGCCGGGACGTGATCGCCGCGGCCCGGAAGGACATCGAGGAGAACAAGCTGGAGAACGAGGCCATGCGCCAGGCCATCGCCCCCGAGGTCCCCGCGGACCCGGTGTGCCCCGCCTGCGGCGCCCCCGTGGGGGAGGACGCCAACTTCTGCCCCCAGTGCGGCGCGAAGGTGGAGGTGGACCCCGCCCCCGTCCCCGCAGACCCCGAGTGCCCCGCCTGCGGCGCCCCCGTGAAGGAGGAGGACAAGTTCTGCGAGCAGTGCGGCACCCCGGTGGAGGCCGCCCCGGAAGCACCGGCGGAGACCCCGGCGGAATAAACCTGAACCAAGCATACAAAAAACCTCCCGGTCTGACGCCGGGAGGTTTTTTTGAGTTTGCCACGCTGTTATTTTACGTCCTTGACGGTATAGCCCGCCTCGGTGACGGCGGCGGTCAGGGCCTCGTCGGTGACCCCGTCGGAGCAGGTGACGGCGGCGGTGCCGGCGTCCAGGTCCACCTGGGCGGTGACGCCGGGGATGGCGTTGAGGGCCTTTTCCACGTTGGCCTTGCAGTGGACGCACATCATGCCTTCGATGTTCATGGTCTTGTTCATGGTGGGTTCTCCTTTCGATGGTTCCGGCGACAGTGGGCCGGGGGTGGGCTGCTTCGGTTCCTCCGGGGGGGCGGCGGTAGGCTTTTTTCCCCGGGGGTAGGGGGAATATCCGTTCAGGCGGAGGGCGTTGGTCACCACGCAGAAGCTGGACAGGGACATGGCCGCCGCCGCCAGCATGGGGTTGAGGGTGATCCCCAGCTTCACCAGCACACCGGCGGCGATGGGGATGCCGATGACGTTGTAGAAGAAGGCCCAGAACAGATTTTCCTTGATGTTCCTCACCACCTGCCGGGACAGGCGGATGGCGGCGGGGACGTCGGCCAGGGAGGACTTCAGCAGCACCACGTCGGCGGCGTCCAGGGCCACGTCGGCCCCCCCGCCGATGGCGATGCCCACGGAGGCCCGGGTGAGGGCGGGGGCGTCGTTGATGCCGTCCCCCACCATGGCGGCGGTGTGGCGCTGGGTGATGTTCCGCACCACGGCCTCCTTCTCCTGGGGGAGGACCTGGGCGATGACCTGGTCGATGCCCGCCTGGTCCGCGATGGCTTTGGCGGTGATCTCCTGGTCCCCGGTGAGGAGGACGGGCATGACCCCCAGGTCCTCCTTCAGGTCCCGGATGGTCTCCACGCTCTCGGGCCGGAGGGTGTCCGCCACGGCGATGAGGCCCAGGGGCTTCCCGGCCCAGGCGAAGTACAGGGGGGTCTTGCCCTGGGCGGCCAGGGGCTCGCCGGCCTCCTCCAGGGCTTCCGGGAGCAGGCCCAGGCCCTTGAGGAAGTCCCGCTTCCCCCCCAGCAGGGGCCGCCCGTCCACCACGCCCCGGATGCCGCTGCCGGGGAGCTCCTGGACGTCCTTCACGGGGAGGAGGGTGATGTGGGCCTCGGCGGACCGGGTCCAGACGGCCCGGCCCAGGGGATGGCTGCTGCGGGCCTCCACCGAGGCCGCCAGGCGGAGGAGGGTCTTTTCCTCCACCCCCTCCGCGGGGATGAGGTCGGTGACGGCGGGCTCCCCCCGGGTGAGGGTGCCCGTCTTGTCCAGCACCACCACGTCGGTTTTGCCGGCGGTCTCCAGGGCGGCGGCGGTCTTAAAGAGGATGCCGTGCTTTGCCCCCACGCCGCTGCCCACCATGATGGCCACGGGGGTGGCCAGCCCCAGGGAGCAGGGGCAGGAGATCACCAGCACGCTGATGGCCCGGGCCAGGGCGTAGCCGATGGATTGGCCCAGCAGGAGCCAGACGATACAGGTCAGCAGGGCCACCCCCAGCACCGCCGGGACGAAGACGCCGGAGACCCTGTCGGCCAGCCGGGCGATGGGGGCCTTGGTGGCGGCGGCCTCCTCCACCAGGGCGATGATCCGGCTGAGGGTGGTCTCGCTCCCCACCCGGCGGGTGATGACGGTGAGGGCCCCGCTCTGGTTCAGGGTGGCGGCGGTGACTTGGTCCCCGGGGCCCTTGTCCACCGGCAGGCTCTCCCCGGTGAGGGCGGCCTCGTTGACGGCGCTCTGGCCGGAGAGGACCTCCCCGTCCACGGGGACGCTCTCCCCGGGGCGGATGAGGACCAGGTCCCCGGGCTTCACCCGGTCGATGGGGGTGGCCACGGGCTGTCCGGTTTCGTCCAGCACGTTGGCCACCCCGGGGGCCAGGTCCATGAGGGCCCGGATGGCGTCGGTGGTCCGGCCCTTGCTGACGGCCTCCAGGAGCTTGCCCACGGTGATGAGGGTGAGGATCATGGCGGCGCTCTCAAAGTAGTAGCCGCTGTGGCCGGTCATGGCCCCCCGGTCCCCGGCCAGGACGGAGAAGAGCTGGGCGGTGCTGTAGACGAAGGCCGCCCCGGCTCCCATGGCCACCAGGGTGTCCATGTTGGGGGCCTTGTGGAGGAGCCCCCCCACCCCGGTGACGAAAAACTTCTGGCTGACCACCATGATGAGCCCCGCCACCAAAAGCTGGTAGAGCCCCGACACGGCGGGGTCCTCCAGGGGAGCGGGCACCGGCCAGCCCGCCAGCCCGTGGCCCATGGTGACGTAGAGCATGGGCAGCAGGAGGCAGACGCTGACCATGAGCCGGAGGCGGATGGGCTTCCAGTCCCCGGTGTCAAGCTGCCCGCCGGGGGCGGGGGCCTTGGCCTCCTCGATCATCGGGGACGCGCCGTAGCCCGCCTTGGCCACGGCCTGGCAGATGGTCTCCTCCGTGGCGGGGGAGGCGAACTCCACCCCCATGGAGCCCGTGAGCAGATTGACCGACACGGTCTCCACCCCGGGCAGGGCGGAGACCACCTTCTCCACCCGGGCCGAGCAGGCGGCGCAGCTCATGCCGGTGACGCGAAAGCGTTCCATGGATCTCCCTCCCTTCGTGCATAGCGTTTTGCAGAGATAGTCTAGGCCTGTTTTTCCCAAAAGTCAAGGCGGGGAGGGAGGGAAACGGCGAAAAGAGACCGGGCGGAGATCCCTCCTTCCCGGCCTTTTTTGCGGAAACCGCTGGTATTTCCCCAAGGCGATTCCCGGGGCCGTGGAAACCGGCCCCGGGCGACCTTTCGTTATCCCCCGGAAAAAACCAGGGAGAGATCGACGGTGCAGTCCTCCGTGATCCCCACCGGAGCGGTGGAGCTTGCGCCGTAGGCGTTGGGCGAGCTGTACTGACCGTCCTCCAGGGTGTGGATGAGCACGATCTTCTCAACCGGGTCGACGATCCAGTATTCCCGCACCCCGGCTTTTTGATACCAGCGATACTTCACCAGTTGGTCGTTGCGCCGGTTGGAATCGGAGAGGATCTCCACCACCAGGTCCGGCGCGCCGCGGACGCCCCGGCGGTCGATCCTGCTCTTGTCGCACACGGCCAGCAGATCGGGCTGGACCACGATATCGACGTCATCGGGACTGTCGCCGTCCTGCTCGAATAAGCGAACGTCTATAGGAGCAGCAACGACATGACAGGGCTTGCCCAATGCATAATTTGCGAGCTGTCTGTATATCTCGCCGCTGATGACCTGATGCTCAAACGACGGTGACGCAAGGGCGACGGGGATCCCGTCATATAATTCATAGCGCACCTCGTCGTCCCAGGAAAGAAGATCGGCATAGGTGTAACGCTTCTCTTGGGGTAAGGCCATCCTGGTCCCCTCCTTCCGGGCGTATGGTATTATCGGGCGGACACCAGCTTTTTCAGGCCTCTGGCCAGGCCCTCGATGGTCAGCTGATACATATCCACCACATTGCGGATCATCTCGATGGTCTGCCAGCCGTAGTCGTACTCCCACATGGACTCCGGGATGGGGTTGAACCACACCATCTTCTCGAACCGGTTGTGGAAGCGGTTGAGCCAGGTCAGGCCGGTCTCCTTGTTGTACCGGTTGTAGTAGCTGCTGCCCCCGATCCAGGTGAGCTCCGAGGGGGCCATGGAGGCGTCCCCCACCACGATGACCTTGTACTCCCGGCTGAGGTTGTTGATGACCCACTGGGTCTGGACCGAGTCGCTGTAGACGCACCGGGGGTCGGTGTAGAGCTCGGAGTACCAGCAGTTGTGGAAGTAGTAGATCTTCAGGTCCTTGAAGTTGTTGGCCTTGTTCACCGCCTGGAAGAGCTGGCTGCACAGCCGGGCGTAGGGGGCCATGGACCCGCCGGAGTCGAAGAGGACCATGACCTTGATGTCGTTGGTCCGGGGCCGGTCGAACTCCAGGGAGAGGTAGCCGGCGTTGTTGCAGGTCTCGTCGATGGTCCGGTCCAGGTTGAGCACGTCCATGGGCCCGTCCTGGCGGGTGGTCATCTGCCGCAGCCGGCGGAAGGCAAGCTGGAAGGTCCGCTGGTCCAGGACGTTGTCCTCCCGGAAGTCCCGGAACTTCCGCTCGCCCACCACCTGGAGGGCGTGGCGGTGGCGGCTCTCGCCTCCCACCCGGATGCCCGTGGCGGCGTAGCCCGAGTGGCCCATGGTGGAGGTGCCCCCGGTGCCGATCCAGTACTGGCCGCCGTCGTGGCGCTCGTGCTGCTCGGCCAGGCGCTCCTCCAGCATCTGGCGGAGCTTCTCCAGGTCGAAGGTGGTCCGGGCGTCCACCTCGTCCTTGTCGTACTTCTTCATGTTCTTGGGGTCGTGGAGCCAGTCCATGAGCTCCTGGGGGATGTCCTCCATGTGCTGGACGTGCTCAAAGTAGGTGAGGAAGGCCTCGTCGAACTTGTCGAAGTCGGCCTCGGTCTTCACCAAAATCGCCCGGCTGACGTAGTAGAATTCCAGCAGGCTGTTCCGGCACAGCCCCCGCTCCAGGGCCTCCATCAGGGAGAGCCACTCGTTGAGGGACACGTCCAGGTCCAGGGCCCGCAGGAGGTAAAAGAAATCGGTAAACACGATATGTTCTCCTATGCGTTACCAGCGGTATCCGTTCTTGGCGCGGTTCTTGGCGTTCTTCACGGCGGTGAGATCTTCCGTCTTCTTCAGCAGGATGCCGGCGTAGGGCAGCTCCTTTTCGATCTTCTCCGGGTCCACCCCGCCGATGCGCAGGGCCTGGAGCCAGTCCAGCAGCTCGGAGGTGGAGGGCTTCTTCGCCACAGTGGGCAGGTCTCGGACCTGGTAGAAGGCCCGCATGGCCATCTCCAGGAGGTGGTCCTCGATGTTGTCGTAGTGGGCGTGGACGATGTCGGTCATCATGGCCGCGTCGGGGAAGGAGATGTAGTGGAAGATGCACCGGCGGAGGAAGGCGTCGGGGAGCTCCTTTTCCGCGTTGGAGGTGATGATGACGATGGGCCGCTGCCTGGCGGTGATGGTCTCCTTGGTCTCGGGGATGTAGAACTCCATCTTGTCCAGCTCCCACAGCAGGTCGTTGGGGAACTCCAGGTCGGCCTTGTCGATCTCGTCGATGAGGAGGACCACCTGCTTGTCGGCGGAGAAGGCCTCTCCCAGCTTGCCCAGCTTGATGTACTTCTTGATATCGTCCACCCCTTCGCCGCCGAACTGGCTGTCGTAGAGCCGCTGGACGGTGTCGTAGACGTACAGGCCGTCCTGGGCCTTGGTGGTGGACTTGATGTTCCAGATGATGAGCTCCTTGTCCAACGCGTCGCTGATGGCCTGGGCCAGCTGAGTCTTGCCGGTGCCGGGCTCCCCCTTGATGAGCAGGGGCTTTTCCAGGGCGATGGCGATGTTGACGATCCGCAGCAGGTCGGCGGAGACCACGTAATTGCTGCTGCCTTTGAATTCTTTCATAGTGTTTGGTTCCTTTCCTTGTCGGTCAGAGGGCCCCCGGGCGGAGGCCAAATTTATTCAAGAATAATTCTAACACAAAAACGGTAGGAAGTCACCGGGTAACGGGGATTTTTTCTGGGATTTTTTCGGAACAAAAGGAGCCCGCGCCTGCCGGCGCCGGCTCCTTTGGATATGGGTATCCTGTTTTTTTACATCACCCGGTCGAAAATATCCGCCACGGGGATGAGCAAATCGTCAAACAGGCAGCATTTAAACTCGGTGATGACCGCCGCCCGCTCTTCCTCGCGCATCTTTGCCAGCATCACCTCGGGGTGGACGGCGTAGACCTCATGGAGAACGAAGCGGCCGTCCCGAAGCTGGTACTGGGTCACCGTCTTATCCCCCGGGCTGACGATCCAGTATTCCTTGACGCCGCAGGCCTCATACACGTCTTTTTTGTGGCCGATGTCATTCTTGGCCGTGCTGGGGGAGAGGACCTCCACCACCAGATCCGGCGCGCCGTGGACGCCGTCGGTCTGGATCTTGTCCCTGTCGCAGACGATCATGCCGTCGGGGACAAAGCGGTCTTTTTCCGTCAGATACAAGTCCGTACCGTCGGCAAAAGGCGTACAGCCCTTGCCCTTCAAATACCGGTTGAATATGGAATAGATATTCGACGCGACAAAATTGTGATTCACCGTCGGCCGGGGAGACATGAGCACGACCTTTCCGTCGATCAGTTCCTCCCACACCGGGTCCTGATAAGCCGGATTCTCGTTCATGACAGACTCCTTTCCCTGTTATCGAAAAACCATCCGCGCAAAATCCTTATCCCGGGCCAGCACCTCCCGGGCCGACCAGATGATCTGCTTGGGCCCGTAGGTCCGCAGGGTGGCCGACACGCCGTGTGCCTCCAGACCATAGCTCTCGGCCAGGTAGAGGGCCCGGTAGAGGTGATATTCCTGGGTGACGAGAACCACCCGCTTCACCCCGAACTCGTCCCTGGCCCGGCGGACGCTGGCGTCGGTGTTGACCCCCTCCCGGTCCAGGACGAGGGCCTCCTTCGGCACCCCCCGGGCCAGGGCGAAGGTCTCCATGGCCCCCGGCTCGTCGTAGTCCGGGGCCCGGGTCCCGTCCCCGGAGAGGAGGAGCTTGTCCGCCCAGCCTTTGTTGTACAGGTCGATGGCCACGGTCATCCGGTCGTGGAGCATGGGCTTGGGGGCGCCGTCGGCGTCCAGGCCGCAGCCCAGGACCAGGATGGCGTCCAGGTCCCCGGGGGGTTGGTCTTCCGCGGACAGGACGGCGTTTCGTTCATGGAGGACCATCCACCCGCTGATCCCGAAGGCCAGGGCGGCGCCCAGAACACAGAGGGCCAGCAGGAGGAGAAGAAGGCGTCGCAGGACGATCATGACTCAGTCCTCGTCCTCGTCGTCGTCATCCTCTTCCCCTCTGAGATAAGTGACCTCCAGGGTGGAGGAGCTGAGCATATCCACCCGGCCTTCCCGCCAGCCCTTTTTGGCCATCTTCTCGTTGCCCGCCTCCAGCTTGGCGGTGACGTCGTCGGTGTCGATGCCGTCGTAGCGTACCTTTTTCGTTTCCATCACAGTTTCCTCCTTGCAGGTCTTCCGTATCCGTTATACAGTCTGCCCGGACTGGGCGACCTTCATCATAATGGCGCACTCGATGCGCTTCTTGAACAGCTTGCAGCCGTACTCGTAGGTGCCGCCGATGTCCCCGCTGGCGTGGTAGGCGTTGGCGGCGCAGCCCCCGGCGCAGTAGAGCCGGGCCCAGCAGTCCCGGCAGTCGGGGTTGGTCACCACGTTGCACCGGTGGAACCTCTCCCCCAGGGCCGGGTTGGTCACCCCGTCCCAGACGTTGCCCATGGAGTAGTCCGGGTCGTTGACGAACTGGTGGCAGGGGAAGAGCTCCCCCCAGGGGGTCACCGCCAGGTACTCGGTGCCCGAGCCGCAGCCCGACATCCGCTTGTGGAGGCAGGGCCCCCCGGCCAGGTCGATCATGTAGTGGTAGAAGGTGAAGGGCCTCCCCTCCCGCTCCCGCCTGAGCATCTCCTTGGCGAGGATCTCGTACTGGTCGAAGAGCACGGGCAGGTCCTCCTCGGTGAGGGCCCAGGGGTCCCCCGGGGGGCAGACCACCGGCTCCATGCTCAGCTCGGTGAAGCCCAGGTCGGCCATGTGGAAGATATCCTCGGTAAAGTCCGTGTTGTCGTGGGTGAAGGTCCCCCGCATATAGTAGCTCCGGTCTCCCCGGCGCTCCACGAACCGTTGGAACTTCGGCACGATGCGGTCGTAGCTGCCGTGGCCGGCAAAGTCCCGGCGGAGCCTGTCGTGGACCTCCTTCCGGCCGTCCAGGCTGAGGACCACGTTGTGCATCTCCTTGTAGCAGAAGTCGGTGACCTCGTCGTCCAGCAGGACCCCGTTGGTGGTGAGGGTGAACCGGAAGTTCTTGTGGTGGATGGGCTCCTGGGTCCGGGCGTAGGCCACCAGGTCCTTGACCACCTGCCAGTTCATCAGGGGCTCTCCGCCGAAGAAGTCCACCTCCAGGTTCACCCGGCTGCCGGAGGAGGCGATGAGGAAGTCCAGGGCCTGCCTGCCCACCTCGAAGGACATGAGGGCCCGGTCCCCGTGGTACTTCCCCTGGCTGGCGAAGCAGTAGCTACAGTTGAGGTTGCAGGTGTGGGCCACATGGAGGCACATGGCCTTCAGCACGGGCTTGGTGTGCTCGAAGGCCTCCTGCTCCACCTCCGCCCACAGGTCCCGGGAGAAGAGCTTCCCGGCGTCCTTCAGCTCGTCGATGTCCGCCAGGCAGTCCCGGAGCTCTTTCTCGTCCACGTCGGGCAGGTGGCCGTACTTG
This sequence comes from Oscillospiraceae bacterium, assembly GCA_902781745.1. GTDB lineage: Bacteria > Bacillota > Clostridia > Oscillospirales > Oscillospiraceae > Evtepia. The sequence continues at coordinate 32,269 of CACZKM010000007.1, forward strand.
TCCAGCATCCGGGCCACGATCTCGTCCCGGGGGGTGGTCTCGTAGAGGGAGATGACGTCATAGGCCACCTCGTCCACCACATGGACCGCCCCGCTGTAGACGTCCAGGACGATGTTGTACCCGTTGAGTTTGTATTGATGGATCATAGCAGTCGATCATCCTTATACTATTTCTTGGAATGGGACAGAAAAAGCGCCGCGTGATCGGAGATCCGCGGCGGCTTTCCTTGTGTTACATTGGTGCTCAGCGATTCTCGTTCTCGCACTGCTGGTTGGCAAGGCCGCAGGAGGTCTTGCAGGCAGACTGGCAAGAGGTCTGGCATTCGCCGCAGCCGCCGGTCTTCAGGCTCTTGGCCAGGTCCCGGGTCTCCAGAGTCTGGATTCTCCGCATGGGAAACAGCTCCTTTCATCAGGGTCATGGTTTTGTGGAGACCATTATACTGGCTTTTTCCGGGGTTGTCAATGGGTCTTTCCCGCCTTTCTTCCCGCCGGTCCCGGCCGTTCGTCAGGGGCCCAGCTCCCGGAAGAGGAAGGTCACCACCGCCCCCCGGGGGCAGCCCACCTTGGGGGAGACGGTGAGGTTGGTGTCCGCCAGCAGGTTGTGCCCCATCGCCCAGGCGCCGGCCTCCTCATACCAGCCGTCGGGTCCCTCCTCCATGGCCCGGTAAAGGAAGGTGATGATGTGGGCGGTGGAGCAGGTCTGGCCGGGGGAGAAGTGGGTGGCGTCGGCGCCCACGGTAATCTTCTTCTCCACCGCCCAGAGGACGGCTTTGTAGTAGTAGTCCGTGGTCTTCACATCCACGAAGGGATTCTTCGTTGCAGAGGGCTCCGGCTCCCCGCAGGCCCGCCACAGGAAGGTGACGGTCTGGGCCCGGGTGACGGTGGCGTAGGGGCCGAATTTGGTGTCGCTGATCCCCTTGGTCACCTGGGGGGCGCGGTAGTAGGCCCACAGCACCCCGTCATAGAAGTAGTTCCCCTCCTTCACGTCCTCAAAGGGGTTGGAGAAGTCCTCGGGGTACAGCGCCGGGGGCTCTCCCGAGCCCAGGGGGGTGAGGCACACGCTGGCCACCCAGCCCGGGCCGCCGTCGTAGATGATCTGGGACCAGCCGTCATAGGCGGCGGTGACCTTCACCTGGTCCCCCAGGGTGAGGTTCCCCAGCCAGGCGCTCTCGCCGCCGGCCAGCTCCCGCACCGCCACCACGCCCGTGTTCACATAGTGGGTGGGGCTCATGTCCTCGGGGTCGGGGAGGGGGGTGAGGTATTTGGTCATCACCCAGCCGTAGCCGCTCCCGTACTCGATCTTGGACCAGTCCCCCTGGTCCTCCACCACCACCACCTCTTTGCCCTGGGTCAGGCCGCCGATCCGGGGGCTTTCGCTGTCGGGCTCCTGGCGGACGGTGAGGGTGCCCGCGCTGACGGTGTGGGTGGTCCCGCCCCCGGCCAGGGCCGCCAGGGGCAGAAGGCTGACCGCAAGGAGCAGGGCCAGCAGGGTGGAAAGGACTCTCTTTTTCATGGGAAAAACCTCCGTCTCAAATGATTCCTTCTCGTTCGATGGGGGTCTGAATACGCGCCGTTGTCAGGAACGCTCCATAAACTTGACCTTCCACAGGAACTGCACCACGCACCAGCGGGGACAGGGGGTCTTGTCGTTTACGGAGATCTCCACAAAGAAGGGCATATTGACGTTGCCGCTTTGTTCCGCAGCCCAGGCCGCCGCCTCGCCGTTCCAGCCGCCGTTGGGGCCGCCCTTGCCGGGGTTGACGGTCCGGTACAGGAAGGTGACGATGTGCCGGGTGCTGAGGGTGGCCTTGGGGGCGAAGTGGGTGGAATCCACCCCCACGGTGATCCCGTTCTCCACGGCCCAGAGGATGGGCTTGTACCAATACTCCGAGGCCTTCACGTCCACGAAGGGGTTCTTGGTGGTCTTGGGCTCCGGGCAGCCCATGGACCGCCACAGGAAGGTGACGCACTGGCCCCGGGTCACGGTCTCCGCAGGGCCGAACTTGGTGTCGCTGACCCCCTTGGTCACCTGGGGATCGGCGTGGTAGGCCCAGAGGACCGCGGGATAGTACTTATCCCTGTCGGTCACGTCGGTGAAGGGGTTGAGGACGTCGGACTTGGGCACCAGGTATGCGCTCTCTACCCAGCCGTAGCCGTCCTCCAGGATGATCTTGGACCAGTTCCCCTGGGTATCCACGACGGTGACCTCCGTGCCCGCGGGCAGGTCAACGAGCCAATCCCCGCGCTCCTCGACAGATTCCCACGGAGAATCCCACACACGCTGGCTGGAGTAGACGATGGTGTAGGTGGCGGAGGAGGATGCGCCGTCCTTGTAGGTCACAGTGAAGGGCTCGCTGACCCCCTTGCTAAAGCCGTCCCTGGCGGCCAGCCGGTAGGTCACCGTCGTTCCGGGCGTCTCCCAGGATGTATCGTAGACCACGGTCTCTTCCTTCGCATCGTAGGCCAGAGTACTTTTAGGCAGCCAGCCCGCATTCTCGGAATCGTACTCGATCTCGACATAGTTCGCCTCTATGTTGAGCTGGAAGTGGATCGTGAGGGGGTCGCCCACGGTCAGCGTATCCTTGGGTTCATAGGAGTAGCTGAGGAATTTGTAGTTGTCGTTGTCTTTGAATACAGCCTTGATGTGCGCCGCCTCATTCCCCATCGTAAAGGAGGTATTAGGGCTGCCGGTGTAAAGCAGGGTCACGTTGCCGGAGACCACTTCCCAGCAGTAGAAGTGCTGACCGTCAGGGGGCGTGTCGGCGGTGATAAACACCTTCCCCTGGTACCTGCAGGTGGACTTGTCCGCCTTGCCGCCATCCACTGTGACGGGGTAGGCGGGGCGTTCAGGATCGGGCGCCAGTTCGCTGCGGGCTACCTCGCTGGCTCCGGTATCCTTATCTTTGCTGATGGCCTTCACAGTAAACACCGGGTCGTCGTTTTTTCCCGTAGTGAAACTCTGATACGTTTGGGGGGCCATGACTTTCTTTTCCGAGTACCGCTGGGTCTCATGCAGGTAAAGGCAGACGATATAGAACTCCGCGCCCTCCACAGCGTCCCATTTTGCCAGATCGCCGTCCCAGCGGAGATTCTGGGGTGTGGGCAGGGTCTTGGCCGGGTTGTAAACAAAGGTTCCCTTCCACTCGGAGGTGAGCGGGATTTCCATGTGTCCTCCGTTGGGATTGAGCTGGCTTGCGTAGACCGAGACGCTGTACGTCCCGCTGGAACAGCCGCGCTCCCGGCAGAGATCGATCAAATCCAGGGAAAACGTACTCTGCTCTTTCTGATAGATCTCGTCCCGTATTTTGTCCTGCTCGGGGTCCTCCACGTTTGTGTGTGTAATCGTAAAATAGTATTTGTCCGCGTCGGGATAGGCGTCCCAGGAGAGCACCCCCTCCGGGGACAGATTCACGTTCTGCAGTTCGTTGTCCGCCCGGGCCGTCCCGCTCATTGCGGGGACCAGGCTGACCGCGAAGAGCAGGGCCAGCAGGGTGGAAAGGACGCGCTTTTTCATGGGAAATACCTCCTTCTCATAGAACACATGGAACACATTCTGATTGGATGGGGATTCCGCACGGGGGAGATCGGTTGCCGGCCTCACCTTCTTTTCCTGAATATGCAGCGATTTTCTAAGTTACAATATTTTTTGTTAAGTTACAGTGTACCAGAACCCCCGGAGAAAGGCAAGGCTTACGCCGCAAATTATAGGAGAAATGCGTATTACTCATCAACTTTGTGAAATAATGCTCCTGCCGGGGATTTCCTGCGGTATTCCGGGAAAAGAAGGGCACCCTAACCGGTGCGCCCCCGCAAAAGGGGCGCGCCCGGTCGACGTTCCGACGAGATTTCGGAACGGGGGGATCTTTTTTGCAGAAGACGAAACGACACCCGGCCCTCCGCCTGGCCCTGGCGGTGCTGGGGGCGGCCCTGCTGCTCCTCCCCACGGCCCGGGCCGCCCAGCCGCCCGGGGAGACCCGGTATGTGGTCCCCGTGGGCAGCGCCGTGGGCATCAAGCTCTTCTCCGACGGCGTGCTGGTGGTGGGCTTCACCGACGTGGCCACCGCCGGGGGCTCCGCCAACCCCGCCCGGCAGGCCGGCCTGAAGGAGGGGGACGTGATCACCCGCCTGGACGGCCGGGCGGTCAGCACCATCGAGGAGGTCCAGGACATCCTCCAGGAGGAGGGCGCCCGGACGGTGGACCTCCGGGTCCGCCGGGACGGGGAGGAACGGGACCTGACCATCCGGGCGGTGCAGTGCGCGGCGGACGGGGCCTGGAAGCTGGGGGCCTGGATCCGGGACTCCATGGCGGGCATCGGCACCCTGACCTTCGTGGACCCGGAGACCGGCCTCTTCGGCACCCTGGGCCACGGGGTCAACGACGTGGACACGGCGGTCCTCCTGGAGCTCCAGTCCGGGGCCATCACCCCGGCGTCCGTGGCCGGCGTGGTCAAGGGGGAGGACGGCAGGCCCGGAGAGCTCCGGGGGGCCTTCCCCGGGGAGGAGGACCTGGGGACCCTCTTCGCCAACACGGAGCAGGGGGTCTTCGGATATCTCACGGACAAATCCGGTCTCACCGGGACCCCGGTGCCGGTGGCGTCGCCGGACCAGGTCCATCCCGGCCCGGCCACCATCCTGGCCAACGTCTCCGGGACCCAGGTGGAGGAGTATGACGTGGAGATCCTCAAGGTCTTCGACCACCCCGCGGACGCCCGGGACCTGATGCTGAAGGTAACGGACAAGGCCCTGCTGGAGAAGACCGGCGGCATCGTCCAGGGGATGAGCGGCTCGCCCATCCTCCAGGACGGCCGGCTGGCGGGGGCGGTGACCCACGTGCTCATCGACCACGCGGACCGGGGCTACGGCATCCTGGCGACGCACATGATAGAACGGGCGGAGGCAGGCTGACCCGGACCCGGCGGAGAACCTGCCGCCGGGTACATAACAGCGCCGCATTTTCGGCCTGTCCGCCCCATATCCCCCTTGCAAAACAGACAAAACCGTGGCATAATGGACCTGTCCAATCCATCAAATTACTCAATGACAGAACGGAGGGATGTCTATGGGTCGTTCCGGCGGGTCCTTTGGCGGCGGCCACTCCGGCGGCGGGTTTTCCGGCGGCGGACGGGGCGGCGGCGGCTTCTCCGGCGGGTCCTTTGGCGGCGGCGGCCGGTCCTTCGGGGGCGGCGGGCGCACAGGGGGCTCCGGCGGGTTCCGGCCCGGGGGGAGCTCCTTCGGCGGGGGCTTCCGGCCCGGCGGCAGCTCCTTCGGCGGCGGCAGCTACCGGCCCAGCGGGCCCATCTTCCCCGGCGGCGGGGGCTTTTATCCCGGCGGGATGGGCTACCGGCCCTCCGGCGGCGGGGGCGGCGGATGCTGCCTGGGCCGGGGGTGCCTCACCACCCTGCTGGTCTTCCTCATCATTTTCTTTGCCCTTATCCTCATCGGCGGGGTGGCCACCTCCATCGGCGGGGTGAACACCAGCGCCGGCGGCGGGTCCTCCTCGGGGTCCATCGCCAAGTCCACGGTGGAGCGGGAGGCCCTGCCCCCCTCGGCCTGCACCGAGACCGGGTACTACACCGACGAGGAGGACTGGTTCTCCCGGCCCTCCAACCTGGAGAGCGGCCTGAAGTACTTCTACCAGAAGACCGGCGTGCAGCCCTACGTCTACGTGGTGGGCAGCGCCCACGGCACCACCCTCTCGGCCCTCCAGGCCTTTGCCGACGAGACCTACGACTCCCTCTTCTCCGACGAGGGCCACTACCTGCTGGTCTTCTACGACAACGGCGCCGGGGGCTATAGCTGGGCCTACGCCGTGGGCACCCAGGCCAAGACCATCATGGACAACGAGGCCAACGAGATCCTGGCCGATTACATCGACCGGTACTACTACGACAACACCATCACCGACGAGGAGTTCTTCTCCCTGAGCTTTGAGAAGACCGCCGACCGGATCATGACCGTCACCAAGTCCCCGGCGGCCTACGTCATGCCCGTGGTGGGGGTGGTGGCCGTCCTCCTCATCGCCTTCTTCTGGTGGAAGGCGGCGGTGAAGGCCCGGCAGAAGAAGGCCGAGCAGACCGCCCAGATCCTGAACACCCCCGTGGAGGAGATGGGAGACCCCGACCTGGAGGATCTGGAGAAAAAGTACGGGGAAGACCCCGGCGGCCAGACCACCCGGCAGCAGGGCCAGACATACCAGGACCACATGAAGGACCTGGAAAACAAATACAAGACCCAGACGGAGAAACAAAACCCGAACCAGGGCCGGTAAGCCCCACAGAAAGGAAGGTACCTACTTATGGCTAACATTCTCGAGCGCTTCAACACCATCATCAAATCCAACATCAACGCCCTGCTGGACAAGGCGGAGGACCCCGCCAAGATGATCGACCAGTACCTGCTGGACCTGCGGGAGAGCCTGGCCGAGGTCAAGAAGGAGACCGCCGGCGTCATGGCCGAGGAGGCCCGGTGCCGCCGGGCCTATGAGGAGAACCAGCGGGACGTGGAGAAGTACGAGGGCCTGGCCAAGCGGGCCCTGTCCGCCGGCAGCGAGGAGGACGCCAAGGTCTTCCTGGCCAAAAAGCTGGAGCTGGAGACCAAGGGCGCGGACCTGAAGAAGATCTATGACACCGCCCGGGAGAACGCCGACAAGATGCGCCAGATGCACGACAAGCTGGTGGGGGACATCAACTCCCTGGAGACCCGGAAGGCCGCCGTCAAGGCCAAGGTGGCCGTGGCCAAGACCCAGGAGAAGGTCAACGAGATCACCAGCGGCGCGGAGAAGGCCAGCGGCACCATGGAGGCCTTCGAGCGGATGGAGGCCAAGGCCGACCAGATGCTGGACCAGGCCAACGCCATGACCGAGCTCAACGCCAAGAAGAACGACACCGCCGAGTCCCTGGCGGACAAGTACGAGAAGGCCGGCTCCACCGCCGAGGTGGACGACGCGCTGGCCAAGCTGAAGGCTGAAATGGGACTTTGAGCGCGATCGGGATGCAGCGGAGCCCTCTCCGTCCCTTCCTTTGGCAGCGCGATTTGGACTTAACGTAGCCCTCTCCGCCCCTTCCTTTGGCAGCGCGATATGGACGGAACGTAGCCCTCTCCGCCCCAGTGCGCGCACTGGGGCACCTCCCCCGGAGGGGGAGGCAAGATTTAGTACAACCCCGCAAAGCAGTACTAACTTGCCTCTCCCTTTGGGAGAGGTGGCACGGCGAAGCCGTGACGGAGAGGGCTCCGTTGCGCCCTTTTCGCGTTTTCAGAGGATATACCACACGGGTCGTGTTCTGCGGCAGGTTTTTCTTGCCCTTTTTTCGGTTCTGATGTAAAGTAAAGTTACGAAAGTGTGATCATAACGGAAGGAGGGGAGCGCCATGGCCGGGAAAGGGGAGAAGCTCAGCCGGCATTTTTTCAGCGTCCTGCGGACGGTGGCCATCCTGGCGGGGTGCTGCGTGGCCACCCTGCTGGTCTTCCATGAGTGGGTCATGGGGGGGCCCTCGGGGCTGGTCTACGCCCTGCTCATCCTGCTCTACGCCGCCGCCACCGCCGTCATCCTCCTCTACCAGTCCATGCGGGAGCAGACCGTCCAGGACCGGCTGCGGCTGGAGGTGGCCAAGCGGGACTTCCTCATGAACGCCGCCCTCCCCGGGTCGGACACCCAGCTCTTTGAGGTCCGGCCCGACGGGATGCTCCGGCTGATGACCCCCCGCCGGGGAGGACGGGCCATGGGGACCTCCCTCATCTCCCCCGGCCGGCTCCTCAGCGACCTGAACTGCGCCGGCCAGTGGGAGCCCGCCCTTCTCTCCGCCATGGAGCAGGCGGCGGCGGGCCAGGGCAGCGAGGTGGAGGTCCAGACCCTGGACAGCCGGGAGACCTGGATCCAGATCCACCTGGAGCCCCTGCCCCACGGAGACGGGCCCTCGGTCATCGGCACCATCCGGGACGTGACCCAGCAGGTCCGGGAGCGCCACCGCCTGGAGGACCAGGCCAAGCTCCTGGACCGGATGATGGAGGACACCGTGGCCGCCATCGAGATCAGCCTGGAGGAGGACGAGTGGCGGATCCTCTGGGGCAAGGAGACCTACGCCCACCTGCTGGAGCGGGGAGAGGGGCAGATGACCTTCCCCGAGTTCGTGGAGGAGCGCATCCTGCCCACCATCCACCCCTGGGACCGGGAGGACTACGCCCGGACCATGGACCCGGAGGCCCTCCTGGCCGCCTTCCGGGGGGGAAACACCCGGCTGAGCCAGGACTACCGGGTGAAGACCCACCGGGCCCCGGGGTACAACTGGCATTCCTCGGAGCTCTATCTCTTCCGGGACCCGGTGACCCGCCGGGCCAAGTGCAACCTCTTCATCCGCCTGGTCACCCGGGAGAAGATGGAGGAGATGGAGGAGAAGCGCCGGCTGGCGGAGCGGGAGCGGCAGCTCTTCCTCCGGGCCAAGAAGCTGGTGGAGTCCGAGGACGAGCTGGACTTCGTCCAGGTCATCGCCGACTACTACCAGGGGATCTACGTGGTGGACCTGAATCAGGACGACACCCGGAGCATCAAGGTCCCCCAGTACTTCCAGGACCTGCTGGACCGGGAGGACCGCAAGCTCAGCCGGACCCTCTTCCGCTACGGCATGGAGCTCATGGACCCGGACTATGTGCCCGCCTTCCGGGAGATCACCGACTATGACAGGCTCAAGACTCTCCTGGCCCGCCAGGGCAAGGCGGAGCTCCTCTACCGCAAGCAGGACCGGACCTGGATCCAGATGCGGATCTTCCCCATGCCCGGCTGGTCGGAGGAGGCCCCGGTGACCCTGTGGGTCTTTGAGGACGAGACCGCCACGGCCAACCTCCGCCAGGAGGAGGAGAAGGCAAGGGTCAACGCCGAGGCCGCCGAGGCCGCCAACCAGGCCAAGAGCCAGTTTCTGGCCAACATGAGCCACGAGATCCGCACCCCCCTCAACGCCATTCTGGGCCTGTCGGAGATGGCCCTCCGGGAGGAGAGCCCCCAGGGGAAGGACGCCTGCCTGAAGGACATCCGGGGCAGCGGCCGGAACCTGCTGGAGAACATCAACAGCATCCTGGACCTGTCCAAGATCGAGGAGGGGAAGATGGAGGTGGAGCCGGAGGAGTACCGCATCCTGTCGGTGCTCCACGACGTCATCACCGTCCTGGGCCTCCGGGCCAGGGAGAAAAAGCTGGACTTCCAGGCGGAGATCGACGAGACCATCCCCGCCGTGCTGTGGGGGGACAACGTCCACATCAGCCACATCATCATGAACCTGGGCTCCAACGCCGTGAAGTACACCCAGGAGGGCGCGGTGACCCTCTCCGTGACCTGGGAGCCCGAGGCCGGGGCCCGGGGGGTCCTGGTCCTCCACATGAAGGACACCGGGGTGGGCATCCGCCGGGAGGATATGCCCTACCTCTTCCGCAGCTACGGCCGCCTGGACCGGAAGGCCAACCGCCACATCGAGGGCACCGGCCTGGGGCTGTCCATCGTCCAGAACCTCACCGAGCTCATGCACGGGACCGTGGGGGTGGAGAGCGTCTACGGCCAGGGCAGCGACTTCTGGGTGCGGCTGCCCCAGACGGTCATCGACGCCGCCCCCTGCGGGCCCTACCGGGAGAGCGTCCAGCGGGAGGAGGGCCTTCACCAGGCCAGCTTCTCCGCCCCCGACGCGGTGGTCCTCCTGGTGGACGACCAGCCCATCAACCAGAAGGTCTGCCTGGGCCTGCTGGAGCCCTACGGGATGCAGCTCTTCACCGCCGCCTCGGGCCCCGAGGCCATCGAGCGGATGACCCAGGTGTGGCCCGACCTGGTCCTCATGGACCACATGATGCCCGGCATGGACGGGGTGGAGGCCACCACCCGGATCCGGGCCATGGGGAAGAAGGACCCCTACTTCGCCGTGGTGCCCATCCTGGCCCTCACCGCCAACGCCATGAAGGGGGCCAGGGAGTTCTTCCTGGCCAACGGCTTCAACGACTTCCTCTCCAAGCCCATGGACCTGGACAAGCTGGACCGGGTCCTGGGGGCCTGGGTCCCCGAGGACAAGCAGCTCCCCCCCCGCCGGGAGGAGTCCGCCCGGACCGAGCCCGTCCCCCCGGACCTGGCGGTCCTCCCCGGCCTGGACGCCGCCAAGGGCATGGCCTTCTGCGGCAGGGCGGAGGTCTACCGCCAGACCCTGGCCATGTTCGCCGGCCAGCTCTCCGACCGGGTCCGCCGCATCCGGGCCGCCCTGGAGAAGGAGCGGGAGGCGGACTACATCCTGGAGGTCCACAGCCTCAAGAGCGCCGCCCGCTGGGTGGGGGCCGAGGACCTGGGGAGCCGGGCCGAGGCCCTGGAGATGGCCGCCCGGGCCGACGACTGGCGGAAGGTCTCCCGGGAGACCGAGGACCTGCTGGCCCGGTGCGCCGCCCTGGAGGAGACCCTCCGGCAGGTGGCGTGAAGAGGAAAGACCCCGGCGGGGACTACTCTTTTTTCCCAAAGTATGCTATACTGATATTTACCGGCCGCCCAAAGGGATGAACGGGCCGGCTTTGACGCAAACTATGACAGAACGCAAGGAGGATCCCTATGGTTTCCTTACAGACCTTCCGCCAGCGGCTGGCGGCGGCCCTCCCCGGGCTGGAGCTCCGGGACAACGAGCCCATGTACAAGCACACCACCTTCCGGGTGGGGGGGCCGGTGACCCTCATGGCCCTGCCCAGGTCCGTGGAGGAGCTGAGCACGGCGGTGTCCCTGGCCAGAGAGGCGGGGATCGAGCCCTTCTTCCTGGGCCGGGGGTCCAACCTGCTGGTGGCGGACCGGGGGGCCGAGGCCTTCCTCATCAAGCTGGCCGGGGGCCTGGACCGGCTGGAGCTTCTGGGGGAGAACAGCCTTTACGTGGGGGCGGGGGTCACCCTGGCCCAGGCGGCGGTCTTCGCCCTGGAGCACGCCCTCACCGGCCTGGAGTTCGCCCACGGCATCCCCGGCACCCTGGGGGGCGGCGTGTTCATGAACGCCGGAGCCTACGACGGGGAGCTCTCCCAGGTGATCTCCTGGGCGGACTGCCTGGACGAGAGCGGCCGGATCCAACGGCTGGCGGGGGAGGAGCTGGAGCTGGGCTACCGCACCAGCGTCTTTTCCCGGAAGCCCTGGGTGGTCACCGGCGCCCGGCTGGACCTGACCCCCGGGGACCCCGCCGCCATCCGGGCCCGGATGGAGGACCTGTCCCACCGCCGCCGGAGCAAGCAGCCCCTGGAGTTCCCCAGCGCGGGGAGCACCTTCAAGCGGCCGGCGGGGCACTTCGCCGGGGCCCTCATCCAGGAGGCCGGTTTGAAGGGGGTCCGCATCGGCGGGGCCCAGGTCAGCGAGAAGCACGCGGGCTTCGTGGTGAACACCGGCGGGGCCACCAGCGACGATATCCTCTCCCTCATCCGCCTGGTCCGGGACACGGTCCTGGAGAAGACCGGGGTCCTGCTGGAGCCCGAGGTGCGGATGCTGGGATGCAAGCTGTGATACAGTAAAACAAAGGAGAGACCTGTCATGCGAGACGACTTTTTCGTGCTGATGTACGCCACCAGCGGCAACGAGCGCAACGAGACCCATTTCGAGCGGTACCACGACGTGAAGGACGTGGAGGCCATGGTCCAGGACTGGATGAAACGCTATGTGGCCCTGGACTGCCAGCCCGCCGCCAAAGAGGAGGAGATCCGGGCGGCCAACGGGGGGGAGCTCCCCCAGGACGTCTTTCTCTGCCCCGAGGTGAAGGAGCCCAAGGACCTCATGCAGTACAACGGCTTCTACAACCTGGGGGGGCTGGGGTATATCTTCAACATCTTCCTCACCCCGGTGTACGACACCGCCACCGCCAAGCGGTTCCGGGCGGAGATGGACAAGGAGTTCGGCATCAGCAGCAACTTCACCGAGGCGGGGGACCGGATGATGCGCGCCCTGGAGACCTTTGTCAACGCCTTTGAGGACAACTCCATCGACGACACCGCCGCCGAGGCGGAGATCCGCAACTTCATTCTGCAAGGGGGCTTCAGCCTCTTCGACGCCCCCTATGTGCCGGATATGGTGGTGCTGTCCGACGACCCGGAGAAGGGCTTCGAGGCGGTCAACAGCGGGCTGTATGACTTCTGACCGGCCTGCTTCCGGCGGGGGAGCGTGGGTGTGACGCAGTCCTCTTCGTCCCTTCCTTTGCCAGCGCGATATGGACTTAACGGAGCCCTCTCCGCCCCAGTGCGCACTGGGGCGGAGAGGGCTTCTTTGCACCTTCATTTGGCAGCACGATTTGGACGTAACGTAGCCCTCTCAGTCATTTGCTTCGCAAATGCCAGCTCCCCCGGAGGGGGAGCCAAGATTAGTACAACTCCGCAAAGCAGTACTAACTTGCCTCTCCCTCCGGGAGAGGTGGCACGGCGAAGCCGTGACGGAGAGGGCTCCGTTGCGCTCTCATCGCGGTTGCAAAGGAGCCAGTGACGGAGAGGGCTCCGCCCGCATCCCCTTTGAACGCCCGGAAAAACACCCCCCGCCGGCGACACTTTTGTATCGACAGAAAACCACGTTCGTGCTATACTGTTTTTGTATGACATTCCATCAAGTCCACCGGGGCGGGGCCCGACGGCGCCCCCTGATCCATAAAAAAGGAGGGTTTCCCATGAGCAATCAACCCAACAGCCTTTCCCCCCTGAACGACCAGGACCTTTCCGCGGTGACAGGCGGCATCAATATCGGCGCCGCCGCGACCCCCTCCGTGCAGAAGTACCAGGAGCTGGAGGCCGCCTGGGTCAAACTGGGCTTCGATCAGCACGGCTGGACCCGCCGGCAGTTGGAAGGCCTGTGCGACGCCTGGGAGGAGGCCGGCTGGCCCGGCACCGCCGAGCAGTGGCTGCGGAAGGTGAAGAACTGGTAAGCCGGGCCCGCCGCCGGAACGAATGAGAAGAGAGGAGAGATGCGACATGGAAGGATCGTCTCTGTTTCGACAATCCAGTATGGACCGCATCCGGTCCCCGGAGCAGCTCAACGACTATCTCCGGGTCACCCATCCCGGGGTCTGGGTCCTGCTGGCGGCGGTGGCCGTCCTGCTGGCGGGGCTCCTGATCTGGGGCTGCTTCGCCACCATCGGCAGCTACGCCCAGGGCACCGCCCGGGTGGAGGACGGGGTGATGACCATCGTCTTCGACGACGACCGCCTGGCCCAGAACGTGGAGGCGGGGATGACCGTCACGGTGGGGGCGTCCTCCGCCACGGTCTCCAGCGTGGGGGAGGACGGGGACGGGACCCGGTTCGCCCTGGCCGACACCACCCTGGCGGACGGGACCTATCAGGCGAAGGTGAGCTATAAGCAGACCCAGGCCATCCGGCTGCTGCTGAACTGAAGGGGCCGCGGTATGAAGAACGGAACCATCAAACAGCCGGTGCGGAAGGGCGCGGCCAAGGTCCCGGTGGTCATGCAGATGGAGGCCCTGGAGTGCGGCGCCGCCTGCCTGGCCATGGTCATGGCCTATTACGGGAAGTGGGTGCCCCTGGAGCAGGTGCGCCTGGACTGCGGCGTCTCCCGGGACGGCTCCAGCGCCAAAAACATCCTTTTGGCCGCCCGGAGCTACGGCTTTGCGGTCCAGGGCTACCGCTGCGAGCCGGAGACCCTCCGGGAGCAGATCGCCTTTCCCTGCATCATCCACTGGAATTTCAATCATTTTGTGGTGCTGGACGGCTTCCGGGGGAAGCACGCCCTGCTCAACGACCCCGCCCGGGGAGAGGTGAAGGTCTCCCTGGAGGAGTTCGACCGGGCCTTCACCGGGGTCTGCCTGGAGCTCACCCCCGGCCCGGACTTTGCCCCCGGGGGAAAACGGAAGAGCACCGCCGCCTTTGCTCGCCGGCGGCTGACCGGGGCGGGGGGCGCGGTGGCCTTCGTGGCCCTCTCCACCGCCATCGGCTCTCTCTTCGGCATCCTGAACCCGGTGTTCTCCCGGTTTTTCCTGGACCGGCTGCTGACGGGGGAGAACCGGGAGCTCCTCACCCCCTTCCTGGTGCTGCTGCTGGTCCTGGGCTGCGCCCAGATCGCGGCGGCCTGGGTCCAGGCGGTCTATTCCCTGAAGATCAACGGCAAGCTGGCCATCGTGGGCAGCAGCACCTATATGTGGAAGGTCCTGTCCCTGCCCATGGCCTTCTTCTCCCAGCGGATGGCGGGGGACCTTCTCCAGCGGAAGGAGACCAACGCCGCCATCGCCGGGACCCTGGTGAACACCTTCGGCCCCCTGGTCCTCAACACCGCCATGATGGTCTTCTACCTGGCTGTCATGCTGCGGTACAGCGTGCCCCTGACCGTCGTGGGCCTGGTCACCATCCTCATCAACCTCCTGGTCTCCCGGCTGATCTCCCGGAAGCGGGTGAACCTCACCCGGGTCCAGATGCGGGACGGGGGCAAGCTGGCCGCCGCCACGGTCTCGGGGATCCAGATGGTGGAGACCATCAAGTCCAGCGGGGCGGAGACGGGCTTCTTCCGGAAGTGGGCGGGCTACCAGGCCGCGGTGAACACCGCTGCCGTCCGGTTCGCCCGGCTCAACCAGTACCTGGGGCTGATCCCGGTGCTGGTCAGCGCCCTGGCCAACGCCGTCGTCCTCATCCTGGGGGTGTGGCTGGCCATGGAGGGGTCCTTCACCCTGGGCATGATCCTGTCCTTCCAGGGGTTCCTCAGCGCCTTCCTGGCCCCCGCCATGACCCTGGTCTCCGCGGGGCAGACCATCCAGGAGATGCGCACGGAGATGGAGCGGGTGGAGGACGTGATGGCCTACCCCGCCGACCAACGCCTGTCCGACGAGCCCCTGTCCGGGGACACGGACTATTCCAAGCTGAAGGGGAACGTGGAGCTCAGACACGTCACCTTCGGCTACTCCCCCCTGGCCGAGCCCCTGATCCGGGACTTCTCCATGTCCATGAAGACCGGCAGCCGGGTGGCCTTTGTGGGGACCTCCGGCTGCGGCAAGTCCACCCTGATCCGCCTGCTCCTGGGCTTCGAGACCCCGGAGAAGGGGGCGGTGTACTACGACGGGAAGGACCTGTCCAAGCTGGACCTGCCCTCCCTCCGCCGGCGGATCGGCGCGGTGACCCAGGACGGCGCCCTCTTCCAGGGGGATATCTACTCCAACATCGTCATCTCCGCCCCCCAGCTCACCCTGGACGAGGCCTGGGCGGCGGCGGAGCTGGCGGGGATCGCCGACGACATCCGGGCCATGCCCATGGGGATGCAGACGGTGATCGGCGAGGGCCAGGGGGGCATCTCCGGCGGCCAGAAGCAGCGGCTGATGATCGCCCGGGCGGTGGCCCCCAAGCCCCGGATCCTTCTCTTTGACGAGGCCACCTCCGCCCTGGACAACAAGACCCAGAAGCAGGTCTCCGACGCCCTGGACAGCCTGGACTGCACCCGGATCGTGGTGGCCCACCGCCTGTCCACCATCCGCCACTGCGACCGTATCCTGGTGCTGGACAAGGGGAGGATCGTGGAGGACGGGGACTACGAGACCCTGGTGGCGAAAAACGGCCTGTTTGCCGAGCTGGTGGCCCGGCAGCGGCTGGACGTGCCGGCCTGCTGAGGAGGGCCGGGAAAACACAGACCCTTGCGCCGCGGCCCCGGCCCGGCGTTGGGAATATAGTTTCCGAAAGGAGCGCAGCAATATGGAAGACATGAAGAAGCTTGCTGAGGAACAGTTGGAAGGCGTCACCGGAGGAGCTTTCCGTGAGAAGCTGTACGACCCGGCCTTCCAGGCAAAGCTGGCCGGCATGGACGTGAAGGATCTCAAAGCGCTGTTGATCCATATCGACTCCGCTGATCTCGCGAAATTCCTTGCCGGCCTGAAGGACGAAGCACTGACCGCGAAATTCAAGGCGGCAGGACTTATCTTCTGATCGCCGCCCGCAGGCAAGGCGGGCCCGCGCCCCAAGACACCAGACCCTTGCGCCGCGGGCCTGTCCCGGCGTTTGGAAGCATATTTCCGAAAGGAGCACAGCACGATGGAAGACATGAAGAAGCTTGCGGAGGAACAGTTGGACGGCGTCACCGGAGGGTGGATCTATGAGAACCTCTACGATCCGGCTTTCCAGGAAAAGCTGCTGGGCGTTAAGGACAGCGAGCTGAAGACCCTCCTGGGCGGGCTGTCCCAGGACAGTCTCAAGACCCTCCTTGGCGGCATTCAGAACGATGCGCTGCGGGAGAAGCTCCACCCATTCATCCTCTGATCCCCGCCGGAAAACCACGGAACAGGCCCTCTCCCCAAGCCGGGAGAGGGCCTGTCCTTCTATGGGAGAGGGTCCGGCCCGCCACAGGTTTTTGTTGCCTTTTTCGCCCGTTGTGGTAGAATGGAGGAAAGCGGCAGCCCCCCGGCGCGGGAGGACCGGCCGCCATCAAAGAAAGCAGAGAAAAGGAGGAATCACAATGCGCGGCAACAAGGCCACCGAGGGAGAGGCCTCGGTGAAAAACGGCGTTTTGCGGATGGCCTTTGTCATCCTGGCCATTCTGCTGGAGCTGGGCTTTATCCTGGTCATCGTCCTTCGCTTCAACACCTACGCCCAGTGGATCAGCATCGTCACCCATGTGGCGGGGGCGGTCATCGTCCTGGGCATCTATTCCCAGCACCGGTCCGCGTCCATCAAGATGCCCTGGATCATCCTGGTGCTCACCGCCCCCATCCTGGGGGTCACCCTCTACCTTCTCATCGGGCTCAACGCCTCCAGCCGGAGGATGTGGAAGCGCTACCTGGCCGTGGACCGGGAGCTTCTGCCCCTCCTGCCGGCCAACGACGACGTGTCGGCGGAGCTGCGGGACCTCCACCCCGGAGCGGGGAACCTGTCGGCCTACATCAAGAAGTATTCCGGCTACCCCCTCTTCCGGGACACGGCGGTGACCTACTACTCCGAGGCCAGCGACGGCCTGGAGGCCCAACTGGCGGACCTGGCCAAGGCGGAGCGGTTCATCTTCATGGAGTACCACGCCATTGAGGAGAAGGAGTCCTTCGGCCGGATCCGGGACGTGCTGGCGGACCGGGCGGCCCACGGGGTGGAGGTCCGGGTCTTCTACGACGACATGGGGAGCATCGGCTTCATCAACACCGACTTTGTCAAGCGGATGGAGGCCCTGGGCATCCAATGCCGGGTGTTCAACCCCTTCTCCCCGGGGCTGAACCTCTTCCTGAACAACCGGGACCACCGGAAGATCACCGTCATCGACGGGAAGGTGGGCTATACCGGGGGCTACAACCTGGCCAACGAGTACTTCAACATCGATTCTCCCTACGGCTACTGGAAGGACACCGGCCTCCGTCTGGAGGGCAACGGGGTGGCGGGCCTCACCGCCGCCTTCCTGGAGATGTGGCACGCCTCCCTGAAAACCGAGGAGGAGGACCGGGACTTTGCCCGGTATCTCCCCCGGACGGAGAGCGCTCCCCGGACCGAGGGCTTCGTCCAGCCCTACGCCGACGGCCCCATGGCCCGGGAGCACGTGGCGGAGAACGTCTACATCAGCATGGCGGAGACCGCCCGGGACTACGCCTGGTTCATCACCCCCTACCTCATCGTTACCGAGGAGCTCATCCACGCCTTCGGCCTGGCGGCCAAGCGGGGGGGGTGGACGTGCGGATCATCACCCCGGGCATCCCGGACAAGAAGCTCATCTACCAGGTCACCCGGTCCTACTACAACGCCCTGGCCCGGAACGGGGTGCGGATCTACGAGTACACCCCCGGCTTCTGCCACTGCAAAATGTCCGTGGCCGACGACCTCATGGCCACCTGCGGCACCATCAACCTGGACTACCGCAGCCTGTATCACCACTTTGAAAACGGCTGCTGGCTGTGCGGCGGCCAGGTCCCCCTGGACATCAAGGCGGACTTTGCGCGGACCATGGCCCAGTGCCAAGAGGTCACGGAGGAATATGTCACCGGCCGGGGCCAGTTCCTCCGGGCGGGGCAGCTCATCCTCCGCCTGGTGGCCCCCCTGCTGTAAAGGGCGGAGGGGAAGAAAAGGAGTGCGTATGGAATCTGTTCGGCTGAACAACGGCGTGGACCTCCCCCTGGCGGGGCTGGGCACCTGGGGACCGGCCTGCCCCGGCGGGACGTCCAAACCACCGCCGCCCCGGGGGATCTCATGCTCTACGCCGGCAGCAGCCTGGTGATCTTCTACGGCTCCAACACCTGGGCCTACACCCCCCTGGGCCGGATCACGGACAAGACAGGACCGGAGCTGGAGGCCCTGCTGGGCGGGGAAGAAGTGACGGCGGTGCTCTCCCTCACCGCCGGAGAAACCCCGTGACCCGCCGGAACAGGACCCCAAATAATAACTCGTCCCATGACGGTATCACGCACGAAAAAGGAACGGCAGCATCGCCGTTCCTTTTTGCTTGTCTCCGCTCATTGGGGCGGGAGGGAGCGTTCCCTTCCGTCCAGCACCGCCCGGACCAGGGTATCCCCCACATACTCCAGCTTCAGGGAGAAGAAGGGCACGTCCCGGGCCAGGAGGTCCAGGAAGATCCGGTCCCCCGCCCAGGTGGGCAGGGTGGGCACCAGGGCCTTGTCCACCCACTCCAGGGTCCCCTCGTCGCAGTCGATGAGCTCCCCGGTGAACCCGTCGGCGGTGAACAGGTGCATATACTCGGTCTCGTACCGGTCGGACACGAAGGTCACCAGGCCCCGGTAGGCGTAGGAGGTCAGGGTCAGGCCGGTCTCCTCCCGCACCTCCCGGAGGGCGCAGTCCTCGGGGCTCTCCTTGTCCTCGAACTTCCCCCCGATGCCGATCCACTTGTCGTGGTTGATGTCGTTCTTCTTCTTCACCCGGTGGAGCATGAGGTACTTCCCGTCCTGCTCGATATAGCACAGCGTGGTGTTCAGCATGACAGCCCCCCTCAGTACACCCGGGAGAACCGGTCCAGGGCGATCCACACCTCGCCGGTGAGGTAGGGGACCGCCACGTCCCGGATGTCCTTGGGGATGCCGTAAAAGGCCGCCGCCACCGCCCCGGTCATACAGGCGATGGTGTCGCTGTCCCCGCCGATGGAGATGGCGTTTCGGATGGCGTCCTCGAAGTCCTCGGCCTCCAGGAAGGCCTCCATGGCCTGGGGCACCGACCCGGCGCAGGAGAGGTCGAAGGCGTAGTCCGGCCGAATTTCGTCCAGGGTGAAGTCCAGGGGGAAGTACCGGGTCACATGGTCCCGGATGGCGTCCTTGTCTTTTCCCGTCCGGGCCAGATACACCGCCCCCGCCGCGCAGCAGGCCCCGGCCCCGGCCTCAGAGCTGGCGTGGGTGACCTCCGTGGCGGCCTTGGCCAGGGCGAGACACTGGGGGAGGCTCTCCGCCGCCCAGGCCACCGGGGAGACCCGGGCCGCCCCGCCGTTGCCCACGGAGTCATAGGGCCGGGGGTCGTCGGAGAGGAGCCACTTCTCGAACCGGGGCCCGTAGGGGAGCCCCAGATAGGCCTCGCCCATCCGCCGGAGCTCGGCGGCCACGTTGGCCTTGAAGCCCTCCAGGTCCCCCAGGTCGTCGGTGAGGAGGACGGCGTTGGCCACGGCGGCGGTCATGACGGCGTCCCCGGCGATGCGGCTGTCGTAGCGGAAGAGGGGAAAGTCCTTGGTCTTGATGTTCTTCCATTCGTAGATGGAACCGGCGATGCTGCCGATGAGCGCGCCCAGCATGGCGGTCACGTCCTTTCTGTGTTTGCTGCCTTGATTGTACCACACTTCCCGCCGGAAGGAAAGCCCGCCGGGAACCGGTCCCCCGGACCCGGGGAGCGGGGCTTGGAGCGCGTGGCGTTGAGACGGGAAAACCAAAGCCCCTTCGCCCCCTCCCTCCCGCGCGCGCGTGCGCGCTTAGAGCCGTTTTGTTTATTCAGTCTTGCTTAATAAGTATATATTATATTTATAATTCGGGTCCCAAATCTACAGGGGTTCTCTTCCAATTTGGAAGGACCTCCCCTGCCAATTTGAGAGGTGAGGGGTACCACGGCCAAAACACAGCCGGAGTTTTCCACAGGTTTCTCCTTCTCCCTGTGGAAATCCTAAGAACCGGCCGGGAGGACGCGCCCTTGCCTGGGTCCGGCGTCCCGGGAAAACCTCTTCTCACCTATGGCGGGACAAGGCCGAAAGTTGTACGCAAACGTACAACTTTGAAAAAGAGAGTGCAAAATTTCTCCCCGGCAGACCCCTGGCCGGGACAGGGAACCCCAGGTTTTTTGGTTTGGGGAGACCGGGGGAAGGGACAGGCTCGGAAAACACGCCCCCAAACGCAACCAAACGCCCCCGGCCTGCGTTATGATAGACGAAAGGCGCGTTTCAAGAAGGAAGTGAGACCATGAACGAGACCAAAGCCATCCGGGCCCTCCGGCGGGGGGACGAGGCCGCCCTGGTGTGGCTCCTGGAGCGGTACGCGGGGTACGTCAACGCCGTGCTCACCGCCGTCCTGGGGGCCGACCCGGACCGGGAGGAGCTGGCCTCCGACGTGTTCCTGGCCCTCTGGACCCACGCCGGCCAGGTGGAGCCGGGAAAGGTCAAGGCCTGGCTGGGGGCGGTGGCCCGGAACAAGGCCAGGGACGCTCTGCGGAAGCGGCGGCCCAGCCTCCCCCTGGAGGAGGACGTCCTGACCCTCGCCGCCCCCGGCCCCGAGGAGGCCATGGGGGAGCGGGAGCAGGCGGACTGCCTCCGGGCCGCCGTGCTGGCCATGGAGGAGACCGACCGGGACATCTTCCTCCGGCACTACTACCTGTGCCAGACCGTGGCGGTCATCGCCCGGGACCTGGACATGAACCCCTCCACGGTGAAGGCCCGGCTCCGCCGGGGGCGGGAGAAGCTGAAAAAGACCCTGCGGGAAGGAGGCTTTCTGGATGAAGAGCAACATTTCTGACCTGATGGACCGCTGGCCCGGCCCGGTGCCGCCCCTGGAGGACCAGCCGGTGGCGGACCTGGACGCTCTGCGGGCCCGCACCCTGGAGAAGGTCCGGGCCCAGGGCAAGAGGACAAAGGGGCGGCGGGTCCCCAGGGCGGTGGTCCTGGCGGCGGTGCTGGCGGCCTGCGTGGTGTTGGCCGGCGCCGCCACGGGACAGCTTCAGGCCGTCCTCACCCGGGACTGGCGCCACGACACCCTGGTGTCCTCCCCGGAGGAGGCCGCGGCGGACGCGGCCCGGCGGGCGGAGGAGACCGGGGAGAACATGGCCTATGGCTGGATCAACCCCAACGGGGACCCGCCCGTTCCCCTGGAGGAGATGGTGGAGAAGGCCCGGGCCAAATCCGCCTCCTGGGACACCGGCGACTGTATCGGCGGCACCTTCGGCCCCCTCATCAACCAGTGGACCGGGCCGGAGGTCACCGACCAGACGGGAGCGGTGTGGAGCCGGACCATCCACGGTGTGGAACAGGGCCACAGCCCCCTGTCCGCCCTGTTTCCCCGAAAATATACCAAGTATGAGTACACCGCCCGGACCCCGGCGGACCTGGATACGGTCCTCTCGGGGCTGGTGACCCCGGACACGGACTGGCTGACGGAGACCTTCACCGCCCCGGATTGGGCCAACTTCTACTACCGGATCTACGACAGCCGCCAGGTCCTCCGGGGGGAGGTCTGCCACCTCCTCTATACCCTGCCGGAGGGCAGATACGTCCAGTTGTCCTACGGCTACGCCCCCGGGGAGACCTTTTCCTCCTCCTACCTGATGGAGAGCCACTACGACCGGGCGGAGACCTACACCTCCGCCACCGGGCTGGAGGCGGTGATCCGCACGAAAAACGGCATCCTCTGGGCCGACACGGCCACGCCGGAGTTTCTCCTCTCCCTCTACGGCGGGTATCTTACCGTGGAGGAGGCGGAGGCCATCCTGGACCATATCTCCGTGGAGCTGGCCCCCGAAGACTGACCGCCATAACAAAGCCCCGCCCCTGACCGTACAGTTTCGGTCAGGGGCGGGGCTTTCGCTGTCTCTGTTTACTCCGCCTCGGGAGCTTCCTCCGCAGGCGCTTCCTCCGCGGGAGTTTCCTCCGCGGGGGCCGCCTCGCTGTCGGCGAAGTCGCTCTCCTGGGGCTCGTCGGGGGCTTCCTCAGCGGGGGCGGCCTCGCTGTCGGCGAAGTCGCTCTCTTGGGCCTCGTCGGGGGTCTCCTCTCCGTCCATGGGGACCTTGTGGAAGACGGGCTCGTCCCCCAGGTCCACGGAGAAGAAGCCCTCCTCCTCCCGGGCGTCCAGGGCGTCGGCGATGTCCTGGACCACGCCCTCGATCTCCTTCCGGCGGAGATAGGCCGCCACGCCGCCGGCGATGGCCGCCGCCGCGCCGATGAGCAGCGCCTTGCCGAATCCGTTGTTTCTTGCCATAGTCATTTCCTCCTTTTGTGGTTGTCATGGATCGTCTCGTTGGCCTCACCGGTAGCTCACCACCGTGAGGCCGTGGTCCGCCGCCCCGGCCCGCCACCGGTCCAGCTCTTCGGGAGAGGGGACGGTGAAGGACGCCGGGGGCAGGGGCCGGCCCAGCTGCCGGTATTTTTCCTCCCCGAATCTGTGGTAGGGGAGAAGCTCGATTTTTCCCCCGGGAACGCGGTCCGCCAGCCAGCGGAAGATGGCCTCCAACGAGGAATCGTCCCCGTTGAAGCCCTTCACCACCGGCACCCGGACCACCAGGTCGGGACCCAGGGCCGCCACACGGGGGAGGTTCTCTAAAATCAGCTTGTTGTCCATCCCGGTATACTTCCTGTGGACCTCCGGGTCGAGATGCTTCAGGTCGTAAAAGATCTGGTCCATCTTGGCCAGGGTGGGGGCCAGGGCGTCGAAGTCGAAGACCCCGCAGGTCTCCAGGGCCAGGGAGCAGCCGTCGTCGTAGAGGGCGTCGGTGAGCTCCCTGAGGAAGTCCCCCTGCATGGTGGCCTCCCCCCCGGAGAAGGTGACCCCGCCGCCGGAGAACCGGTAAAAGATCCGCTGGCCCTCGAGCTCCCGGAGGACCTCTTCGGTCTCCGCCCACCGGGTCATGGGGTTCCGGCAGGTCTGGCCCTCGGGGTTGGCGCACCAGGCGCACCGGAGGGGACACCCCGCCAGGAAGAGGGTGGTGCGGATGCCCTCCCCGTCGTTGACGGAGAAGTGCTGGGTCTGCATGAGGTAGCCGCCCATGGGTCAGCAGGCGTGCTCCGTCCGGGCGATGATGGCGTCCTGCATGGACTTGGACAGGTTGACGAACTGGGTGGAGTACCCCGCCACCCGGACCAGCAGGTCCTTGTAGTTCTCCGGGTGGGCCTGGGCGTCCCGGAGGGTCTCGGACGAGATGCAGTTAAACTGCACATGGAAGGCCCCCAGGGAGAAGAGGGTCTGGACCATGGCCCCCAGGTTGGCCTGGCCCCGCTTGGTGGCCACCAGCTCGGGGTTCAGCCGCAGGTTCAGCAGGGTGCCCCCGGAGTGGACCTCCTGGTTGAGCTTGGCCGTGGACCGCATGGCGGCCAGGGGGGTGGAGGTGTCCGTCCCCACGAAGGGGGAGACCCCCTCGCTGGAGGGCTCCCCGCCCTTCCGCCCGTCGGGGGTGGCCCCCAGGACCCGGCCCATGGGGATGTAGTTGGAGATGCCCATGAAGGCCGTCAGGAAGGGGGAGCCGAAGATGTCCTTGTACTGGTGGATCTCGTGGTAGAAGTGGTTGGCCAGCTTCTGGGCGATGGAATCCACATAGTCGTCGTCGTTGCCGTATTTGGGGGCGGCCTTGGCCTGTTCCCGGAGGTCCTCATAGCCGACCCAGTCGGCTTGCAGGGCCTTGGCCAGGGTGGCCATGTCGCAGACCTTGTCCTCAAAGACCAGCTTCTTCACCGCCGCCAGGGAGTTGGCCACCACCGCCAGGCCGATGCCCGTGATGACGGGGCCGATGTTGTATTTCGCGCCCCCCCGGGACAGGTCCGTCCCCGACTCCATGCAGTGCTCGATGCAGGAGGACAGGAAGGGCCGGGGGACCATCTCCACGTGGAGCCGCTGGGCCTCCACGGTGAGGATGATGGCGTGGCGGCAGAGGTTGTCGAACTGCCTGTAGAAGGCGTCCTCCACCTCCTCATAGGAGGCGAAGGTCCCGGCGGGCTTCTCGTCCAGGCCCATCTTCTCGCCGGTCATGAGGCTCCTGCCCTCGTTCAAAGCATACTCCAGGGCGGAGCCGAAGTTCATGTTCACCGCGGCGGTCCACTCCCCGGTCTTCCGGTAGTGGGGCACCACGCAGCCGCAGTTGTTCCAGTCCCGGGCGTCGTCGGGCTCGTAGCCGGCGTTGAGGAGCATCTGATATCCCACGCTGTCGCTGTGGATGGCGGGGAAGCCGGTGCCCTTGCTCACCAGGTGGGTGACCCCATCCAGGAATTCCTTGGGGCAGTCGGCGTGGACCCGGACGGACAGGCCGGGCTGGTGGCTCTTGACCTCCTCGGTGGCCTTTAACGCCATGAAGGTGACGGGGTTGGTGCCGTCCCGCCCCTCCCGGGTCTTGCCGCCTACGGTGAGGTTCTGGAACTGGTTGTACCCGGCGAAGTAGTCGGCGGTGTTGGCGGAGATGGTCCACACCCACTCGGAGTACTTCAGCCACAGGGCGTCCACCAGCTCCTGGGCGAAGTCCGGGGTGATGGCGCTGGCCTTCAAATCGGCCTCATAGTAGGGGTCCATGTACTGGTCGAACCGGCCGGGGTTGAGGGACAGGGGATTTTCCGACAGGATGCCCCCCACCTGGACGAACCACAAAAACTGGATGGCCTCGTAGAAGCTCTCGGGGGGATTCTCGGGGACTCTCCGGCAGTTGGCGGCGATCTGCCGGAGCTCGGCGGCCCGGCCGGGGTCCTTTTCCGTCTCAGCCATCTTGTCGGCGGCCTCGGCGTACCGGTTGGCGTAGCGGATGATGCCCTTGGAGGTCAGGAGGACGGATTCATAGAAGTCCTTCTTCTCCAGGTCCTTGGGGTCGGTGGGGTCCAGCTTGGAAATATGGTCCTGGGCCTCGCGGATGATGCCCCCGAAGCCCTTTTTGAACAGCACGTCCTGGTAGTCGGGGGTGATCTCCCCCACGGCCTGCCGCCACTTGGAGTCGTTGTCCAGGATGCCGGTGTCCACGCCGATCTTCCGGGTGTCCTCGGGGAGCCGGGCCAGGAAGGCCTCCTCCAGGGATTTGCCCTTCCAGTAGGGGAAGATCTCCTTCCGGACGAAGGCCCGCTGCTCGTCGGTCATGAGGTAGGGGTCCTGGGGCCGGGTGGCGAAGGAGTCCATCTCCCGGTCCACCCACAGCCAGGAGAACTCGGGGGTGAGGATGCCGCACTTGCGGAACTCCCCGATGGCCCCCACCACCAGCTCGCCGTCGAAGATATGGACCTCCAGCCGGTCGCAGCAGTCATAGAAGGCCTGGGCCCGGCGGATGGCCACGGGCTTGCCCTCGGTGGCCTTGTGGGATTCGGTCCAGATCTTGGCCCGCTGGGTGGAGATCTGGGGCTTTGCGTTGACGTAATTCTGCCGGATGGCTTCGATACGTGGTGTGAGCATAGGCGCTCCTCCTTTGTGGGGTCCCCCTTGGGGGGCGGGTTTCTATAGTATATCAGTATAGATGGTACTCCCAAAGGGTGGGGTTTGTCAACGGGAAAATGGGGGGATGGGGGCGGCCATCCGGGGCGGGGGGGGACGTACTAACCTTACCGCCTGTACGCCTACTGGTACGCGCCAGGTGTAGGGCTGCCGCCCTACCGGGGGTGCGCTGCCCGCGCAGGTCGAACAGTCCGGGGGACTGTTCGATCAAATCCAAAGCGAAGCTACCTTGATTCTTTCCGGCTTTTCTGGAAAAGCCGGGGGAAAAGCACCAGGGGGCTGCGGCAAAAATACAAGGTGGCTTCGCCTGGATCTTATCGAAGTGTCCCCCGGACACTTCGACCCTGGACCCGGGGGACTCGTGGAGAGTCCGCCGGTCGTCGCACAGCACACGCCATGTGGTCGCTGGATGTTGCCGCCTGCAACTGTTTGGGGGTTTGGTTGTTGAGGTTTGGATTTTGTGGGGGTAGTTGTAGTACGTTCGAAGCCGCACTACCTCTTGCCTCCCCTTGTCAAGGGGAGGGGGACCGCCGAAGGCGGTGGAAGGGTGGCTACGTTGCAGGGAGCGATATCGTTGTGATAGAAGACAGGACGTATTGCTTCTTATACGCAGCGATACTACGCCCCTCTACGTCCCCACCCCCCAGTCAGCTTCGCTGACAATACTACGCCCCTCTACGTCCCCACCCCCCAGTCAGCTTCGCTGACAGCCCCCCTTGGCAAGGGGGGCCGAGAGGTTTGAGCAACCCCGCAAACAAAGCAAAAGCTGCCCACGAATCAGCAAAACGCCACGCCCCCGCCCCGCGGCCTTCGCGGAATACCCGCCGGTATTCCTGCAGCTCCTGCGCCCCCCACCCCCATCTCCATCTTGACAACCCGCAAAATTGTGATACAATAACACCCAACCAGGCTATGAGGAACCGAGACAGCCCACCAGCCGCCCCCAGCGAGAGGGGATCAGTGCAAGCCCCCCGGCGCGCCGGGCTGTCAGCCACTTCCGAGCCGCCCGGGAGGACCGGGCCGCCTCATCCCCGTTATCGGATGGACCGAGATGCAGGCGGGACCGCCTGCAATCAGGGTGGTACCGCGTGGTAAACTCACCTCGCCCCTGACCGGGGGCGGGGTTTATTTTTTCGTAAAATTCTTTGGAAAAGAGGCTGTTAGTATGCACAAGTATTATGGTTTGAACGAGCTCCGGGAGATGTTCCTGACCTTCTTTGAGTCCAAGGGCCACCTCCGCCTGCCCAGCTTCCCCCTGGTGCCGGAAAACGACCCCTCCCTCCTCCTCATCAACGCCGGCATGGCCCCCATGAAGCCCTGGTTCAAGGGGGAGGAGGAGCCCCCCCGGAAGCGGGTGTGCACCTGCCAGAAGTGCATCCGCACCGGCGACATCGAGAACATCGGCCACACCGCCCGCCACGGCACCTACTTCGAGATGCTGGGCAACTTCTCCTTCGGAGATTACTTCAAGCTGGACGCCATCCAGTGGACCTGGGAGTTCCTCACCGACCCCAAGTGGGTGGGCCTGGAGCCCGACCGGCTCTACCCCTCCGTCTACCTGGACGACGACGAGGCCTTCGATATCTGGCATAAAGTCGTGGGCATCCCCGAGGACCGCATTTACCGCATGGGCAAGGAGGACAACTTCTGGGAGCACGGCTCCGGCCCCTGCGGCCCCTGCTCCGAGGTCTACTACGACCGGGGGGAGGAATTCGGCTGCGGCAAGCCCGACTGCGCCCCCGGCTGCGACTGCGACCGGTATATCGAGATCTGGAACAACGTCTTCACCCAGTTCGACAACGACGGCGAGGGCAACTACACCGAGCTCTCCCAGAAGAACATCGACACCGGCATGGGCCTGGAGCGCCTGGCGGTGGTCTGCCAGAACGTGGACTCCCTCTTCGACGTGGACACCGTCATGAACATCACCAACAAGGTCAGCGAGATCACCGGGGCCCACTACGGCGACTCCGTGGCCAGCGACGTGTCCCTGCGGATCATCACCGACCACATCCGCTCCGCCACCTTCATGATCTGCGACGGCGTGCTGCCCTCCAACGAGGGCCGGGGCTACGTCCTCCGCCGCCTGCTGCGGAGAGCCGCCCGCCACGGCAAGCTCCTGGGGGTGGGCGAGCCCTTCCTGTATAAGATTCTCGACACCGTCATCCATGAGAACGAGGGCGAGTACAAGGACCTGCGCCAGAAGCAGGACTACATCACCAAGGTCATCCGCACCGAGGAGGAGAACTTCGCCAAGACCATCGACGGCGGCATGAAGATCTTCGCGGACCTGCTGGCCCAGCACAAGGCCAAGGGGGAGACCATGTTCTCCGGGGCCGACGCCTTCAAGCTCTACGACACCTACGGCTTCCCCGTGGACCTCACCGAGGAGATGGTCAAGGACGAAGGCATGACCCTGGACCGGGAAGGCTTCGAGAAGGAGATGGAGGCCCAGCGGGTCCGGGCGAGGACGGCCCGGGAGGCCCTGGGGGACCTGGGCTGGTCCGGGGTGGACTTCGGCAAGGAGGTCCCCGCCACCGTCTTCGAGGGCTATGACAGGACCGAGCTGGACGGGGCCAAGGTGGTGGCCATCGTGGCCGAGGACCAGCTTGTGGACGAGATCATCCCCGGCACCGACGCCATCGTGGTCCTGGACCGCACCCCCTTCTACGCCGAGCAGGGCGGCCAGGTGGCCGACCACGGCGTCATTACCGCCGGCGAGGCGGTCTACCAGGTGAAGGACGTCCAGAAGAACAAGGGCGGCAAGTTCATGCACTACGGCAAGCTGACCGCCGGCAGCCTGAAGGTGGGGGACACGGTCTCCGCCGCCATCGACGCCGACCGCCGGAAGGCCGTCATGCGGGCCCACACCGCCACCCACCTGCTGGACAAGGCCCTGCGGACGGTGCTGGGGGACCACGTCCACCAGGCCGGCTCCCTGGTGGAGCCCGACAAGGTCCGCTTCGACTTCACCCACTTCTCCGCCATGACCCCCGAGGAGCTGGCCCGGGTGGGCGCCATGGTCAACGACGCCATCCTGGAGGGCTACGACGTGGACGCCAGGGAGATGCCCATCGACGAGGCCAGGAAGACCGGGGCCATCGCCCTCTTCGGGGAGAAGTACGGCGAGGTCGTCCGGGTGGTGAACATGGGCGAGGGCTACTCCGTGGAGTTCTGCGGCGGCACCCACCTGAACAACACCGCCAAGGTGGGGGTCTTCCAGATCCTCAGCGAGTTCTCCGTGGCCTCCGGCGTCCGCCGCATCGAGGCCATCACCGGCAAGGCCACCCTGGCGGAGATGAAGGAGCTCCAGCACACCATCCTGGACGTGTCCGCCGCCCTGAAGGTCAAGCCCGTGGAGCTGGTGGAGAAGGCCAAGGCCATGGTCCAGGAGCGGAAGACCCTGGCCCAGATGATCGAGAAATACAAGTCCAAGGAGGCCCTGGGAGAGGCCGAGCGGGTCCTCTTCTCCGCCAAGCCCGTGGGGGAGATGAAGGTCCTCACCGCCGTCATCCCCGAGGCCGACGCCAACCGCCTGCGGAGCATGGGGGACTTCCTCCGGGACAAGGAGCCCAAGGTGGTGGGCGTGCTGGCCGCGGTCCAGGGGGAGAAGATCACCTTCCTGGCGGTCTGCGGCAAGGAGGCCGTGAAGGCCGGGGTCAAGGCCGGGGACATCATCAAGTCCGTCACCGCCCTCTGCGGCGGCAAGGGCGGCGGCAAGCCCGACTCCGCCATGGGCGGCGGCACCGACCTGCTGAAGCTGGACGACGCCCTGGCCTCGGTGGACGACTTCGTGGCCGTGAAGCTGGGGCTGTGATACGATTCTTCCATTAAAATGAATTCTGGTATGAGCCTGTACGGATACAACTCGACGAAAGGAGCGTTAAAATGAACGACTGCTTATTCTGCAAGATCGCGGCGGGGGAGATCCCCTCCACGAAGGTCTATGAGGACGACCAGGTCTATGCCTTCTACGACATCGACCCCCAGGCCCCCACCCACTTCCTGGTGATCCCCAAGGCCCACATCCCCTCCTGCGGGGCCATCACCCCGGCCAACTCCGCTGTGGTGGCCCACTGCTTCGAGGTCATCAGCCAGGTGACAAAGGACCTGGGCCTGACGGACTTCCGGGTGGTGTCCAACTGCGGCGAGCAGGCGGGCCAGTCCGTGTTCCACCTGCACTTCCACGTGCTGGGGGGACGGGATATGACCTGGCCGCCCGGATGATGGAAGCCAACGGATAAAAACACAAAAAAACCGCCGGGGGACGACATCCCTCGACGGTTTTCTTGCGTTCTGCCCTGGAATATGCTATCATAACCATAGGCGCTGTCCAACGCCAATCGCGGTCAGCCCCCCCGCGACAGGGGGCGCCTTCTTGCTCCCTGATCCTGCGAGAGGGGGGCTGCTTATGAGTACATCCGAAGTTTTACAACTTTGCCTTGTTATCATAGGTGTTTGCAGCCTGTTTATTCAGGGTAGAAAGAAGTGACCGCCGGCAACCTGACAAGTACGGCGATCACTTCGCAGTTACTTAAGGGCTGACCGTGTTGGGCAGCGCCTTTTTTCTATCCTTAGTATATCCGTCCCGGCGGGATTTGTCAACCCTTTCCCAGCAGCCGGTACAGGATCCGGTACAGGGCCTCCCCCTCCTCAGGGGTCAGGGGAGAGCAGGCCGCCATGGCCTCGGGGATGCGGACCGCCCGGTCCCGGAGGGCCAGGCCGGCGTCCGTCACCGTCACCACCAGGCTGCGCTCGTCCTCGGCGGAGCGCTTCCGGGTGAGATAGCCCTTGGCCTCCAGCTTTTTCAGCAGGGGGGTCAGGGTGCCCGAGTCCAGGAAGAGGGTCTCCCCCAGCTCCTTGGCGGTGAGGGACGTCCGCTCCCACAGGACCATCATGGTGATGTACTGGGTGTAGGTCAGGTCCAGCTCGTCCAGGAAGGGCTTGTACTGCTTGATGATCTCCCGGGAGCAGGCGTACAGCGGGAAGCAGAGCTGGTTTTCCAGTCTAAGCCGGTCATACATGGCGCTGCTCATATCGCTTCCTCCTGTCGCAGGCCCAGCAGGGCCTCCACCTGATCTTTTTTCTTGAAGAGGACGCAGCCCCCGCTGTGGTCCTCGGTGAGGAGCTCCCCCGCCCGCAGGGAGCGGAAGAGGGGAGAGGCCAGGGCGTCGGCCAGGTTCCCGCCCCGGACGCTGACGTCGGAGTAGGGGGAGAAGGGGCAGGGCTCCGCGCCGCCGTGGGAATTGATGTGGAAGAACCCCCGGCCCGCCGCCAGGCAGCCCCCGGCGCTCTTCTCGTCCCCGGGGAAGGAGATGAGGACCAGGGGACAGTCTCCCGCCCGCAGCTCGTCCAGCCGGGATGCCATCCGTGCCCGGTCCCCGTCGTCGGGGGCCAGGGCCTCGGTGGCCGGGTCCGTGGGGACGTACTCCACATAGACCACGCCCTTGCACCCCTTGTCCGCCAGACGGGCCAGGAAGCCGTCGGAGAGGACCTCCTCCAGGGTGTCCCTGGTGACGGTCACCGACACGGCGAAGGCGATCCGCCGCTGCTCCATGCCGGCCACGGCGGCTTCCACCCGGTCGTAGACCCCTTCGCCCCGGCGGGCGTCGGTGGCCTCCCTGCCCCCCTCCACGCTGAGGACGGGGAGGAGGTTCCGGTGGCCGGCGAGGTAGTCCAGGGCGCCGGTGCCCAGCAGGGTGCCGTTGGTGAACACGGGGAAGAGGATTTCCGGCACCCCGGCGGCGGCCTGGATCACGTCCCACCGGACCAGGGGCTCCCCCCCGGCCAGGAGGATGAAGCCCACCCCCAGGTCCCGGGCCTGGCGGAAGAGGCCGGCCCACTCCTGGGCGGACATCTGGTCCCGGGCGGGGCCGTCGCCGCAGAAGTCCAGGTCCCGGGCGTAGCACCCGGCGCAGTGGAGGTTGCACTGGCTGGTGATGCTGGCGATGAGGAAGGGGGGCACATGGCCGCCCGCCTCCGCCGCCTGCCGCCGGCGCCTGGCCGCCCGCCGGCTGGCCAGGGCGTACTTTGCCATAAAGGCCGCCTCGGCGGGGTGGAAGGCGGAGACCTTCACCAGATCCTTCACCACCTTCTCCACGCTGACGGCCAGATAGGTTTCTAAGTCAAATCGCTCCGTAACAGCGGTCATATTGATCCGCTCCTTTTGTCTGTTGCTTCTACTTAGTCTCAATGAAAAAGCCTCGCAGAGTTCCGTTTTCCGCAGAAAACGGAACTAAATCAAATCATTTTTTTGCCGGCTTTGCCGGTGAAAAAATACTTCTCGCGGAAGGAGTCAAACAGTCCGGGGGACTGTTTGATAAAATCCTCAGCGCGTCAGCGCACCATAAATCATGGTGCCCGAAGGGCGCGCGCGTGGAGCGCAATCCCCTCGTGGCAAGAAAGGCGTCAGCCTTTTTTGCCACGCTGTGTTTTACAGTGCCGCTTCCACGGCGGCCTTGACCTTTTTCAGGTTGGTCATGGGCTCGAACCGGGCGGCGATCTCCCCGTCCCGGCCGATGAGGAACTTGGTGAAGTTCCACTTGATGGCGGGGCTGGTCTTGAAGTCCTTGTCCTTGGCCTTGAGCATGGTGGTCAGGGCCAGACCGGCGGGGTTCTTGTCAAAGCCTTCGAATTTGGTGTTGGACGTGAGCCACTGGTACAGGGGGATGGCGTCGGCCCCGTTGACGTCGATCTTGGAGAACTGGGGGAAGGTGATGCCGAACCGCCCGGTGCAGAAGGTGTGGATCTCCTCGTCGGTGCCGGGGGCCTGGTCCCCGAACTGGTTGCAGGGGAAGTCCAAAATCTCCAGCCCGTCGTCCCTGTGGGCCTTGTAGAGTTCCTCCAGCTCGGTGTACTGGGGGGTGAAGCCGCAGCCGGTGGCGGTGTTGACGATGAGCAGCACCTTGCCCTTGTAGTCTGCCAGAGACACGTCGTTGCCGGCTCTGTCTTTCACGGTGAAATCATAGACGTTCATGGGATGACCTCCGTTTCGTCAAGTAAATTGCATAAAATTGAATTTCGTGATTAGAGTGTACTCCATGTGACGGCGGTTGTCAAGGGGGACGGGGAGACTTTTTTGGGGAGAACCACAAAGCCCTTTCTGTCACGGGCTCCCTTGTTCACGCGATGAGGGCGCGGCGGAGCCCTCTCCGTCACTGGCTCCCTTGTTCACGCGATGAGGACGCAAGCGGAGCCCTCTCCGCCCCAGTGTGCGCACTGGGGCACCTCTCCCGGAGGGAGAGGCAAGTGGGTGGTACGGCTATCGAAGGGCAGCAGCGACCACGCCCCTTGGCTCTCCCTCCGGGAGAGCTGGCATTTGCGCAGCAAATGACTGAGAGGGCTCCGTTCAGTCTATCTCGCGTTTACAAAGGAGATGACTGAGAGGGCTCCGTGCAGTCCATCTCGCGCTGGCAGATGAAGGCACAGCGGAGCCCTCTCCGTCCCGGGGACAGAGAGGGCTCCGTTCAGTCCATCTTGCGGGTCCGGGGTCAATCCTTACCCCCAAACCACCTCATACAGCTCCACCGGATCAGCCACCTCCACCAGGGCCCCCAACTGGGGCACGATGCGGGTGAAGTGCTCCGAGGCGTTGTGGGCGTCGATGGCCGCCTGGTCCTTCCACACCTCCAGCATGGTGTGGACCCGGGGGTCCGACAGGGAGCGGTTGAGGGTGTAGGAGACGCACCCCGGCTCCGCCTGGGATTTCTCCACCAGCTCTTTGGCCAGGGCCTCGTACTGGTCCACGGCCTCCGCCCGGACCACTCTGCGCGCCACGATCTTGATCATCCTGTCCACGTCCTTTCTGCTTGTGAAATCGTGTGTACTATCTGTGAGATATGAAATCTGCTTTTTTAGGAAAGACTGCGAAACAATTCTATTTCTGTAGATACTGCATACTATCTGTGAGATAGGAATTCTGACTTATCAGGCAATACCGCGACGTCATTCCGCTTCTGTAAGTACTGTGTACTATCTGTGAGATATAAAACCATATCTATCAGGCGGGGGCGAAATACCGGGTCAGCATGGTGACGATCTCCGCCCGGCTGCAGTTGGCGTTGGGCAGGAGCTTCCCGCCGCTGCCCGCCACCACCCCGTGGGTGGTCATCCAGCAGAAGGGCTCATAGGCCCACTGGGCCACGTCGGCGGCGTCGCTGTAGTCCAGGGGGAAGGCCCAGGCCCCGGTGAAGCCGCCGCCCTGGCTCTGCTCGTACCGGTAGAGGAAGGTGACGGTCTGGGCCCGGGTCACCTTGGCGTCGGGGGAGAAGGTAGTCTTGCCCGTGCCCTGGGTGATGCCCTTCTCCACCGCCCACAGGACGGCGTCCAGGTAGTAGGCCCCGTCCTTCACGTCGGTGAAGGGGTTCTCGGCGCTGGCCGCTTTAGGCTCGCCCGCCGCCCGCCAGAGGAAGGTCACCATCTGGGCCCGGGTGCAGGGGGCCAGGGGGGAGAAGGCGGTCTGGCTGGTGCCCTGGGTGACCCCCTGGGCCACCGCCCAGTAGACGGCGTCGTGGTACCAGGCGTCGGCGGGGACGTCGGGGAAGAGCTGGGTCCGGGCCTCATAGACCAGCACATAGTTGGAGAAGTGGGGGGTGAGGAAGGAGAGAAGGTTATTGAGGAAGGAGGTGGGCCTGGGCTCCAGGCTGCCGTCCTGCCCCACGTAATACACCTGGTAGAACCGGCCCTCCTTCCCCTGGGGCGGGGTCAGGGGGACGGTGATCTTCACGCTGCCGCCGCCGAAGGCGGTGACGGCCTCGCCGCCGATCATCACGGACAGGTCCAGGGCCCCCATGACCTCCTTGTCCGCCAGAGCGGCCTGCTGGGCGGGGCTCAGGTCCTCCTTGGGGGTGAAGGCAAAGTGGAGGACCACCGCCTCCCCCGGGGCGTCCTGCACCAGGGCGGCCAGGGCGGTCTCGTCAAAGGAGACCTCTCCCGCGGCGGTCTTGACGGTGACGGTGTCCTGGCCCTCCCGGGCGGACAGGGCGTCGGCCAGCTTGGCCAGGGTGTCGGTGGGGAGGCTGACGTTGGCGATCTCCCCGCCCAGGGCGGTCAGGTCCAGCACCACGTCCACCGTGGGGTCGTCGGAGGAGGTCACGGCCTTGATCTGGGCCTCCGTCAGGGGGGAGACCGCGGCGGCGTCGCCGGTGACCGTGACCTTGATCTGGACCGACCCCTCCCCGGTGACGGGGATGGTAACGGCAGGGGCGGCGGGCTTGGAGCCTCCCCCGCCGCCGGAGGAGGCCACGGCGAACTCCGCCAGGAGGGTCCGGTCCTTCTCCACGGTGAAGGTGTAGTTGGCGCTCCGGCTGACCTCCTTCCCGTCCTCGGTCCAGCGGACGAAGGTGTAGCCGGGGTTGGGGGTGGCGGTGACGGTGGCGGTGTGGCCCTTGTCGTAGATGCCGCCGCCAAAGGCTTCGCCGTAGCCCATCTGGTCCGCCCGCTCGTCCACGATGATGTTGAACTCTTCCACCTGCGGGGGGGTCGGGACCGTGGCCTGGAACACCGCCGTCAGGGTGCGGTCCTTCTCTACGGTAAAGCTGTAGCTGGCGTTGGTGCTGACCTGTGTATCATCCTCCAGCCAGTACACGAATTTGTACCCCTCGTTCGCCTTGGCGGTGACGGTGGCGGTGTGGCCGTGGTCATACTCGCCCCCGCCTTTGGCTTCCCCGCCGCCCGCCGGGTCCACGGCGAGGGCGATGTTGCGGACCAGGGGGCGGATATCGACCTCTTTGGCAGCTTCGTTGCCCGACAGAACGGTAGTAAACTCAGAATAGCCCTGTGGCCTTGCCTTACCGATTGTTCCGTTTGTTGGCGTGACGATCTCTGTGCTGTTCGTCTTGGTGAGTTCTTTCCCGACATAGATCGCCGCTGTGCCGCCTTTTGCGTGGACCGTGCCGCCTTGGATGGACAGCGTGCCATAGGAGGGCTCATATGATTCAGATGGACTATTGCCTACTGAGATGCCGAATTTCGCTCCCGTGGCTTCCACGGTGCCGGCCTGGATCGTAAAGCTGTTATAGACAAGAATTCCCCTGCCGCCATAGTCTCCGATCGAGGTGGCGGTCAGCTTGCCGCCGGTTACCGTAAGGTTCGAAGCGTCGAAGCCTGCACCAATGTAAGTTCTATCAGCCTCATAACCGTTCCCTGTTGCTGTCACCTCACCGCCCAGGATGGTGACGGAGCTGTTGTATCCCCGAAATCCTATTACTTTCCCAGTAAAGGAGAGGGTTCCCTCTCCCGCGTCCAGCGTAATGGCCGGACCATTGCGTGCCAGAAGCCCAAGGCGAATCGTCTCGTTGCCCACGGTCCCGGTGCCCTGGATGTGCAGGTCGTCTGTCCCGTCGTAATAGATGGCCGCGTCCTCATGGCTCCCGGTTATGGTGGCGTTGTCAAGCGTCAGGGTCCGGGTGTCGGGGTCATAGCTGGCGGTGTTGTCGCCCAGGATGTTCCCGCAGTTCTCCCCGGTCACCTGGGCGCTCCCCACCCAGAGGGGGTAGGTGGCATAGACGGGGATAACAGTGATTTCTGTGTTACTCTCTTTGCTGGTCAGGGTCCTTCCGCCATCGATGAGGGTGATGTTGTCGGGGAACTGCATATACTTGCCCGGAGTGATCCCGTTTTCCGCATAAGTATGCACGGCATACGGATTGTCCGTGTCCTTGTCCGTAATACGCGTTCCGCGCAGCGTCCCGCCGGCCAGATTGATCTTACCGAATGCATAGACGCCGCAGGCGCCCGTTCCGCTGAGATTGCCGCCGGTCACAGAAATGGCCCAGTCCGCATCAACACCAAAACCATAGGAACCCTCAGCTATACCGGAAAGACTGCCGCCGGTCACTGTAATGTTACTGGCTAAAATCCCCGTACCGGACCTGTGCTGCGCTGTTCCTAAAATGGTTCCGCCATTGACAGTGATGGAGTTGCCAAGTATGCCGGTGCAGAAGGCACTCTCGAAATACTTGCCGCCTGTGGCAGTCAGGCTTCCTCCTCCCTGGAAGACCAGATGGCAAAATTGTGCAGACAGACCGCTGGTCACCTGATCGCCGCCCACCGTATTGTTACCGATGAGGTTGATGGTCAGGGTATCCAGCCCACCGTAGGGTACGTGAATTGCGGAGAGGCCGTTTGCTGGGACAGATGTATACCCCTGCGTGATGGTAGCGTTGTGCAGCGTCAGGGTGTGGGTGGCCGGGTCATAGCTGGCGGTGCCGTTGCCCACGCCCAAGGGGATATTGGAACAGTTTTCACTGGTCACCTGTACGTTACCCACCCAGAGGGGATAGGACGTGATGGCCTCGCCGTCCGCCCCCGCCGTCACCGGCACCAAACTCAGCGCCAGAGCCAGGGCCAAAAGAAGGCTCAGCAGTCGTCTCGTGGTCTTGGTCTTCATAATCAGTCTCCTTTTCTCTCTGGGCCCCCGCCCCGGGGGACCGGAATGGTCAGGGGAATACAATTCCCCACTTTAGACCCATTGTACAATATCCGGTGGGACCTGGCAAGGGATATTTAGACACAAAAGGGGTTATAAAAAGAGAAAAACGAAAAAAAGCCTCCCCTTGTCAAGGGGAGGTGGCATTTGCGGAGCAAATGACGGAAGGGTGGGGACGTGGCAGGGAGCACGATTGTGGCGATAGAAGACAAAAGTGCTGCTTCTTATACGCAGCAATAGAGCGGCCCTATACGTTGCCACCCCCCAGTCAGCTTCGCTGACAGCCCCCCTTGACAAGGGGGGCCAAGAGGTGGTGCGGCGTAGCAGCGATAGTACAACCTTGCCACGAGGTAAAGCCTCTTGCCTCCCCTTTATAAGGGGAGGGGGACCGCCGAAGGCGGTGGAAGGGTGGAAACGTCGCAGGGAGCACGATTGTAGCGATAGAGCGATTCGCTGCGTTACCACCCCCCAGTCAGCTTCGCCGTGCCAGAAGAATCAATGTGCGCTATCGCGCCTTGGATTTGACCGAAGTGTCCCCCGGACACTTCGACCCCCTTGGCAAGGGGGGCCGAGAGGTTAGAGCAACGCCGCGGGCATAGTAAAACCCTGCGAACAACGCACAACCTCTTCCGCAGCCAAAATCAAGACTCCGTACAAGAACAATTATGCTTCACCCGGTCCATAACCTCCGCCCGCTTGGCGTCGTTGAACCGGTTCAGATCCCCCACCAGATACCCGGTGATCCGGCGGATGCGGTCGAACTCCACGGGCTGGAACCAGAACCGCTGGGTGCTGGTGCCGTCGCCGTTGTCCACGAACTCCGCCTTCCGGACCTTCCGGTTCCGGGCCTTTTCGCACTGGGCGATCTCCGCCTCGATATAGTCCATGGACAGATTGTCCTTGTTGATCAGCTCGATGGAACTGCGCATGGGAAACACCTCTCTTTGTTTTCTGGCCCCAGTCTACCACAAATTCCTGTGGGTTTCTGTGACTTCGGCACCATATCTGGGGATTTTTTTGGGACAGCCCCGATCATCCTCACCGGGAGCGGAAGGGAACCAAATCAAAAAGGTGAGAAAAACCCGGATTTTTTCCTTGCGTCCCGGCGGAAAACATGTTACAATGCTGTAACCTGAAACTCGGAGCATTGTCTAGTCTGATGAGCTGTGCCCCGTTTTCGGCATGAAATGATACTGATTAGAAAGGAGGAGGTCTTCATGGGCAAGGAATTGGAGCAGGCCGCCGCGGAGAATCAGAATGAGAAGAAGAAGAAACGGCTGCGGCTCACCGTGGCCGCCCTGTGCGTGGCCGGGGCCGCCGCCGTTGGCGCGGGGGTCAGCGCCGTGTACACCACCGGCTACTCGGTGGAGTATCAGGGCAGCACCATCGCCTATGTGGCCAACAAGGACGCCCTGGCGTCCGCCGTGGTGCGGGCCGAGGCCCTGACCTCCGATCTCCTGGATACCGACTACTCCTTCGGCCAGGACCTGCAGATCAAGTCTGCCCTGGTCCCCCGAGACAGCGTCGCCCCCCTCACCGAGGCCACCACCTCCCTGCTGGAGCAGGTGCCCGAGCTCACCCAGGTCTTCTCCCTCACCGTAGACGGGAAGGCCGTGGGCGCGGCGGAGAAGGCCGACGACATCTCCCGGGCCCTGGAGCGGGTGAAGGAGTCCTACCGCACCGCCGCCACCGTGGACCTGGCCATCGAGAGTGAGATCGGCGTCAGCCGCACCTTCCAGGCCAGGGACGAGAAGGTCCTCACCGAGGACGAGCTGGTCCAGGCCCTGTCCGCCCCCGTGACCCGGGTCTTCCCCTACACCACCCAGGCGGGAGACACCATGGAGAGCGTGGCCCGGACCTTCGCCATGGATCCCCAGCGGCTGGAGGAGCTCAACGACAGCGCGGACCTGGAGATCGCGGCCACTGACACCGACATTGCCGCCCTGGACGAGATCCTGGGCGAGACCGCCGTCACCGGAGAAGGGGCCGCCGACCCCGGGCCGGCGGCGGACCCTGAAAAGAGCCTGAACGGGGCAACCGACGCCATCGACCCCGCCGACATTGCGGTCAGCGACCCCGAGGCCCTGGCGGCGGAAGCCGTCCGGGAGGCCTACGCCGCCGTGGACGCCGCCCAGGCGGTGACCACCAACGAGGAGGACCTGGTCCTCACCGAGGCCCCCCTGACCCCCGGCCAGACCATCGCCGTGGAGCAGACCTGCTCCCTGCTGGTGGTGGCCGCCGTGGAGGAGCAGGTGACCGACCGCACCGTGGATCCGGAGAAGCTCACCCTCCTGGACTCCACCCTCCCCATGGGCACCCAGGAGGTGCTGGTGGAGGGCAAGGCCGGGTCCGAGACCGTCATGACCCGGGTGACCAAGCGCTGCGGCGTGCCCGTGGCCGCCACGGACCTGTCCAGCGTCACCCGGCAGAAGGCGGAGCCCCTGCTGGTGGCCGTGGGCTACGGCAGCCACCCCGAGCTCTATGACTTCTTCAGCGTGGGCGATATCATGTTCCAGTGGCCCGTCCGGGGGTCCATCTCCTCGGACTACGGCTACCGCCACATCTTCGGCGGCCTGAACTTCCACCGGGGCATCGACATCCCCGCCCCCATGGGCACCGCCGTCCACGCGGCGGCCGACGGCACGGTGACCTTCGCCGGCGTCAAGGGGAGCTACGGCAACCTGGTGATCATCGACCACGGCAACGGCTTCGAGACCCTCTACGGCCACAACTCCGGCTTCCTGGTGAAGGCCGGGGACGTGGTGACCAAGGGCCAGACCATCGCCGCCGTGGGCTCCACCGGCCGGTCCACCGGCCCCCACTGCCACTTTGAGGTCCACCTCAACGGCGAGCTGGTGGATCCCCTGATGTACCTGCCCGGCGAGAACAACGCCCCCGCCCGGCTCCAGATCCCCCTCTCCGACCTCAACCAGGCGGTGGAGGAAGGGAAGGAGCCTGCCGAGACCGGCGGCAGCGAGTCTCCCGCCCCCGCCCAGCAGCCTGCGGGGAACCAGACGCCTGCGTCTCAGCCCGCCCCCGCCCCGACGGAGCCCACCCGGCCCGCCGAGAGCGACAGCCAGGAGACCGGCGAGGCCGGGGAGACCCCGTCCGAGGCCGAGGCCCCGGCGGAGCCCGCCCCCGCAGAAACGACGCCGCTTCCCGAGCCCCCCGCCCCCACGCCGGAGACCCCCGTGTCCGACGCTTTGGGCGAGAGCCTCATGGCGGAATAAACCGGAACCGCATAAAGGGGATGCTGTCAACACGTCCGGTGAATGTGCGGTCCCCTGAAAACGCGATATGGACTTAACGGAGCCCTCTCCGTCACGGCTTCGCCGTGCCACCTCTCCCGGAGGGAGAGGCAAGAGTAGTACAGCTTTGCGAGGCTGTACTAACCTCCTTGGCTCCCCCTCCGGGGGAGCTGGCATTTGCGAAGCAAATGACTGAGAGGGCTCCGTTGCGCTCTCATCGCGGTAACAAGGGAGCCAGTGACGGAGAGGGCTCCGTTGCGCTTTCATCGCGTGAACAAGGGAGCCAGTGACGGAGGGGGCTCCGTTGCGCTCTCATCGCGGTAACAAGGGAGCCGATAACGGAGAGGGCTCCGTTGCAGTTTGATCGCGTTTGCAAGGAAGCCGGTAACGGGAGTGTGATTTGCCTGCGCCTTTGTTATCGCGCCCCCATTTCCTCTTGCATATCCCGTGCGGATAGGCTATTATAGTACAGATATTTTAGCGAAAGGGGAGAGGACGGTTGAAACTCTTCGCCCTGTGCCTGTTCCTGCTGATGTACGTCCTCATGGTCCTCCTGCCCCGGCGGCGGACCTGGGTGGCTCTGGGGGCGGCGGCCATTGCCCTCGTCGCCCGGCTCCTGCCCCTCCGGGCCCTGCCCGGGGCTGTGAACTGGAACGTCCTCTTCATGATCGCCGGCACCATGGTCATCGTCCACTATTTCATTGACTCCAAAATGCCCAGCCGCATCGCCGACGAGCTCATGGCCCGGTCGAAGAGCGTCAAGTGGGTGGCGGTGTATATGTCGGTCTTCGCCGGCCTGATCTCCGCCTTCATCGACAACGTGGCCACCGTCCTCATGGTGGCCCCGGTGGGCATGGCGGTGTGCAAAAAGCAGGGCATCAACCCCGTGCCCATGATCCTGTCCATCGCCGTCTCCTCCAACCTCCAGGGGGCGGCCACCCTGGTGGGGGACACCACCTCCATCATGCTGGGAGACTACGCCGGCATGGACTTCACCTCCTTCTTCTGGATGGAGGGCAAACCGGGCATCTTCTTCGCCGTGGAGCTGGGGGCCCTGGCGGCGGTGGGGGTCATGTGCTTCCTCTTCCGGAAGGACACCCAGCCCGTCACCCCCGGGGGGAAGACCCCGGTGGGGGACAAGTTCCCCGGCTTCATGCTCCTGGCGGTCATCGCCTGCCTCATCGCCGCCTCCTTCGTGCCCCACAAGCCCGACGTGACCAACGGCCTCATCTGTCTGGCCCTGGCGGCGGTGACCATGGCCCGGGACCGGATCAGGACCGGGGACAAAAAGCGGCTGTGGGCCGCCTTCGAGGCGGTGGATACCTCCATCCTCCTGCTGCTGGTGGGCCTCTTCATCGTCATCGCCGCCATCACCCAGGTGGGGCTGGTGGACGACTTCGCCGGGTGGATCGTCAAGGTGGGGGGTAGCGACCTCTTCGTCCTCTACACCGTCATCCTCTTCGGCTCCGTGGCCATCTCCGCCTTTGTGGACAATATCCCCTATGTGGCCACCATGCTGCCGGTGCTGGCGGGGGTGACCTCCGCCCTGGGCATGGAGCCCTATCTCCTGTACTTCGGCCTCCTCTCCGGGGCCACCCTGGGGGGGAACCTGACCCCCTTCGGGGCCTCGGCCAACGTCACCGGGGTGGGCCTGCTCATGCGGGAGGGCCACGACGTGTCCTTCCAGGACTTCGCCCGGATCGGGGTGCCCTTCACCCTGGCGGCGGTGTGCGTCAGCTACGTCTTCCTCTGGCTGGTGTGGCACTGATGGCCGGTGCGGCGCTGCACCGCGAACGGAACACAAAAAAACCGCCTCCGTACCCATGGAGGCGGTTTTATGTTTGAGGTACCCGATCAAATGCCAAGAAATCGGTGTCTCGTAGGTTGGTTATAGATTAGCATAGGCTAACGACTTTGTCAATCCTTTTTTGCCCGGTTCTCCAAGTTGGTGCAAATCCCACAGGAGAGGCCGGGGGCTTTCATGCAGTTAGCACAAACTAATACTCCTGGACGTCCCCTCTGGGATAGGCCCGGCGGCGGGCCAGGCTGTCCAGGTGGTTGCAGTAGGTCCGGGCGAAGCGGAGGATGGCGTCGTAGACCCCCTCGTCCAGGTCGGAGAAGATGGCCTCGTCCCGGCGGTTGAGCTTGGCCCGGATCTCCGCCAGCACGGCGAAGAGCTCCTCCCCCTGGGGGCTCAGGCGGAAGTAGACCTCCTTCCGGTTCTCCAGCTTCTGATACCGGGTCACCAGGTCCCGGGCCAGGAGCCGCTTGGTGAGCTTGCTGGCCGCCCCGGTGGTCATGGAAAAGGCCTCCGCCAGGCGGGTGGCGTTGACCCCGGCGCGGCGGCCGATGTATTCCACGCACCGCAGCTCCGTGGGGTTCAGGTCCCGGGCCACGGTCCGCCAGGTCAGCCGGTCCAGGGCCTCCTTCTTGTTGATCAGCTCGCTCAAGACTTCCATGAGCTGTTCTCCCCGGTCCATGGGCGTCCCTCCTTCTCTCTGGGGTCGTTAGCCTTCCCTTTCTTTCGTTAGTGCTGGCTAACATTTAGTAGTATACACCTGCTAACTCCCCTGGGTCAACCAATTTACCCTTGTCGTTTTACACAACCTTTCCGCTGGGATTTCGGGGAAGTTCAACAAAGCGAAAAAAAGCGGACCAAGGGGGACCGGTCTGGGGAAAAACATTTGTGTTTTCCAGAAAAACATGGTATACTCCCAGAGAACGCACCGGTCTCCGGACCGTTGAAGGACATATCCCATGAAACCAGGGCCTGTTTGAAAAACGTCAACATGCCCACTGGCGGGTCTATTTCCGCCATATTTCGCCAAATTTTCTTGAAATCCATACAGGATTCCCACGAAAATTTTGCTTCATCTGTCGAACAGTCCGGGGGACTGTTCGGTCGAATCGCAGGCGAAGCCACATTGGTAACTAGAAAATATCCCTCGCCATTTGGCATATTGCCTATTTTTCAAACAAGGCCCAGTATCAATCACAAGGAGGAACCAACGATGTATGTGACGTGTTTGGACATGGAGGGCGTTCTCGTCCCCGAGATCTGGATCGCCTTCGCCGAGGCCAGCGGCATCCCGGAGCTCAAGCGCACCACCCGGGACGAGCCCGACTACAACAAGCTCATGACCTGGCGGCTGGGGGTGCTCAAGGAGCACGGCCTGGGCCTGAAGGAGATCCAGGAGACCATCGCCAAGATCGACCCCCTGCCCGGCGCCCGGGAATTTCTCGACGAGCTGCGGACCTTCTCCCAGGTCATCATCCTCAGCGACACCTTCACCCAGTTCGCCAAGCCCCTGATGGAGAAGCTCAACTGGCCCACCCTGTTCTGCAACGAGCTGGTGGTGGCCCCCGACGGGGCGATCACCGGCTTCAGGATGCGCCAGGAGAACCAGAAGTTCCACGCGGTCCAGGCCCTGCAGTCCACCAACTTTGACACCATCGCCGCGGGGGACAGCTTCAACGACCTGGCCATGATCCGGGCCAGCCAGAAGGGCTTCCTCTTCCGCACCACCGACCAGATCAAGGCGGACAACCCCGACCTGGAGGCCTTCACCGAGTACGGCGACCTCCTGGCTGCCATCAAGAAGGTCATCGAGGGATAATTTCCCCCGGGAGGTATCCCGCCGGGTCCGCCGGGGCAAACTGGTGTTGTCAAAATAAATAATTGGTGGGTTTCGACAGTTTTCCCCCAAACCTCTTGCATTTTTTATGGGCATGGTCTACAATCCAAGTAGCAACACCCATCGGATCAGGAGGTGTACACCATGGGTAAATTCGTGATCAGAACCACCAACACCGGCGTGAAGTTCGACCTGAAGGCGGGCAACGGCGAGGTCATCGCCACCTCGCAGGTCTACAAGTCCATGGCAAGCTGCCGCAGCGGGGTGGCCAGCGTCATGCGCAACGCCCCCGCCGCCAACATCGAGGACCAGACGGAGGAGGGCTTCGAGAAGGTCAAGCACCCCAAGTTTGAGATCTACAAGGACAAGGCGGGGGAGTTCCGCTTCCGTCTCAAGGCCACCAACGGCCAGATCATCGCCGTCAGCGAGGGCTACACCGCCATGGCAAGCTGCAAGAACGGCATCGCCAGCGTCCAGAAGAACGCGGCGACGGACAAGATCGAGCTGCAAAAAGACTGAGAAATACAAGGAGGGACCTGTCATGATCGAAATGAAGGACATCAAGGGCAAGATCGACAAGCTGGTGGACCGGCTGAAGAACGACGACGCCCTCAAGGCCCAGTTCAAGAAGGACCCCATCAAGGCCGTGGAGAGCGTGCTGGGGGTGGACCTGCCTGACGAGGCCGTGAAGAAGATCATTGCCGAGGCCAAGACCAAGCTGGCCGGCGGCAAGGACGAGGCGGGCAATGCCGTGGAGAAGGCCGGCGCGGCCATCGGCGAGGCCGCCGGGAAGGTCACCGGCGCCGTGGGCGGCGCCGTAGACGCCCTGAAGAAGAAGTTGTAAGGAACCACGGAATAAATCCCCGCAACCATCTTGCCGGTGGCTTTCCAGCCTGATTTTACCTCAAAACCTTGAAATCCAAAAAGGATTCCTGCGGTTTCTCGGCTTCATCAGGCAGAAAATCCACTCGACAATCTGGCGCGGTG
The DNA here is from genome assembly GCA_902781745.1 of Oscillospiraceae bacterium. Classification (GTDB taxonomy): domain Bacteria; phylum Bacillota; class Clostridia; order Oscillospirales; family Oscillospiraceae; genus Evtepia. The sequence goes on from CACZKM010000007.1 coordinate 77,072, forward strand.
CTTTAATCCGTGCTTCCGTAATTCCGGTCCGGGTCCGGCCCGGCAAACCAACGAAGGAGGGATCATCATGAAAAAGATCCTGCTGCCCATCGACGGCAGTCCCCGCAGCGCCCGCACCATCGAGATGCTCAAGCACTCCTACCGGCCCGACGAGGCCGACGTCACCCTGCTGATGGTGGAGTTCAAGGATGAGCGGGTGGAGATGAGCAAGATTTTCGAGAAGTATGCCGAGGAGGCCAAGCACCGGCTGGCGGAGCTGGCCGAAAGCCTGGCGGGCTATCAGGTCCGCACCCAGCTTCTCTTCGGCACCCCCGGCCCGGAGATCGTCCGGTACGCCAAGAAGGAGAAGTTCGACCTCATCATGATGACCCGGTCCAGCCGGGGCCCCCTGCAAAAGCTGGGGTCGGTGGCCTCCTATATCGTGAAAAAGGCGCCGGACTGCGATCTGCTGATCATGAGAGAAGCGGAAGAGGAGTAAAGGCGTCCCGGTAAACGGATGTTGGAAAGCGCCTCTGACAGAGCTGCTTTATTCGCGGGATATAGACGGAACGGAGCCTTGTCAGTGGCTTCCATAGCAATCGCGAGATAAACGGAACGGAGCCCTCTTCGCCCCATCCTTTGGCAGCGCGATATGGACAGAACGTAGCCCTCTCCGCCCCAGTGTGCGCACTGGGGCACCTCTCCCTCTGGGAGTCAAACTGTCCGGGGGACAGTTTGATAAGATAAAGCGAAGCAACCACAGAAAATGTGGCACGGCGAAGCCGTGACGGAGAGGGCTCCGTTACGCTCTCATCGCGGCAGCAAAGGAGCCGTGACGGAGAGGGCTCCGTTACGCTCTCATCGCGGCAGCAAAGGAGCCAGTGACGGAGAGGGCTCCGCTGCGCTTTCATCGCCTTCGCAGGGGAACCCGCCGCCCTCCCGTTCCTTCCCGTTCGACAAAAATTGTGGAATCGGCAGAAAACCCTTGACTTCCCCGGCAACAAAAGTTATACTAGAGCAACCAGAGGAAGCATAGGATAACCAATCAGGACGCGGCGCTCCCCTCCACCGGATGGGAGCTTTGGTATCCATGGAGGTTAGCGAAATCTAACTTTTGCCATGGGGGAAGGAGAGAGGACATGACGGTAAAAGACCTGGCCATCGGCCAGAGCGGGCGGATCACCGCCGTGGGGGGCGAGGGCGCCCTGCGGCAGCATCTGCTGGATATGGGGGTCATCCCCGGGGCGGCGGTCACCCTGGTGAAGCTGGCCCCCCTGGGGGACCCCATGGAGGTCCGCCTCCACGGCTACGAGCTGGCCCTCCGCCGGGCCGACGGGGAGAAGATCACCATCGAGCCCCTGGCGGCGGGGGAGACCCTCCCGTCCCCGGCGGCGGAGCCCCCGGAGGCCCCCGACCACCCCGGCCTGGGGGAGGGGGGCAAGTACCACAAGCCCGGCGAGGGGGAGGAGCTCCCGGAGGGGACCACCCTGACCTTCGCCCTGGTGGGCAACCAGAACAGCGGCAAGACCACCCTCTTCAACCAGCTCACCGGGGCCAACCAGCACGTGGGCAACTTCCCCGGGGTCACCGTGGACCGGAAGGACGGGGTCATCCGGGGCTGGCCCAACACCCGGATCACCGACCTGCCGGGGATCTACTCCATGTCCCCCTATTCCAGCGAGGAGCTGGTCTCCCGGAACTTCGTCCTGGAGGAGAAGCCCCGGGCCATCATCAACATCGTGGACGCCACCAACCTCCAGCGGAATCTCTATCTGACCATGCAGCTTCTGGAGATGGACGTGCCCATGGTGGTGGCCCTGAACATGATGGACGAGCTCCGGGGCAACGGGGGGTCCATCGACGTCAACCGCATGGAGGCCATGCTGGGGGTGCCGGTGGTGCCCATCTCCGCGGCGAAAAACGAGGGCGTGGCGGAGCTGGTGGACCACGCCATCCACGTGGCGAAATACCAGGAGCGGCCCCTCCGCCAGGACTTCTGCGGCAAGGACGACAACGGCGGGGCCCTTCACCGGTGCCTCCACTCGGTCCGCCACCTCATCGAGGACCACGGGGAGGCCGCCGGCCTGCCGGTGGCCTTCGCCGCCGGGAAGCTGGTGGAGGGGGACGACCTCATCCTGGAAAAGCTGGCCCTCACCGGCGACGAGAAGCTGGTCCTGGAGGAGATCACCAGGCAGATGGAGGTCCACCGGGGCCTGGACCGGGCGGCGGCCATGGCGGATATGCGCTTTGCCTTCATCGAGCGGGTGTGCGCCGCCTGCGTCACCGCCCCGGAGGAGAGCCGGGAGCGGGTCCGCAGCGGGAAGATCGACCGGGTCCTCACCGGCCGCTTCACCGCCATCCCCATGTTCATCGCCATCATGGGGGTGGTCTTCTACCTGACCTTCAACGTCATCGGGGCCTGGCTCCAGGACCTGGTGGCCCTGGGGGTGGGGCGCCTCACCGACGCGGTGGACGGGGCCCTGGCCGCCGCCGGGGTCAACGACGTGATCCACGGCCTGATCATCAACGGCATCTTCGAGGGGGTGGGGAGCGTCCTGTCCTTCCTGCCCATCATCGTGGTGATGTTCTTCTTCCTCTCCCTCCTGGAGGACAGCGGCTACATGGCCCGGGTGGCCTTCTTCATGGACCACTTCCTCCGGAAGCTGGGGCTGTCGGGCCGGTCCATCGTGCCCATGGTCATTGGCTTCGGCTGCACGGTCCCGGCGGTGATGTCCACCCGGACCCTGCCCAGCGACCGGGACCGGCGCATGACCATCCTCCTGACCCCCTTCATGAGCTGCACGGCGAAAATCCCCATCTACGGCTTCTTCGTGGCGGCCTTCTTCCCCGGCAAGGGGGGGCTCATCATGACGGGGCTCTACGTCCTGGGCATCCTCTGCGGCGTCCTCATCGCCTTCCTGTATAAGAAGACCCTCTTCCGGGGGGAGCCCGTCCCCCTGGTGATGGAGCTGCCCAACTACCGGGTCCCCAGCCCGGGGAACGTGGCAAGGCTCCTGTGGGACAAGGCCAAGGACTTTTTGCAGCGGGCCTTCTCCATCATCCTCATCGCCACGGTGGTGGTGTGGTTCCTGTCCAACCTCTCCCCCCAGTTCAACCTGGTCACCGACCCCCAGGACAGCATCCTGGCCCTGGCGGCGGGGTGGCTGGCCCCCCTGCTCAAGCCCATCGGCCTGGGGGACTGGCGGATCGTCACCTCCCTGATCTCCGGCTTCATGGCCAAGGAGAGCGTGGTCTCCGTCATGGAGGTCCTCTACGCCGGCGGGGTCACCGCGGTGATGAACGGCCTGACGGCGGCCACCATGCTGGTCTTCAGCCTCCTCTACACCCCCTGCGTGGCGGCCATCGCCTCCATCCGGCGGGAGATGGGCCACAAGTGGGCCGTGGGCGTGGTGGTCTGGCAGTGCGTGCTGGCCTGGATCGTGGCCCTCATCGTCCGGGCCGTGGGCATCCTGATCCTGGGAGGTGTGTAAGATGAACGCTGTTGATCTCCTGCTCATCGCCGCCCTGGCGGTGGTCATCGGCCTGGCGGCCCGGCGGGTTTGGAAGACCCGGAAGACCGGCGGCTGCGGCTGCGGCTGCGACGGCTGCACCGCCAGCCCGGTTTGTAAATCGAAAGACAACTAAGCGCCGCCCCCGGAACGACCTGACGTTCCGGGGGCGGTGTTGTTTCCCCCCCGCTGGACACCCGCCCCCGCCCGTGGTATACTTGTCCCAGCAAAACGAAGGGAGGGAGGACCATGGCCCATCACCACACCGAGGACCGGCTGGAGGTCCTGCCGGGGGCGGTGCTGACCTACCAGCGCTTCGACGGACCGGCCCACGCCCACCGCCACGAGCCCCGGGGGAGCGCCCTGGAGATCGACCACTGCCGGTCCGGGCGGATCGGCTGGGAGATGGACGGGGGCTTCACCCTCTACATGGGGGCCGGGGACCTCTCCCTCCACCGGATGGACCGGTGCGCCGACTCCCTCCTCCGCTTCCCCCTGGGCCGCTACGAGGGCATCGCCCTGGAGCTGGAGCCCGCGGCCCTGGCGGCGGCCCTGCCGGAGCCCCTCCGTCAGGCGGGGGTGGACCCCATGGGCCTGGCGGACAAGTTCTGCCCCGACGGGGGCGTCACCGCCCTGCCCGCCGGGGCGCGGATCGGGCGCATTTTTGATGTGCTCTACGACCTGCCCGCCGCCCTCCGCCCGGCCTACTGCGGGCTGAAGGTCCAGGAGCTCCTGCTCTTCCTCTCCCTCATCGACCCGGCGGGGGAGAAGCCCCTGGACCGGGTGCGGTCGGAGCAGGTGGAGATCGTCAAGGCGGTCCACCGGGAGCTCACCGCCCACCTGGACCGCCGCCCCACCATCGAGGACCTGGCCCGGCGGTATCTCATGAACACCACCGCCCTGAAGGCCACCTTCAAGGCGGTCTACGGCCAGCCCATCGCCGCCTATATGAAGCAGTACCGGGCCCGGGAGGCCGCCCGCCTCCTTCGGGAGACCGCCGGCTCCGTAGCGGAGATCGCCCGGGCGGTGGGGTATGAGAGCCAGAGCAAGTTCACCCGGGCCTTCCGGGAGGTGGAGGGGGTCTCCCCCACGGAGTACCGCCGGGAGCAGCGGGAGAATCGAAGAGAATGAGCACAAACCCCTTGTATCCCGGCGGGGGACCGTACCCTCCTATGATATCGTGGTGGCCGACGGGATCACCGGCGGCGTCATCTGGCCCGACCGGGGCCATGTGGGCGTCGGCACCCGGTCCCAGATCGTGACCATGCTGGACCGGGCGAATCCGTAATCTGATACTATTCCCAAATTAAAAACTTTAATTTGGGAATCCGCGTGCTGCGCACGCTCATGCCGCGCAAGCGCGTCATGCCGTCTCATGCAGTCTCAAACGCGCCTTTGGCGCTATAAAAAGCTTTTCAAGCTTTTTAATTGAGACTAGTATGACATCCCATGGGACGGGGCCTGCCGCGTGTTTTACGGCAGGCCCCGTTTTTTGGTCAGTGCAGATAGTTCGCCGGGTCCACCGGCACCCCGTACTCCTTCATGGCAAAGTGCAGGTGGCTTCCCCCGGCGCTCTCCCCGATGGCGGTGGCCCCCACCGCCCCGATGACCGTCCCGGCCTCCACCGGGTCCCCGGGGTCCACCGAGGCCGGGTCCCTGAGGTTGGCGTAGACGCTCTTCAGCCCCGCCCCGTGGTCCACGGTCACCGTCACCCCCAGCAGGTCGTCGTCCTCCACGGACTCCACCGTGCCCGCGGCGCAGGCCCCCACGGCCACCCCGGCTTCGGCGGCGATGTCCAGGCCGTCGTGGGTCCGCCAGTCCCCCATGGTGGGGTCGTAGGCGAAGACCTCCAGGCTGAAGGGCCGGTCCACCGCCCCCTCCACCGGCCAGACGTAGACGGCGGTCTCCTGGGCGGGGGCGGCGGGGGCCGCCGGCTCTTTGGCCGCCGGCTGGGCGGTCTTCTCCGCGGCCTCCTTCTCCCTGGCCTTCTCCGCCGCCTCTTTGGCCTTGGCCTGGGCCTTCAGCTTCTCGTCGGCTCTGCGGATGGCCTCCCGCTGGTCCTCCAGCGCGGCCTGGCCGCTGACGGCGGCGGCGGGGTCCTGGCCGAAGCCCCCCGTCCGGGCGGCCAGCAGGCCCTGGGTGAGAAAATACCCGCAGACGCCGATGGCGGCGAGACAGAGCAGCAGGACGATGTAGTAAGCCTTGCTCTCCAGCCCGCCGTTCTTCCGGCGCGGTCTTTCGCTCATAAAACATACCTCCCTGTGTCGTCGGTCGTAGGTGTGGGACGCATACAACGTCCTCGCCCCTATTCTTGACCGGGACACAGGGAGATATACACTTTGCATGGATTTTTTATACGCCGGAGAGGTCAAAGGCGGGGATATAGTCCGCCTGGGCGGCCTCGGGGCCCTGGGCGTAGCCCTCCAGCCCCAGGTTGGCCATGTAGTCCGCCGCCGCCCGGACCTCGCTCTTCCGCAGGCGGCGGTCGATCTCGGGGAAGTCCGCCGCCCGGCCCCAGGGGAGGTACTGGCTCATGAGGGAGAAGAGGACGGTCTTTGGCGGGAAGGCCGACGCCACCCAGTCCATGACCTCCTTGGCCCGGGCCAGCCGTCCGGGGAGAAGGAGGTGGCGGATGACCACCCCCCGGGTCAGCAGGCCGTCCCCGTCCAGGGCATAGGGCCCCGTCTGCCGGACCATCTCCGTGATGGCCCTTCGGGCAGTCTCGGGGTAGTCCGCCGCCCCGGAATACCGCCTGGCCCCGGCCTCGTCGGGGTATTTGTAATCGGGCAGGTAGATCTGCACCTTCCCCTCCAGGGCCCGGAGGGTCTCCACCCGGTCATATCCCCCGCTGTTCCACACCACGGGGACGGGGAGGGGGTCCGACAGGGCCTCCAGGACCACATGGGCGTAGTGGGAGGGGTTCACCAGGTCGATGTTGTGGGCCCCGGCGTGGATGAGTTCAAAGAAGATGGCCCGGAGCCGGTCCGGGGTGACGGCCTTCCCCTTGTCCTCCTGGCTGATCTCGTAGTTCTGGCAGAAGACGCACCCCAGGGAGCAGCCGGAGAAGAACACCGTCCCCGCCCCTCTGGTGCCGGACAGGGGGGGTTCCTCCCACCGGTGGAGGGCGGCCCGGGCCAGGACGGGGGTTTCGGGCATCCGGCACCGGCCGGCGGCCTTGGTCCGGTCGGCCCGGCACATCCGGGGGCAGAGGGTGCAGGCCCGGGGGTCAAAGGACAGGGTACTCACAGCAGCCTCCCTTCCACCAGGTCCCGGAAGGGGGCGAAGGCGCTGGGGATGGCGTAGGTCCCGGACCAGTCCGCCTTCCCCGCCCACACCCAGCCCCCGGGGAGGGTCTCGCTTTGGACCTCTCCCACCCGGGCGGTCATGTGCCACTCCACGTGGGTGAAGATGTGGGTCCCCGCGCCGCCGAAGGCCAGATCGGAGACGGAGACGCCCTGGTCTGTCAGGAAATCCTCCGCCGGGGCAAGGGAATTGGGATACTCCCACAATCCCGCCAGCAGGCCCTTGGCGGGGCGCTTCCGCAGGGCCACCTTGCCCTCCCGGAAGAGGAGGAAGACCACCCGGTCCTCCCGCCGCCGGGGCTTTTTCGCCGGGCGGACGGGGAGCGCCCCGGTGCGGCCCGTCCGGCAGGCGGCGCAGAAATCCCGGGCGGGGCATTGCCGGCACAGGGGCGCGCCGTTGGGCAGGCAGACCGTGGCCCCCAGGTCCATCATGGCCTGGTTGAACCGCCCCGGGGCCTCCAGGGGCATCACCTGCCGGAGGGCCTCGGTGAAGTGCCGCTTGCCCTTGGCGGTGGTCACGTCGGTGGGGTCCCCCATGACCCGGGCGGCCACCCGGAGGAGGTTGCCGTCCACCGCCGGGACGGGCTGGCCGAAGGCGATGGAGGCGATGGCCCCGGCGGTGTAGTCCCCGATCCCCGCCAGGGCCCGGATGTCCCTGTAGTCCGACGGAAAGACCCCGCCGTGGCGGTCCATGATCTGCCGGGCGGCTTTTTGGAGGTTCCGGGCCCGGCTGTAGTACCCCAGGCCCTGCCAGAGCTTCATGAGCTTTTCTTCCTCCCCGGCGGCCAGGTCCGCCACCGTGGGGAAGGCATCCAGGAACCGGGCGTAGTAGCCCAGCACCGCCGCCACCCGGGTCTGCTGAAGCATGATCTCCGACACCCACACCCGGTAGGGGTCGGGGTCCCGCCGCCAGGGCAGGTCCCGGGCGTTGTCCCGGTACCAGGCCAGCAGGGGGATGGGAAGCTGAGAGAGAGGGTCCATATCAGTTCTCCTGTAACAGAGCGTAGAGTTCATCGGGCAGGGGAGAGGTCAGGGCAAGGACCTGGCCGGTCACCGGCTGGCGCAGGGTCAGGGAGGCCGAGTGGAGGGCGAACCGGTTGGGGAGGGCCGGGTCCTCGGTCCCGTAGAGGAAGTCCCCCGCCAGGGGACAGCCCAGCCAGCTCAGGTGGACCCGGATCTGATGGGTCCGCCCGGTGTCCAGGGCCAGGGAGACCAGGCTCCGCCCGTTCCCCGTGTCCAGCACCCGGTAATGGGTCCGGGCGGGGGAGCCCGCCGGGTCCGCCTGCCGCCGGAGCACCGAGCCGGGCTGGCGGGCGATGGGCAAGTCGATGACCCCGGAAAGGGGATCGGGGACCCCCTGGCACACCGCCAGGTAGGTCCGCTTTAGGGTCCCGTCCCGGAGCTGGGCCTGGAGGCGCTCGTGGGCGTGGGCGTGCTTGGCCACCGCCATGAGGCCCGAGGTCCCCCGGTCCAGCCGGTTGACGGGGTGGAAGGCGGCGGTGAGCCCGATTGTTTCGTAATGATGATAGAGGAAATTTGCCAGCGTGTCCCCGTGGTGGCCCTGGCTGGGGTGGACGGGCACCCCCCCGGCCTTGTCCAGGATGAGAAGATCGTCGTCCTCGTAGCGGATGTCCAGGGGGCCCTCCACGGCCTCGATGGCGGGGTTGGAGGCCTCGTCCCCCACGGCCACGGACAGGACCTGTCCCGTCCCGGCCCGGGCGGTGGTGAAGACGGGGAGACCGTCCAGGGTGATGCCGCCGTCCAGAGCCTTGGCCCGGCGGACGGCGGCGGCGGACGAAACCGCAAGCAGACTAATGTTCTTGGTGCGCAGTCAACTTCTTATGTTGATCTTAAATTAGCGACGCGCAATCTTGTTACCAATCAGCTTGATGCGGATGGTTACCCCCGCGCGACGTATACCGGTACGTCGCTTGAAGAATTATTCGGCGACGCTACGGACGCCAACCATCTTTTCATCAAGAGCATTTACGACGGAACAGGTTATTTCCAGTACTTCAGCACTCAGAACTTTGCAGAGCTGGAGCAGGACGGAAACTTTACCGTTTACAACCAGTTAGGTACGATAGAAACCAACACTAACAGCCAGGGTCACGGTCAGTTTATGCCGTATAATGAGCTTGACCCGACAAGGATTTCATCCGACTATACAAACATCACAGACGTTTATAATAAGCCTCTGCCGATCAATGACCCGCGCCGCGGTGAGCAGCTTTATTCATTCTCGCATGCAGATGCGCAATACTTTTTCGGTATGGAGATGGAAGCGAGCTTTATTCAGAGCGAAG